>NZ_JBBECC010000087.1:0-30333 GCF_040882025.1 Parvibaculum sp. | reverse complement strand
TTGCCCTCATTGCCTCACGCGTTCTGCTTTTCGCGCTCGATGGCGCGGTAACCGATGTCGCGGCGGCAGAAGCCTTCCGGCCAGTCGATCTTCGCCACGGCGCGGTAGGCGCGGGCCTGCGCTTCGGCGACAGTCGCGCCGGTGGCGGTGACGTTGAGGACGCGGCCACCGGTGGCGAGGATCTTTCCGCCTTCGGCCTTCGTGCCGGCATGAAAAATCGCGATACCTTCGATGGCGCCCGCCGCTTCGAGGCCCCGTATCTCCGTGTTCTTTTCATAGCCACCCGGATAGCCGTTCGCGGCCATGACGACGGTGAGCGCCGCCTCGTCCTTCCAGCGCAGGCCGGCCGAGGCGAGCGTGCCTTCATGGCAGGCGATCAGCAGCGGCAGCAGATCGCAATCGAGGCGCATCATCAGGACCTGCGTCTCGGGATCGCCAAAGCGGGCGTTGTATTCGATCAACTTCGGGCCGTCCTTCGTCAGCATGAGGCCCGCATAAAGCACCCCCTTGAAGGGCGTGCCGCGCGCGGCCATCGCCTTCACCGTCGGCTCGACGATTTCGCGCATCGCGCGCGCGCAAAGGCCCGGCGTCATTACCGGCGCCGGCGAATAGGCGCCCATGCCGCCGGTGTTCGGGCCCTTGTCGCCATCGAAGACGCGCTTGTGGTCCTGCGCGGTTGCGAGCGGCAGCGCGACCTCGCCGTCGCACAAGGCGAAGAAGCTCGCCTCCTCGCCCTCGAGAAATTCCTCAACCACCACTTCGGCGCCGGCCGCGCCGAAACGGCCCGAAAAAATTTCGTCGACGGCCGCCTCGGCTTCGGCCCCCGTGAGCGCGACGACGACACCCTTGCCGGCGGCAAGCCCGTCGGCCTTGACGACGATGGGGGCGCCCTTCTTGCGGATGAAGTCCTTTGCCGACGCCGCCTCCGGGAAGCGGCCATAGGCCGCCGTCGGAATGTTCCATTCGGCGCACAGATCCTTGGTGAAGCCTTTCGAGCCTTCAAGCTGCGCCGCCGCGGCCGAGGGCCCGAAACTCGCGATCCCTTCGGCGTCGAGGCGGTCGACCAGGCCGGCGACCAGCGGGTCTTCCGGCCCGACGACGACGAAGCCAATGTTCTTGTCGCGGCAGAAGGCGATAATGGCGTCGAAATCGTCGGGCGAAAGGGGAGTGCAGGTTGCAACCCCGGCGATGCCACCATTGCCCGGCGCGCAGTAGAGAGCCTCGCAGAGAGGGCTTTTGCGGAGCGCCCAGCACAGCGCATGCTCCCGGCCGCCAGAGCCGATGACGAGAATATTCATGGGTTGCCATCCCTTGAGGGTAAAGCGGCTCCGGCCCCGTCCCGGGGGTGGGGCGCGAAGGGGTTTCCTTGTAACATGGGGGTCACAGACGGCAAACCGCCCCGCGCCCCAGCCAGAAAGCCCTTTATGGCCCCTTCGGAAACACAAGGCTCCGCCTCCGGCAACATCCATGAATTCTCGGTCAGCGAGATTTCCTTCGCGCTGAAAAAGACCGTGGAGGAGACCTATGGCCATGTCCGCGTGCGCGGCGAAATCACCGGCTACCGGGGTCCGCATTCCTCCGGCCATTGCTATTTCGGCCTGAAAGACGACAAGGCGCGCATCGACGCGGTGATCTGGAAAGGCAATTTCGGCAAGCTGCGCTTCAAGCCCGAAGAGGGCATGGAGGCGATCGCGACGGGGAAGCTCACCACCTACCCGGGAAGCTCGAAATACCAGATCGTGATCGAGCATCTGGAGCCGGCCGGCGCCGGCGCGCTGATGGCGCTTCTCGAGGAACGCCGCCGGAAGCTCACCGCCGAGGGTCTGTTCGCGCCCGAGCGCAAGCGGCCGATCCCTTTCCTGCCCGGCGTCATCGGCGTCGTGACGAGCCCCACCGGCGCCGTCATTCGCGACATCCTGCACCGCCTCTCCGACCGCTTCCCCTGCCATGTCGTCGTCTGGCCCGTGCGGGTGCAAGGCGAGACGTCGGCGGCCGAGGTTGCGGCGGCCATCGAAGGCTTCAACCGGCTCGACAAAGGCGGCCGGGTGCCGCGGCCCGATCTGCTGATCGTCGCGCGGGGCGGCGGCTCGATCGAGGATCTGTGGTCCTTCAACGAGGAAATCGTCGTGCGGGCGGCGGCGGCCAGCACGATTCCGCTGATCTCGGCCGTCGGCCACGAGACCGACACGACGCTGATCGATTTCGCCGCCGACCGCCGGGCGCCGACGCCGACGGCCGCCGCCGAAATGGCGGTGCCGGTGCGCGCCGATCTGATCGCCGAGGTGCAGGACCGCGCCCGGCGGCTGATGCGGGCCGAGGCGCGCACGATCGAGGCGGCGCGCAACGAATTGCGTGGGCTGGCACGCGGGCTGCCGCGGCTTGCCGACATCGTGGCGCTGCCGCGCCAGCGCTTCGACGCGGCGAGCGACCGGCTCGGGCGGGCGCTGGCGCGCGCGGCGGAGGTCAAGCGCGCGATGCTGCATCGCGTCGAGGGCCGCCTCGCCGACCGGCCGATCCGATTGCGCATTGCGAACGAACGCAAGGCGCTGCCGCAAATGCTCGAAAGGCTGACGCGGGCGGAACGGCGGCGGGTGACCGATCTCGCGCGCATGCTGGACGGACAGGCAAAGCTGCTCGAAAGCTATTCCTATCAGGGCGTCCTGAAACGCGGCTATGCGGTGGTGCGCGACGGCGCCGGCACGCCCCTGCGCAGCGGCAAGGGCCAGAAAGCCGGCGCCCCGCTCGAGATCGAATTCGCCGATGACAGGCTCGGCGCGACCGTTGTGGCGGCCACGCCGGAAAAGCCGCGGTCCGCGCCGAAGAGCAAGCCCGACAGTCCGCAGGGGAGCCTGCTTTGATCGGCGCGCCGGCCCGGGCTATAGTTGCGCCATGAACAGAATGGAAAAAATGGGCGGGGGCGAAGCCGAGCTCGTCTATGGCGATGGCGAGTTTCACGTCGTGCGGCCCGGGGCCTATGTGATCTGTGCGGTGACGGGCGCACGCATTTCGCTCGACGAATTGCGCTACTGGAGCGTGGATCTGCAGGAGGCCTATGCCAGCGCCGACATATCCCTGAAGCGCTATCTCGAGCTGCAAGCGGCGACATGAGGCGGCTGACCGCTCTCATTGCCGCTCTGTTTTTCGCCGCGCCCGTGCTGGCGGAGAGCGGCCACCATCCCGCTCTCGAACTTCGCGGTCCGTTGCAGCAAGGGGCGCTGATCATCGGCATGGCGGTTCCCGACGCGCGGGCGACGCTTGATGGCGCGGCGCTTCGCGTGGACGAAGACGGCGTTTTCGCTTTCGGCCTCGACCGCGATCATGGCCGCACGGCCCGCCTCGCCGTCGCCTATCCCGACGGGACGGTCATCGAGCGCGTTCTCGAAGTCGCGCCGCGCGACTGGGCGATCCAGCGCATCGACGGATTGCCGCAGAAATATGTGACGCCGCCACCCGAGACGCTGGCGCGGATCGCGGAGGAACGCGAATTGAAGACGGCGGCGCGGGCGGTGCGCGTCGACGACAGCTGGTTCGCCCTGCCCTTCATCTGGCCGGCGCGCGGGCCGGTTACCGGCGTCTTCGGTTCGCAGCGCATCTACAATGGCGAACCGCGCCGGCCTCATTACGGCGTCGACGTCGCCGCGCCCACGGGCACGCCCATCGCCGCGCCGCAGGCCGGCATCGTGACGCTCGCCCAGTCCGACATGTATTTCGAGGGCGGTCTCGTCTTTCTCGACCACGGGCATGGCGTCACCAGCGTCATGATGCATATGAGCCGGGTCGATGTGACGGAAGGCCAAAGGGTCGCACGCGGCGATACCATCGGCGCCGTCGGGGCGACCGGCCGGGCGACCGGCCCGCATCTGCACTGGGGCCTGTTCTGGCGCGGCGCCCAACTCGATCCGGTCAATCTCGTCGGTCCGATGCCGGACGGCGCGGCGGTCGCCACCGGCGGGAATTAGAGCAGGTTGCGTTCCGACGGGATCGCAACCTGCTCCAGATTCCTTTGTTTGGTCGCATTTTCTACGGTCAACCGGCGTCCACTTGACCGGAAAATGCTCTAGCTCCAGCGATTGTGCAGCCAGAGCCATTCATGCGGGCGCTCGCGAATGCGCGCCTCGAGGAAATCGTTGACCTCTTGCGCGATGCGGAGCGTCTCCTCGAAGGGCTCGGCGTTCGGGCGCGCCGTGATCGGGTCGTAGACGGTGATGCGGAAATGCGCGCCTTCGAGACGCTCGATACCGACCGGCACAACCGGCACGTTATAGCGCACGGCCAGGCCCGCCGGCGCGCCCGCCGTCATGGCGCGCAATCCGAACAGGCGCGCCTCGACGCCGTCATTCATTTTCTGATCGGTCAGCATGGCGACGAATTTATCCTCGCGCATCAGCTTCACGATGACACGCGCGCCCGCACCGCCTTTGGGAATCTGCGTCGCGCCGCCCGTTGCGCGCTGCCGCAGCGACACCATCCACTCGTTGACGAAGGGGTTGTTGGCATGGCGATAGACCTCGCCACCCTCAAGCCCTTCCAACTGCATCACGACGGGCAGCAGCTCCCAATTGGCGAAGTGGCCGGACACAATGACGCCGCCGCATTCAGCTTCGGCCATGGCGCGCAGCGCAGCGGCGCCGACAACGTCGATACGGTGCCGTTCTTCCGGACGCCCGAAGCGCTCCAGATGCGCATATTCGCCGATGGTGCGGCCGAGATTGTCCCACATGTCGACGACGATGCGCTCGACCTCTTCCGGCGACAACTCCGGCATGGCGCGGCGGATGTTGGCGCGCGCGCGCCGGGAGACGCCGAGCTTCGGGCCAACGAAGCGCGCCAGGCTGCCGCCGGCCGTCGAGGCCCGGTCAAGCCCCATCACGCCGAAAAGAGCGAGCGAGGCCTTCAGCGCCGCGTATTCCAGCAGATGTGTGAAGGTGTGTTTCTTTGCCATGCCTTTGGCGAATCATATCAGCTTCGACGGCGCCGTGCGCGTCTTGCCGCGTCGCCTATCTGTGCCATCAACGTGTCGATGTTGGCGATCAATGCACGGACGGGCAGCTGCATCGCGGCATCGCGCAGCCGCGCCCGAGCACTTCCGGCCTGCGCATGAGCCAGGCGCGCGGCGTCCTTCTCCGTGGTGATGAGGCGCGCGCCGCGCTCGCGCGCCCTGACGAGAAGGCGCAGCGCGTCGCTTTCGGTGTACATGTGGTGATCTGCGAAATCGATCGTGCCCGCCACCTCGGCACCGAGATCGGCGAGCGTCCGGTAGAATTTTTCCGGCCGCCCAATGCCGGCAAAGGCAAGAAGCGGCATGTCGCCGAAATCGAGCGGCGAGGCCGGCCGCGTGATGGCGTTGAAGACCGGCAAGCCGCGCGCCCGGGCCCTGGCCGCGATTCCATCCGCCGCATGCCCCCTGCCGTTCAGGACGATCGCATGAGCGCGTTCGAGCGCGTCATCGACGCGCTCGCGCAAGGGGCCGGCCGGTATCAGGCGCCCATTGCCGACACCTGTCGCGGCGTCGACGACCAGGATCGAGAAATCCTTGGCCAGATGCGGGTTCTGGAAGCCATCATCCATGACGATGATCTCAGCGCCGCCGCGTATCGCCGCCGCGGCGCCCTCGGGCCGCCGGACCGATACCCATGCCGGCGCAACGGCGGCAAGCAAAAGCGGTTCGTCGCCGACATCCGCCGCGCTGTGCCGCGCCGGATCGACGCGGATGGGTCCCCGCTCGCGGCCGCCATAGCCGCGCGTCAGGAAATGCACTTTCTCGCCGGCGCCAATCAGGCGTTCGGCGATCGTCAGCGCCACCGGCGTCTTGCCGGTG
This sequence comes from Parvibaculum sp., assembly GCF_040882025.1. GTDB lineage: Bacteria > Pseudomonadota > Alphaproteobacteria > Parvibaculales > Parvibaculaceae > Parvibaculum. The sequence goes on along the minus strand of NZ_JBBECC010000087.1, from coordinate 24,515 downwards.
CCACCCGCTGTCAGATTGCCGATGCAAATGACAGGCACGGCAGCGCGCTCGGGTGTGATGCGGCGGCGCCTGATATGTCCGGCAAGTCCGTAGAGCCAGCCGGCCGGTGCGAGCAGACGCGAGGGCAGCAGCGGCGTGGCGCCGCGGCGCGGCGGATACCAGAAACGCGGTTCACGCATGACCGCTCCCCCCGACGGGAAGCAGCGGCAAAAGCGCCGCGAGCACGCGCGACGATGCGCCGCTGTCGGCGCTCACCACCGCCTTTGCGGCGGCCGCCATTCGCTGCCGTATCGCGCCATCGACGAGGAGATCGCCAACCGCTTGCGCAAGTGCTGCCGAATCCGCTATCCGCTGCATCGCACCCGCCGCCTCAAACGCCGCATAGGCTTCAATGAAGTTGAAATCGGACGGTCCCACGATCAATGCGCTGTCGAGCCGCGCCGCTTCGAAAGGATTGTGTCCGCCGGCAAGGCTGAGCGTGCCGCCGACAAAGGCGATGCCCGCAAGCATGTAGTAGAGGCCCATCTCGCCCAGCGTATCGCCAAGATAGATGTCGGTCGTTGCAGCGATCCTGTCGCCAAGGCCGCGCCGGGCAACCCGGAGGTCCAACGATTGGCATTCCGCCGCGATGGATGCGCCACGTGCCGGATGGCGCGGCACAATCATTGTCAGGAGACCGGGATGGGCCGGCGCGAGCCGACGATGCGCCTCGGCAGCCGCACGTTCCTCCCCTTCATGGGTATTGCTGGCGAGCCAGACAGGCCGGTGACCGATTTCGTTTCGCAGGCGGGCCAATTCGGCCGCGTCATGCAAGAGCGGCGGAGCGTCGTGTTTGAGATTGCCGAGACACAGCACGGACGGCGCGCCGAGCATGCGCAACCGGCCGGCGCTGACGTCATCCTGCGCCATCGACACCGAAAAGCCCGCCAGCAGGCTGCCAATGAGGCGCGGCGCGCGGCGCCATTTCCGGAAAGAGGTCTCCGTTATGCGCGCATTGACGAGCGCCAGCGGCAATCCACGTGCATGTGTGGCGGCAATGAGATTCGGCCAGAATTCGGACTCGACCCATATCGCAAGATCGGGCCGCCAATGATCGAGGAAACGGGAACAATAGCCGGGATGGTCGAGCGGCACGAACTGATGAACAGCGCGGGGCGGCAGCCGCTCAGCCATCAATTTCGCCGACGTGACGGTGCCCGTCGTGACCAGAACGGAAATGTCCGATGCAACGCCGAGCAACCGCTCGACAAGCGGCAAGATCGACAGGGATTCGCCGATGCTCGCGGCATGAAACCAAACGAGCCGTCCCGTCGGCCGCTGCCGCGAAGCGTAGCCGAAGCGTTCGTCGAGCCGGGCGGGGTCTTCCTTGCCGCGCGCGATCCGGCGACGCAGCAATATCGGGGCGACGGGGGCCAGCGCCCGCGTCATCAAGCGGTAGAGGACGAGGCCGGAAGATGTCGGGAGCGACGTCATGATCGAAACGCGGAGCTCAACGCGCCACCGCCTCTGCGTCCTGCATGAGCGGCGTGCGGCCGACAAGCCGTTCGGCTTCCGCGGCAACCGCATTGAGGCCGTCCTCTACCTTCTGTCTCACCGCCTCGATTTGCTCGGGGCTCGCGTCGCGCTCGACATAAATCGGTTCGCCCCAGACCAGCGCCCCCTTCGAGAAAGGCAGGTTGATGGTGAAACGATCCCAGTTGTTGAGTTTGATGCGCGCACGCGTCGTCGCGGCGACGGGAACAATGGGTCTGCCCGAGAGCCGCGCCAGCATCACGATGCCCTCCCCCGCACGGCGCGCCGGACCCGGCGGCAGATCGGCGGTGAGACCGATCGAAATATTCTCGCCGAGCGCGCGCACCATGGCGCGCAGGGCACCGGCGCCGCCTTTTCCCTTGTGCTTGTGACTGCGCTCCTCGCCTTTCGGCACACCCGCGCCACGGATCGTGCTGACGCCCAGATGATACATGACACCGTCGACGATTTCGCCGTCGCCGTGCTTCGACACCAGGATGCGCCACTCCCGCCAATTGTGCCAAAAGGGCGGCAAAATGAGATTTTGCCCGTGCCATGTGGCGGCGACAAATGGCTTGTCGACATTCCAGAAACTGGCGGCAATGTCGCCACGTCTGATTTCGAAACGGCAAGTGCGCCGCACGATACGGATGTAAAGCGCAATCAAAAAGGCGATCATCCCGGTAAATACCGGACTCTTGAATATCTTTTTCCCAAACGACATCGGATGCCTACTCTCCCGCCAACGCCGCCTGCGGCGTCTTGCCTTGCGCGGGTGCGGCCCCATCCGTCGCGTCTTCGATGAACTGCGAACGCGACAACTCCGCATAGAGACCGCCCTGGGCCACGAGCGCTGCATGCGTGCCTTGTTCGACCACGCGGCCGCCATCGATCACGTAGATGTTGTCGGCATGCTTGATGGTTGAAAGGCGATGCGCGATGACAAGCGTCGTTCGCCCTTCCATCAGGCGCGTCAACGCCGCCTGCACCTGCATCTCGGAGGCTGTGTCGAGTGCCGAGGTGGCTTCATCGAGCAACAGGATCGCCGCGTTTTTCAACATTGCACGAGCGATGGCGATGCGCTGGCGCTGCCCGCCCGACAGTTTGAACCCGGCTTCGCCGACCCGTGTTTCATATCCCTTGGGTAGCCCCAAGATGAATTCATGCGCGGCTGCGTTCCGCGCGGCCTGCTCGATCTCGGCATCGCCGGCTTGCGGCGATCCATACGCGATGTTGGCGCGGATCGTATCATCGAAGAGAAAGGGCTCTTGCGTGACCAGCGAACTCGCGCCCCGCAGCGAGGCAAGCGTGACCTGCGACACGTCCTGTCCGTCGATCAGGACACGGCCGGAAGATGGATCGTAAAAGCGCGGCACAAGATTGAGGATGGTGCTCTTGCCCGCCCCCGAAGGGCCGACCAACGCCGCGGTGTGCCCTTTCGGCACCTCGATCGAAACGCCGTTGAGCGCCGGCGTGCCGTCGCTGTAGTAAAAATGCACATCCTCGAACCGGATCGCACCATCGCTGACCTTGAGGGGCTCCGCCCCTTCCGGCGCCCGAATGCCGGGCTCGATGTCGAGGATGGGGAACACGCGAATGGCCGCGGCAACGCCCTCCTGCATCAGTGTCTGGGTGCTGGCGAGTTTCTTCAACGGCTCGTAGGCCAGCATCATCGCCGAGAGAAAGCCGCCGAGATCGCCGATGGTCAGAATGCCGGTCTGCACACTGCGCCCGCCGAAATAGATGACGGCGGCGATACCGAAGCCCGACAGGACGCCGGTGACAGGACTTGCTGCCGCCCGGCTCTTCAGCGCACGCAGAGAATAGCGGAGCACTTCATCGATCGACCGCGCGGCACGTGCAATTTCGGTTGCTTCCTGGTCATAGGCCTTGACGACACGAATGCCGCCCAGCGCTTCCGAAATCACAGCCGACAGGTCGCCCGATCCTTGCATCGTCTGCCTGGCGGCCTTGCGCGAGCGCCGGCCGAGCTGGCGCACCAGAACGGCGATGAAGGGGATGACGGCCGTACCCATCAGGGCGAGCTTCCAGTTGAGATAGAACATGGCGCCGATCAGGGCGATCACCGTCAACAGGTTCTGACCAAGGTCAATGACGGTTGTGGTGATCGAGTCGCGCACCCGGGCAGCATCGTAGAGAAATCCGGAAATGAAGCGGCCCGAATGCGTTCCGCTGACCCAGGCAAGATCGGCATGCATGATCCGGCCGAACATGCGCCGTTGAATTTCGGCGACGATGTGTTGCCCGATCGTGCTCATGTTGACTTTTGCGAAGTAGGTGGCGACCGCCTGCACCGATGTGGCCATGATCGCGCCAGCCGAGACCAGCAACAGCATCCAGCTATCCGAGCCGACAATGTTGTCCAGCGCGTGCTTGATGAGAATCGGCAGGACACCCGTCGATGCCGCAACGATGGCGCTGGCGAGAAGCGCCAAGGCGGCGAGACGCCAATGCGGCCGTAAATATTCGCGCGCCATCCGGCCCACGACGTCGCGTGTCATCAGTTCCGGCGGCTGGGGCCGCATGGCGGCTCCCGGCGAATCCGGGCGGGCGCCCTGTCCTCCCTGGCCGGCATCGGCGGTGGATTTCTGGCTTGGCATCTGGCCTGTCTCGTTCGGGCCCGTCTATATGGTCCGGGATCGCCCGGACCATATCACGGCGCGCCACCTGCCGCCATAAAGGCGGAGAATGGTAAACGCTTCATTCAATTGATCTTTTGGCCGATTTCCGGGTCGTTCGTCAATTCAGCAGCGCGACGCCGATCGTCAGGTATGTAGCAAACAACGTCCATGCGAGATAGGGCAGCAACAACAAAGCCGCCAGCCGGTCGATCTTGAGAAACGCCATGATCGTGAGCCAGATGGCGCCATCAAGAGCCAGCACGACCAGGATGGCGAGAGCCGGACTTTTCAATCCGAAAAACACGATGCTCCAGGAGAGGTTCAGCGCAAGCTGCATACCAAACAAGGCGAGCTGTCCTCCGGCCTTGTCGAAGCTTCCGGCCGTCCGCCAGACAAGCCAGGCCGAGATCGCCATCAGGAAATACAGGAAATTCCAGACAACCGGAAAAATCCACCGGTCCGGGTTGAGCGGCGGTTTGACCAGCGTCTCATACCAACCGCCGACGCTCGTTGAGGTTACTGCTCCGGCCGACCAGCCAACAATAAAGACAGCGGCCAGAAAACCGAAAAGACACGCGAGCGACAAGATCGTACTCGGACCGGGCGACGCCTTTCCGACCATGCGGGGCGACGGGCGTTCAGTTGTCATGGTCGCCATCCTCATCCGGATCGAGAAGCCGATGGAGATGCACAATGAAGTAACGCATATGCGCGTTGTCTACCGTTCGTTGAGCTGCCGCCTTCCACGCACGGTGCGCTTCGACATAGCTCGGGAAGATGCCGACAATATCGAGGGCCGCCGTGTCCTTGAACTCTCTTCTCTCCAGATGCGTCAGCTCGCCGCCGAAGACGAGATGGAGGAGTTGCTTTGACATAATGGCCTCTGACCGGGGGAATGCCGAATGCGAGTCGGATCCTATCACGACCGCACTACCTCGCGAAGAAATCCGGACTATCGGGGCAGCCGGACGGCACCCACTTTGGCAAGCAGGGCATCATGGAGCGCCGAACCGGCGACGAGCAAACTTCTGTGGCGTGTGCTTTCCCGATTATAGATAAAGGGCTCACCGTCATGTGTCGTCATCCGGCCCCGGGCCTCATTGACGATGAGATCGGCCGCAGCAAGATCCCAGTCGCTTTTCGCATTGAGCGCCAGCGCCGCGTCGGCCGCGCCGCAGGCGACAAGCGCGATTCGGTATGCAACGGAATTGCGCTCCAGAATTTCCATTTCGGGCCATGGCGCGATGCCGGCGCGTTCCCAGCCGGGATGCTTGAACATCGGCGCGAAGGCGGCAATCCGACACCCTTCGATCCGGGAGCAATTGCTGACATGAATCGGCGCGCCGTTGAGCCGTGCGCCGCCGCCTGCCGTCGCTTCGAAAAATTCGTCGGTCGCAGGATTGAAAAGCACGGCCAGCGTCGGCCGCCCCTCCGTCACCAACGCGACGGATACAACGAAATGGGGATCGCCCCTGGCGAAGGCACGTGTGCCGTCAATAGGGTCGACCACCCAGGTCAACGGCCGCGCGAGGCGAACCGGATTGTCTTCAGTTTCTTCCGACAGCCAGCCGTAGCCAGGCCGTGCGCCTGTCAATCGCGCGCGCAAGAGATCGTTGACTGCAATGTCGGCTTCGGTGACAGGGCTGTTGTCGGCACCCTTCGACCATTTCCTGAGATCGGTGCCGAAATAGCGCATGGCAAGCGCCCCTGCATCTCTGACCGTTTCCTTCAGCAGAGTGAAATCACTGTCAGGTACCGGCAACTGTCATCCCCTCGACGCGGATGGTCGGCGCATTGGTGCCATGACGAAATTCCAGATCGTCCGCCGGCGTCATGTTCAGGAACATGTCCTTGAGATTTCCAGCGACCGTGATTTCGCTCACAGGATAGACAATTTCACCGTTTTCGATCCAGAAGCCGGAAGCGCCACGGCTGTAGTCGCCGGTGACACCGTTGATACCCATGCCAATCAACTCGGTGACATAGAGCCCCTGTTTGATGTCGGCAATCAATTCGTTCACGTTGAGGCAACCGGCCTCCATATAAAGATTGGTCGGAGCCGGTGACGGCGGCCCGCCCGCCCCGCGCGCCGCATGCCCGGTTGTGGCCAGGCCGAGTTGGCGTGCGGTCGCGCTGTCGAGCAGCCATGTCATCAGGCGTCCGTTCTCGACCAGTATCATGCGGCTGTTCCCGACACCCTCGCCATCGAACGGTTTCGAGCGCAAGCCGCGCTTCATATGCGGATCGTCGACAATCGAAACGCCATCGGCAAAAATCGAGCGGCCCATGTCGTTTTTCAGAAAGCTGGTACCACGTGCGATCGATGTTCCTGAAATCGCGCTGGAAAAATGACCGACAAGCCCACCCGACACGCGCGGGTCGTAGACGACCGGTACGGTTTGCGAGGGGACCTTGCGCGGATGCAAGCGCCGCACGGCTTTCTCGCCGGCACGCTTGCCAATGACGGCTGCCCCTTCGAGATCCTGCGCATGCCGCGCCGTCGTGTAGTCGTAGTCGCGTTCCATGGCGGTGCCGTCGCCTGCCAGGACCGAGCAGGAAACGGAGCAAGAAGTGCCGGCGTAGCTTCCAGCAAATCCGTTTCCGGAACCGTAGCCGGTCACCAGGGCAACACCGGAGCGGCCCCAGCCGGCGCCGGCGCCACTCGAATTGGTAACGCCTTCGACGGCGAGGGCCGCTTCCTCGGCCTCCGCGGCGAAGGCCGCAAGTTGTTCGGCCGTGGGCGGTACGCTCTTGTCTTCAATGTCGAGATCGGGCCAGTCTCGCGCCAGCAGGGCCGCATCGGCGAGCCCGCAATATGGGTCTTCCGGCGCGGCGCGCGCCATCGCCACCACCCGTTCGATCATCGGCGCCAGCGACGCTTCCGACAGATCGGTGGTGGAAACGCTTGCCTGACGTTTGCCGATGAAGACGCGCAAGCTCACATCGCAGCCCTCCGAACGCTCGACGTCCTCGAGCTTGCCGAGCCGCCACGAGACGCCAAGCGAAATGCCTTCCATGGCGACCGCTTCCGCAGCCTCGGCTCCCGCCTTCAGCGCGCGGTCGACCAACGCCGACGCCGCGTTGAGCGCAGACGGCATTCCACCGGCCGTTGCCGTCCTGGTCATACGTGTTGCTTCCCAATCATGCTAGAGCAATGCGTAATAGAGGCAGGCGAGGCCCGCCACAAGCTGCCCTATCCATGTCAACAGAGTCCCGACGAGGCGCGGCGGCGTCGAAGCGCCTGTGCGCGAAACGCCGATCGCATGCAGGACGCGGCCGATGGTGAGCGCGAGGCCGACGATATGCAGCACGATAATCGAAGCCGAAAGCATGTGCAGAATCACAAGACCGATAAGCCCGATGGGTGTGTATTCGACATTGGTGATGTGGGCACGGCTCGCATTGTAGAGCTTGTCATCGTCGCCGGTGCCGGTCATCACATTGGTGCGAATCCGGTTCGCCGAGACGCGATAAGCGAGGAACAGATTGATGAGAATGTTGAGGCCGGCATAGACGCCGACGATCGCCAGCGAAATCGAGTAGAAGGTCATCGAGCACCCTCCCTTTTTCTTGTCATGGGCTTGATTCTCCGTGTCGGCCGCGAGGCTAGCACGGCGTACGGCCTGCATGACAGCGTGGGGAAAGTATCTTTCAGGACAAAAAGTATCTCAATCGTCCCCGCGAAGCGTGCGGCTGCGAAGCCGCTTCGTCGCGCCGCGCTTCACCTTGCTCTCAAGACGCCGCCGTTTCTCCGCGCGGCTTGGTCTGGTCGGCACGCGAAACCTGGGCTGGTGCGCGGCGGCGGCGATCATCTCGACCAGACGGTCGACAGCATCGCGGCGGTTCGCCTCCTGCGTGCGGAAACGATTGGCAGTGATGACGATGACGCCGTCCTTGGTGAGCCTCGCCCCCGCGATACGCTCCAGCCGCTCCTTGACGCGCCCGTTCAGCGAGGGTGAGTTGCGCACGTCGAAGCGCAGCTGTGCCGCCGTCGACACCTTGTTGACATTCTGCCCGCCCGGCCCGCCGGCGCGGATATAGGTGATCGAGACTTCACCGTCGCCGATGGAGAGCGTGTCCGTGACGGGGGTCATGGGGCGTCACTTCCAGATCGGCTTGCCCGTACCCGGCAGGCCGAGTTTCGACCATTTCTTCGTCACAGCCTCGATCACCTCTTCATCCATACGTATCTGGCGGCCCCATTCGCGCTTCGTCTCGGGCGGCCATTTGTTGGTCGCATCGAGGCCGATCTTGCCGCCGAGGCCGGACTCCGGCGAGGCGAAGTCGAGATAGTCGATCGGCGTGTTCTCGATCAGCGTCACATCGCGCACGGGGTCCATGCGCGTCGAGATCGCCCACATGACGTCCTTCCAGTCGCGCGCGTCGATGTCGTCATCGACGACGATCACCCATTTGGTGTACATGAACTGCCGCAAGTATGACCATGCGCCCATCATCACGCGTTTGGCGTGGCCGGGATAAGCCTTCTTCATCGAAATGACGGCGATCCGGTAGGAGCAGCCTTCGGGCGGCAGCCAGAAGTCGATGATCTCGGGAAATTGCTGCTGCAGCAGCGGAATGAAGACTTCGTTCAGCGCCTCGCCGAGGACGGAAGGCTCGTCCGGCGGGCGGCCGGTGAAGGTCGAGAGATAGATCGGATCCTTGCGCATCGTGATCGCGCTGACGGTGAAGACCGGGAACTTCTCGACCGAGTTGTAATAGCCCGTGTGGTCGCCGTAAGGGCCTTCGTCCGCGTAATCCTCCAGCGAGACATGGCCTTCGATGACGATCTCGGCTTCCGCCGGCACTTTCAACGGCACCGTCTTGCAGTCGACGAGTTCGACCTTCTGGCCGCGCAGGAGGCCTGCGAACTGATACTCGCTGAGCGTGTCCGGCACGGGCGTGACCGCGGCGAGGATCGTGCCTGGATCGGCGCCGATCACGCAGGCGGCCGGCAACGGTTCGCGCTTTTCGCTCTTCCAGCGTGCGTGATGCTGCGCGCCACCTCGATGCGCCAGCCAGCGCATGATCGTCTTGTCGCGAGAGAGCACCTGCATCCGGTAGATGCCGAGATTGAAATCGTCCTCGCGTTTTGTGCCCGGCCCCTTGGTCACGACCAGCGGCCAGGTGATGAGGGGCGCCGGTTCGCCCGGCCAGCAGGTCTGGATCGGCAGGTCGTGAAGATTGATGTCGCTGCCCTTCAGCACAACCTCCTGACACGGTGCGTTTGAAAGCGTCCTGGGCTTCATTGCCATCACCGTCTTCAGCAACGGCAACATTTCGAACGCCTCGCGGAAACCGCCCGGCGGTTCCGGCTGGCGCAGGAAGGCGAGCGCCTCGCCCACCTCGCGCAGATCCCGGGCATGACGCCGCTCGACACCGCCCATCGTCACGGCCTGCGCCACCCGTTCCACCGAGCCGAAAAGGTTGACCAGAACGGGCATGGGTGACGGCCGCCCGTCGGCCATCAGCGCCTGTTCGAACAACACCGCCGGCCCCTGTTCCGCCAGCAGCCGGGTCTGTATTTCGGTCATCTCCAGGACGGTCGATACGGGCTCCCGGACCCGGGCGAGATCGCCAGAGGCGTCGAGTTTCGACAGGAATTCGCGCAGCGAGGCGTAGGACATCGGTTTTCCGGGCTTTCTTGCGGTTTTCCGGGCCTGGGGCGTCCGGGCGCGCAGAATGCCGTATTCCCGCATTCCTGCCAAATTGACCCGATCCGTTAACAGGGCGCCAACCGTTCCCCGCCTAGGCTTGAGGGCTGAAGGCAAGGCAGGAGTGCGTCATTTGACCACGGACAAAACAGAACCCCGGCGACAGGCGCCGCGCATCTGGCGTGGCGGCGAAATTGACGCCGATCCTTTTTGCCTGCCCCAGCATGTCGCCATCGCGGCGACGGAGCTGCTGCCGCGCAGCTTCGGCTTCATTCGCTATGCGACGATCTTTGCCGACGCCGTGACCGCAAACGACTCCTCACCGATCCTCGGCGTTTTCGAATGGTCGGAGCCTCTTTCGGCCTATGACGGCATCGCGCTCAGGGTGGTTGACCGCGACAGGCGTCGTATCGAGAAATCGCTTCTGGTCGAATTGACCCACCGCACAAATCCGAAACGCAATCTCGTCGTCCATGCCTCGCATGACGGGCTCGACGCGCCGGCGCGCTGGCGTTCATGGGGCCGGATGCTTCGGCTGCCGCTGCTGGTCGAGGACCGCGAGGGAACGCTTCATCCTGCCGAACGCAAGCTCGGGGCGCTCCATGTCGGCGAACCGCAACCCCATGCCGGCGCCAATCCGCTGTCGGCCCGGCGGCCGCTCAGTTTCGGCCAGTCGGGCCAGCCGCGCCTCTGGGGCCAACGCCTTGTCGGCGGCGCGCGCCCGCCCGCTTATTGATCTAGCTCACCTTTGAAAAATCCGGGGGGCGCTTTTCGAAAAAGGCGCTGATCGCTTCTTTTACTTCGTCGGAACGAAGCTGCGCACCGAAGACGCGGGCCTCGGCCTCGCGCGCTTCGCCGACCCGCGGACGGTCATTATCTTTCAGCAGCGCCTTGGTCGCCCGCACCGCATTGGGCGCCTTCGCGGCAAGCGCCTTGGCGCGTGCAAGCGCTTCCACGGGCAACTCGTTGTCAGGGAAGACATCCGCAACGAGTCCGATGGCTTCTGCTTTTTCCGCACCAATCTTCTTGCCGGTGAGGAAGAGATCAGCCGCCTTTTGAATGCCGATCTGACGCTGCAGCAGGAAGGTCGAGCCCGCTTCCGGCACGAGGCCGAGATTGACGAAAGGCATCTGGAAGGTCGCACTCGCGCCCGCATAGACGAGATCGCAGTGAAGCAGCATGGTGACGCCGACGCCGACGGCAAGCCCGTTCACCGCCGCCACGACGGGCTTTTCGGCATTGGCGAGGTTTTCGAGGAAGCGCGTCACATGCGGCTTTTCCTTCGGCTGTTCGTCAACGGGCGTCGTGCCCGCCTTGGCGAAGTCGGCGAGATCATTGCCCGCCGTGAAGGAACCGCCGGTGCCGGTGTAGTAGGTGACGCGGATTTTCGGGTCGGCATCCGCCGTCTCGATTGCGTCGGCCAGCACCTTGTACATCTCCGCCGTCAGCGCGTTTTTCTTGTCTGGACGATTGATGGTGACGATCTGGACACCGTCTTCGATGGTCACGAGCACATGATCGGTCATCGGGCGATCCTTCGATTGGGCGTTGCAGCCATGCCAATAAGTTCCGTTTCGGAATTTAGGAGATGGGCGCCCACCTGCGCAAAGCCAATCCATGCAAAGCACTGTGCGTGAGACGGGGGTCGTCTGACCGGATTTGAACAGGTTTCACGCCGGTAGCACGCGCCAGACGCTGGTGTTGCGGACGTCAGTGTCCTCAAGCTCGCGCGTCGTTTTCACGGCATAGGAGACCAGTTTTTCGAGGCCCGATTTCGGCAGATAGGTGCGGCCCGGATCGCCGATCAGTACCGGCAGCCCCTCGCCGGCGAATTTGCGAAGCCACGCTTCGATGCGCGCCGCAAGCGGTCCCTCGTAGCACATGTCGCCAACGAGAACGATGTCCCAGCCGCGATTGTCGATGCCGACGAGATCGTCAGTTGTGGTTGCGACAACAACACCATTCGCCCCGGCATTGAGGGCGATCGCCGCCGTTGCGAAGGCGTCGATGTCGGCGGCAAGCGCGGACACTGCTCCCGCTTTCATCGCGGCAATGGCGATGAGCCCCGAGCCCGAACCGAAATCGAGGACACGGGCACCGCGCACGACTTCCGGATTGTCGAGAATGTAGCGCGCCAGCGCCTGGCCGCCCGCCCAGGCGAAAGCCCAGAAGGGCGGCGGCAAGCCGCTCTTTTCAAGTTCTTCCTCGGTCATCTGCCAGATCGGCACGATCTCGCTGGCGAGGTGCAATCTTATTTCGGGAATGAGCGGCGGTTCGTGAAGTGCGGTGTTTTCCCGGATGAAGCGAGTGGGATCGCTCATGTCCCGGCTGGAAGCGCGGCCAGGACGGCGCGCGCCTTGTCGCTGTCCCTGGCAATCTGCGCTTTCAGGCTTTCCAATCCGTCGAACTTCTGTTCGGGACGCAGATATTCGATGAAAGACACGGCTGCGTGCGCGCCATAGATGTCGCCATCGAAATCGAAAATGTGAGCCTCCAGCAGCACGTCCTGCTTGTCGAAGGTGGGCCGCCGGCCGACATTCGCGACGCCGTCGTAAATGCCCTTGTGCGGCCCATCCTCGATCTCGATCTTCACCGCATAGACGCCCAGCGCCGGTTCGACGTGATCCTCGAGCGACATATTGGCGGTTGGAAAGCCAATGGTGCGGCCGCGCTTGTCGCCCGGCTGGATATGCGTCTCGACGGTCCACCAATGGCCGAGCAGTTTTGCCGCACCGCGCGGATCGCCCTTGGCGAGACGTTCGCGGATGCGGGTCGAGGAATAGGCTTCCCCGCCGTCCCGCACCTCCTCGACGATGCTGACGCCGAAGCCTTCCATCTCACCCATATAGGAAAGCGCCGTGGCATCGCCGCCACGCGCCTTGCCGAAACGAAAATCATAGCCGGCCACGAGGTGAACGGCACGAAGACCGTCGACCAGCACATCGAGAACGAACTCCGGCGCCAGCCTTTGCGACATGCGCTGGTCGAAGGGCAGCGCGGCCAGAATATCGACACCCACTTTTTCCAGCAGCCGCGCCTTGGCGCGGAAGGGGGTCAGCCGGAAGAAAGGCCGATCGGGGAAGAAAAACTGCTGCGGATGCGGCTCGAAGACAAGGACACCGAGCGGCACGCCGAGCTCGCCCGCAACCCGTGCCGCTTCGCCGATCACCTTCAGGTGGCCGAGATGCACGCCATCGAAATTGCCAAGCGCATAGACGCCGCCTTGCAGGCCGGGCGGCACGTGCTCGTGATGGCGGATAATCTGCATCGGCGGGGGTCGGAGCTCCGGGGCACTAGGTTTGGCCAAAGGTGATGGCGGATCGGTCCCTGTGCGTCAAGTGCGGGCGACCGGACACCCTGCGTCACGCTTACCAGACGAGACGAGGCATGGCACCGACGGCGGCGACGCCCGCGCGTGCCAGAACGGCGGCAACGCGCGGGCCTTCCGGCTTTTCGGGCGCCGGGCCGCAATCGGCGGCGGCGATGCCGCCGGTGATGAAAAGCGCGTCGATCCCTGCGTCATTGGCCCCCATGATGTCGGTCATCGGGCCGTCGCCTATGGCGAGTATTCGCGCGTCGGCGACCGGCGCGCCGGCAATTTCGGCCAAGCGGCCACGCGCGACTTCGTAGATCGGCCGGTGCGGCTTGCCGAAATAGACGACCTCACCGCCGAGTTCTTCATAGAGCGCAGCCAGCGCGCCGGCACAGTAGATATGTTTCGTCCCACGCTCGACGACGATGTCGGGATTGGCGCAGACGAAAGGCAGCTTCCGCGCGGCAAACTTCCCGAATTGCTCGCGATAGTCCTCCGGCCCTTCCACTTCATCATCGAAGGGCCCGGTCGCGAGGATGAATTCGGCGTCCGCTTCATCGACACACGTAACGCCGGTGCCGTCGAACAGGTTCAGATCGCGATCGGGCCCAATGTAGTAGCAGGCCTCGCCCAGCGCCCTGCTCGCAAGATAGGTGCGCGTCGCATCGCCCGAGGTCAGGATGCCGTCATAGACATCGGACGGAATACCCAGACGCCGGAACATCTCCGGCAGCGCCGTCGAAGGCCGCGGCGCGTTGGAGAGCAGCAGCACATGCCCGCCCTTGGCGCGGAAGTTACCCAGGGCATCGGCGACGCCCGGATAGGCTTCGCGGCCATTGTGCAATACGCCCCAGACATCGCAAAGGAGCGCGTCATAACGGGAAGCCAGCGCGGAGAGACCGGAAATCAGCAACGGAATGTTCCTTTGACGAGGGAGCGGCGTCAGGCGGGAGCCCGCATAAAAACGATTTCGGTGACGCCGTAGCGCCGCCGGTCGACTTCGTCGAAACCTTCCGGCGCAACGAAGTCGGAGGTTACGGCTTCCTCGACGATGCAAAGCGCGCGGGGCGCAAGCCAGTCGCCGTCGCGCGCCGAAGCGAGCGCCGCTTCGGCAAGCTTCCGGCCGTAGGGCGGATCTGCAAAAACAAGCGAGAAGGCCGGGCCGACGCTGCCGGGCCGCGGACCGAGCGAGGTCGCATCGCGCTTGTAGAGCTTGGCATTGCCGTTGAGACCGAGATGCTCGAGATTTTCGCGAATGACGGCACGGCTCTCGGCATGGTCATCGACGAAAAGCGCGAAGGCCGCACCGCGCGACAGCGCTTCGAGTCCCAAAGCGCCCGAGCCGGCGAAAAGATCCAGGACCCGAGCGCCTTCGAGCTCGAAGCCATCGAAATCCGCATGGGCCAGGATATTGAACAGCGCCTCACGCGCACGCTCGCCGGTTGGCCGTACGCGGTCGCCTTTTGGTGCGGCGATGACCCGGCCCCTAAGGGCGCCGCCGACGATCCGCATGGCGCCCCTTTCCCGTACCGGCCGCATCGGCTTTTTTTGCGCGGAAGGTTTTCAGTCGCGGTTTCGTCCCGCCCGGTTTTACGCTCGCTTTTGCCGATGGCTTGCCTGCCGGTTTTCCCGTCGATTTTTCCGGCGCTTCTCCGGCCTGTTTCCGGAGTGCACTACCCGCCGGTTTCGCCACCGCACCCGTCTGCCCAAACTTTTCGGCATGCGCGCCGAGCTGGTCCATCAAGACGCGGTTCGGCACCTGCGCGACCTCGCCTTCGGCGAGATCGCCGACCTGGAACGGTCCAAAGGAAAGCCGGATCAAGCGGTTGACCTTCAGGCCCAATGCACCGAGCACGCGCTTCACCTCGCGATGCTTTCCCTCCTTGAGGCCGACCGTCAACCAGACGTTGGAGCCCTGTACCTTGTCGAGCTTCGCCTCGATCGCACCGTAGCGCACGCCGTCGACCGTGATGCCGTCTTTCAGCTTGTCGAGATCGGTCTGGGTAACCGCGCCCCAAGCACGCACCCGGTAGCGCCGCGTCCAGCCAGTGGCCGGAAGCTCCAGCAACCGTGCCAGTTCGCCGTCATTGGTGAGCAGCAAAAGCCCCTCGGTGTTGATATCGAGGCGGCCGACCGAAACGACACGCGGCATGCCGGCGGGCAGACGCTCAAAGACGGTGGTGCGGCCCTCGGGATCCTTCGCCGTGGTCACAAGGCCGGCCGGCTTGTGATAGCGCCAGAGCCGCGTCGGTTCCTGCTTCGGCAGCGCCTTGCCGCCAACGACGATCATTTCGCGGCCCGTCACATTGAGCGCGGGGCTTTGCAGCACCTTTCCATCGACCGTCACGCGGCCTTCCGCGATCAACTGTTCGGCCTCGCGGCGCGAGCAGATGCCCGCACGGGCAATGACCTTGGCGATGCGTTCGCCCTGGGGCGATGTTTCGGAGACGGGGGATTTCGGACGGGCGTTCATGGCCCCTCTTTATCAGGCGGCTCGCCAGACTGAAAGCCACAGCTTGACGGAGCCGCCGCGGCACGGGCAGGGTCCGCCCATGACTATCGATAACAGGTCCGAAACCGCTTCCCGCCCCATGGATATGGCCTTCGCCGAAGCCGAGGCCGCCGGCGCGCGCGGCGAAGTGCCGATCGGCGCTGTGGTGGTCGATGCGGACGGCGCCGTCATTGCCCGCGCCGGCAACCGGACGCTGGAGCTGAAAGACCCGACCGCCCATGCCGAAATGCTGACGATCCGTGAGGCCTGCGCCGCACGTGGCTCGGAGCGGCTTGCCGGCTGCGATCTTTATGTAACGCTGGAACCCTGCCCGATGTGCGCGGCGGCGATCTCGTTTGCACGGCTGCGCCGGATTTACTATGGAGCGGCAGACGAAAAAGGCGGCGGTGTCGACCATGGGCCGCGCATTTTCGAGCATCCGACCTGCCACCACCGGCCAGACGTCTATGGCGGTCTCGGCGAGACGCGGGCGGCCGCACTTTTGCGCGACTTTTTCGCCGCCCGCCGGGACTGACGGCGCATTGCCGCATTGACGGCTTTCCGCGTGATTTGCGGGGCGCAACCCGCTAGAGTGCGCCCATTCGACATTGAGATGGGGGTCCAGGCCCCCAACCACAAAAAATACGAAGGGAAACCCCGATGAATTTCGAACATACCGACAAGGTCAAGGAGCTGCTGGCCCGGCTTGAGCGGTTCATGGACAAATACATCTACCCGAACGAACAGACCTACAACGACCAGATGGAGAAGTTCCGCGCCGAGGGCAATCCGTGGCAGGTGCCGCAGATTCTCGAGGACCTGAAACCGAAGGCCCAGGAAGAAGGCCTGTGGAACCTGTTCCTCCCGGAATCCGAGCGTGGCGGCGGCCTCACCAACCTCGAATATTCGTCGCTTTGCGAAATCATGGGCCGCGTCGGCTGGGCGTCCGAAGTTTTCAACTGCTCCGCGCCCGACACCGGCAACATGGAAGTGCTGGAGCGCTACGGTAACGAACGCCACAAGAAGGAATATCTGGAGCCGCTGCTGCAGGGTAAAATCCGCTCCGCCTTCCTGATGACCGAACCGGCCGTGGCCTCTTCCGACGCCACCAACATTGCGACGCGCATCGAGCGCGACGGCGACGAATACGTCATCAACGGCCGCAAGTGGTGGTCGTCGGGCGTCGGCGACCCGCGCTGCAAGATCGCGATCGTCATGGGCAAGACCGATCCGAAGGCCGACACCTATCGCCAGCAGTCGCAAATCCTGATGCCGCTCGATGCAAAAGGCGTCAAGGTCGTGCGTATGCTGCCGGTCTTCGGCTATGACGACGCACCGCACGGCCATGCCGAAGTCATTCTCGAAAACGTCCGCGTGCCGGCCGAGAATCTGCTTCTCGGCGAAGGCCGCGGTTTCGAAATCAGCCAGGGTCGCCTCGGGCCTGGCCGCATCCATCACTGCATGCGCACCATCGGCGTTGCCGAACGCGCGCTCGAAAAGATGTGCGAACGTCTGCTGACGCGCGAAGCCTTCGGCAAGAAGATCGCCGATCACTCCGTGTGGGAGCAGCGTGTGGCCGAAGCCCGCACGGAAATCGAGATGTGCCGCCTGCTGACGCTCAAGGCCGCCTATATGATGGACACGGTCGGCAACAAGGTTGCCCGCACCGAGATCGCCATGATCAAGGTGGCGGCACCGCGCATGGCGCTGAAGGTCATCGACGACGCCATCCAGGCGCATGGCGGCGGCGGCGTGACCACCGATTTCGGTCTTGCCAAGATGTATTCGGGCATTCGCACGCTGCGTCTGGCCGACGGTCCGGACGAGGTGCACAACCGGACCATCGCACGGCTCGAGTTCAGGAAGTACAAGGAAAAGCTTCGCGCGGCCGCCGAGTGATCGCGGTGTGCAATAATGTCATTCGCGGGCGCTGCGTCCGCAGTTGACCGAAGTCCGGAACGGCCGGCCCTGCAAAACAGGGCTGGCCGTTTTCGCGACCGCCCGGCAGGCGAGATCGAAAAACGAAGAGCAGCGGAACGCAGCCCATGACTTCCTCCCCGATGAAACTGTACAACGCGCAACTCTCGCCTTTTGCGGCCCGGTGCCGCCTGGCGATCTATACAAAAGGCATCGACGTCGAGATGATCGATGTCGGTCCGGGCGACGTGCCTCCCGAGCTCGATACGCTGACGCCCATGCACAAGGTGCCGTTGCTGGTGCATGGCGACGTGGTCGTGCCGGAGTCGGAAACGATCTGCGAATATCTGGAAGATCTGAAGCTCGGCACGCCGCTGCGCCCCGAAGGCGCTGCCGCGATCGCACGCATGCGACTGCTCGCGCGAATTGGCGATCTCTACATCATGGAACCGATGGGAAATCTGTTCGCCCAGATCAACCCGCAAGGCCGCGACCAGGCTCTCGTCGATCGCGAAATGATCGAGCTTGTGAAAGGCATCGGCTGGCTGGAATACTATCTCGACGGGTCGCCATTCGCGGTCGGCGGCCGTCTGAGTCTGGCCGATTGCGCGCTGGTCCCAATGCTCTTTTTCTTCGACCAGATCGGACCCATGTTCGGCGAGGCCGCGCCGCTGAAGCATTTTCCGGCCGTGGCTGAATACTACAAAGGCATTCAGCGCCACTCGGCAGCGGCAAAGGTCATTGCCGAACTCGACGCCGCGCTGCGCCGCATGATGGGGAACAAGGCTTAGCCCCCGGCCATATTGACGAGTTCGGGATTGCCCGACGGTTCGCTTGCAAGCGCCTCCTCCGGTTCCGCTACCGGCATCGGCACGACGCAATGCGGCGTCAGCGGCAACATCACCGTCACGACCGTCCCCTTGTCGAGCTCGCTCTCGATCGACATGACGCCACCATGCAACTCGGCCAGTGAACGCACCAGCGCGAGACCGAGACCCGTGCCCTGCTTGCTCAAGGCCGCGTCGGTCGCCACCTGTTCGAAGGGCTTTCCGAGCCGCGCGATCTGGTCGTCAGGAATGCCGCGCCCGTTATCCGATACCGCGATCCTTATACCGTCCTCCGCCGCGCTTACCGTTACCGATACCTTGCCGCCCGAGGGCGTGAACTTGATCGAGTTCGACAGCAGATTGAGCACGATCTGCTTCAGCGCGCGCTCATCGGCGACAATCTCGTCCACCGTCAAATCATCGGACATGTGCATGGCGAGGCCGATACCGTTTTCTTCGGCACGGCCGCGGACAAGACGCATGCTCGAATCCAGCAGATGGTGCAGGTTCACCTGTTCCAGATGGAGTTCGTATTTGCCGGCTTCGATCTTGGACATGTCCAGAATGTCGCTGATGAGATCGAGAAGCAGCGCGCCGCTTTCATTGATGAGTTGGGCGTATTCGAGATAGCGCGTATGGCCGAGCTGGCCGAACATCTGCATCCGCAGAATCTCCGAGAAGCCGATAATGGCATTGAGCGGCGTCCGGAGTTCATGACTCATATTGGCAAGAAAGCGCGACTTGGTGCGATTGGCCGCTTCGGCGCGCTCACGCGCGTCCATCAGTTCCATTTCGTGGCGCTTTCGTTCGCCGACATTGCGGCTGATACCGATGATCTCGGTCGTCCGTTCTCCCGCTTCGTCGCGCGCGGCACGCAACGTGGTCTCAAGCCATGCGTAGTCGCCGTTCTTGTGACGGAAACGATAATCGAACTGCACTTCCTTTCCCTTGACGGCGCATTCGATAAACGCTGCCCGAACGCGACCGAAATCATCCGGGTGAACCATAGCTTCATCGATCGGCTTGCCGACGAACTCGTCCGGCGTACGCCCCAGAATCTGTTCGACCGCCGGCGACATGAAGATGACGCGGGCTTCAGTATCGTAGTGCGCGATGATGTCCGACGCCTGCTCGGTCATCAACCGGTATTTGGCTTCGCTGGCTTTCAGCGCCAACTCGCCCGCCACCTCCTCGGTCACATCCTCGGCGAGGCCGACCAGCGCACCGATCTCGCTATGGGCGTCGCCCTCCGCATAGGCATGGGTCTTGATATAGCGATACTCGCCGTCATCGGCGCGGAACCGCGTAATGCAGTTCACCGGCTCCTGCGTCTCGAAGGCATCGAGGAATTTCGAGAGCAACTCGTCGCGGTCGTCCGGATGCACAAGATGCTCGTACCAATCGCCGCCGTGCGGCAATTGCGTCTCGTCGCGTCCCAGTATGCGCGCAACGCCGCGCGACCATTGCGGCGCCGGCTCGCCCTTGACCCATCGCCAATGACCGAAACGCGCGAGCTGTTCGGCCTCGCGAAGCTGGCTCTCCAGCCGGTGTGTTTCGGTAACGTCGCGCGAGCAACAGAGAATGCCGGCAACATCCGGGTCCGCCAACAGATTGCGGGCGCGCGCTTCGATGCGTCGCCACGTGCCGTTTGCGTGAGGCAGGCGGACAATCTCCAGGACCGTGGAGTCGGGCACACGGACGCATTCCTCGAATTTCCTGTGCAGCCGGTCTCGATCGTCGGGATGGACCAGTTTGAAAATGGAATGGCCGATCAATGGCTTTTCCGAAGTGCCGATGACTTCGCGCACCGCCGGGCTCTGATAGGTGATGACACCGTCGCGATCGAGAATCGTCAGAATGTCGCCTGCGTTCTCGACAAGCGCGCGGTAAAACCGTTCGACGGGACGCGGGCAGCCTTCGGCGGCGCGTGTCGAGGCGGCCTTGTCGGCAACGTGCTCCGTTTCTACGGAACGTTTCATCCCTGCTCCCCACATCCGGCGCCTGGCCGGCCATCGTCATGCGGACGATCGGTTCGTCCGTAACGGGGGAAATGCTAGAAGGATTTGTTTAACGTTCCCTTGTGTCGCGATATCGGGCTAACGCAACTTTAACCTTGTTTTGCGGCTGTTTCAGTCGGCGCGCTGCACGATCTCCCAAGCGTGGTCGGCAAGCATGCGACAGGAATCGCCCAGAGTCATCGCCCGCTCCGAACTCGCATTGCCATCGAGGCCGCGTTTGTAGACACCCTGGCTGATGGAGGCGAGACGGAACATCGAAAAAGCGAGATAAAAGTTCCAGTGCGGAATGCCGTCGCGGCCCGCATGGCGGCAATATTCGGCGACGAATTCCTGCTCGGTCGGCACGCCGGGCGTCTTCGTCCGGTCGATCGCGCTCGCACCGCCGGCAACGCCCAGAAGGTCGTACATGCAGGCATAAGCGACATCGGCAAACGGATGGCCGATGGTGCAGAGTTCCCAGTCGAGCACCGCAATCATGCGCGGCTCGGTCGCATGAAACATCGTATTGCCGAGGCGGTAATCGCCATGCGCGATTGTTACGGACGGTTCGTCGGGAATATGCGCCGGCAGGTAATTGATGAGCTCTTCCATCGCCGGCACGTCGGCCGTCTGCGCGCTGCGATATTGCTTGATCCAGCGGCCGATCTGCCGCTCGAAATAGTTCCCGGGTTTGCCGAAATCGCCCAGACCCACTTTTTCGTAATCGACCTTGTGAAGCCTGGCGAGGTTCTCGGCGAGATTGGCGTAGACCGCGCGGCGCTCGTTTTCGGATGAGCCGGGCATAACCGACTCGCGGAAGACGCGGCCTTCGAGGTAATCCATCACATAGAACGATGTGCCAATGACGCTCTCGTCCTCGCACAGTGCATACATATGCGGAACGGGAACATCGGTCTCGCCGAGCGCCTTCATCACCCGATACTCGCGATCGACCTGGTGTGCGCTCGCCAGCAACTGGCCGGGCGGCTTCTTGCGCATCACGTAGCGCTTGCCCCCGCCGGCGCCCGTCGTCGTCAAAAGGAATGTGGGATTGGATTGACCGCCTTCGAACTGACGCACCTCAAGCGCGCCGCCAAAGCCTTCCACGGCATCGCGGCAATAGGATTCGAGACGCTTGATATCGAAACGATGCGCCTCGCGGATTGCCGTCGTCTCGTCTGCTGCCGGATTGGCGGCCTGATTGTCGGCCATGCGCGTCTCTCTCCCTTAACCGAATATCTGTTGGGAGAGACTTATCACGCGGGCCGCAGGCGGCAAAGGCGGCGCGGTTTACGCGGCGTCCTCGGCGGGCTTGAAGCCCTCGCCCATCGTGCCATCGACCCGGCGCTTGCGCGCATTGTGCACAAGTTCGCCCGGCCGGTCGTCGGTATCGGGCCGCGATGTCGCCATGCGAATGACCGCGCGGTAGCCCGGCTTCGTCTCGATGCGCGGGCCGTAGCCATTGGCGATCAGGAAGGCGCGTGCCTTGGGGAGATTGTAGCAGGGCACCCACATCATCAGGTGATGTTCGACGTGATAGTTGACCCAGTAGGGCGCGAGGAAAGCGCGTTCGATCCAGCCGGCTTTCGTCGTGCGCGCCTGGCGGAACGGATCGTTGTCGTCGGGCACCATCGCATGCTCGGCGATATTGCGGATGCGCGTGATCGCCTGCTGCCAGGTCAGGAAGGGAACCAGCCAGAGGACGAAATAGAGATACCAGTGGCCGGATGCCGCGAGGATGCCGAAGATCGCGAGTTGCGCGACCGTCGCGCGGCCAAGCTTGTCCCGGTAATGCGCGAGGCGCTGCTTGAGCGGCCATTCGGACTTGCCCACCGCGTTGAGAATTTGCGCCTTGCGCTGCTGATAGCCGGTCTGACCCGTCAGATCGCGGATCATCTTGCGGCGGAAGCTCTTGCGCGTGATCGGGAACGGCGCCGAGAGCACGAGGTCGGGATCTTCCGGCTGCTGTGTATGCGCGTGATGCTGAAGATGGTAACGGCGATAGGCGAGCGTCTCGGCCATCATCGGATAGGCGCAGAGCCACTGGCTCAGGAACATGTTGAGCTTCTGGTTGTGCGTCAGAATGCCATGCGCGCCGTCATGCATCAGGATCGCCAGACCAAGCTGGCGCGCGCCGATGACCATGACCGCGAGAATGTAGGTCAGCGGATTGGGGAAAGCGACGAAGACGGCCATCGCACCGAAGATGACGGCCCAGCCGTGCAAGACCAGCCATGTGCCGCGCCAGTCCGAGCGCTTGCGGACGATCGCAAGTTGCGAGGGCGTGAAGAGTTCTTTCGCGGTGCTCATGCCGTTGCTCTCCGTTCGATCTTTCCGGCTTTCCGTTCCGGCAATGCCGCGCCGACACCCGCAAGGCAGAAAGCGACAATCTCGTCGACAATGCGGTCGGGATCTTCGTCGAGTTCATGCGATTGCGGCGCCAGCGGTCCGATCAGCGCTGTCGGAATGGCGCCCGCGATGCAGGCTGCGGCAATCCTTACATTCATCGGCGGCAATTCGCCCGCTTCGACCCCGTCTTCAAGAATGCGCGCGAAAATCTCGGCATGGGTGCGGCGGAAGAAGGCGCGCTCCTCGGCGAGATTGGCGTCGACCGGTTCGGCCAGCAGCGCATAGGCAAGCCGGCGGCCCTTGACGGCGCGGCCGGCAAATGTGCGCAGGACTTCGACCAAGCGCGCTCGCGCAGGATCGTCGCCGCTCGCGATGGTCGCCAGCAGGCCCATCTCCTGCGACGAGACTTCGCGAAAGATCTGTCGGCAGAGTTCTTCCTTGGAGGAAAAATAGCGATAGAGCGTGCCCGTGGCGACGCCGGCGCGGCGCGCCACTTCGCTCATCTGCGCGGCCGCGAAACCGCCCTCCGACACGAGGTCGCGCGCGGCGTCGAGAATGCCGCGCCGAGTGTCGGCGAGACGGGCTGAAACCTTGTCTGTCTGGCGGTAGGCCAAGATATGAACCTCAATTCATTTCAAGAAATGAACCACGGTTCATGCTCACCTGTCAATCGGTGGGGGGAGGTCGACGCGGCTCAATCAGCCGCGCGCAGGGCCGGGCCGAAGCCGCTTAATGGCTTGTTCTGCTTGACTTTTTCGGGCACATCCTGCCGCACTTCAACAAGCTCGACCCAATAGGGCTGACCACTGAAGGCTGCCGCGGCGAATGCGGCCTGATGAAGCCATTCTCTCAGCATCCTGTTCATCGATGCCTCCTTATGTTGCGTTGCAGCATATCTAGCCATGCGGTGCAAAAATTCAAGTGGCACAGGCTGCGTCAAAAGCGCATATCGGGTTGCGCAGGAAAGGCGGCGACTCGCTTATGGTTCTGCGGCATAACCCGGAACCCGAAACGCCGGTCCGCCCATGAGCCCTGCCCCGCCAGATCGTCCCGATACGGAAGAAGAAGACAGCCCGGCGGGCCTCTTCCGGCTGCGCGATTTCCGCTTCTATATTTCGGGACGCTTCCTCGGCACGCTTGCGATGATGATCCAGTCGGTCGCGGTCGGCTGGCAGGTCTACGACATGACCGAAAGCCCGATGGCGCTGGGGCTTGTCGGCCTCGCGCAATTCCTGCCGATGGTGCTGATCACCCTGCCCGCCGGCGACATTGCCGACCGCATCGACCGCCGGCTGATCGTCGCGGCATCGGCGGTGCTCGAGGCGGTGGCGGCCGGATGGCTGATCGCGCTGTCGCTTCTCGGCACAAGCGACGTGATGTGGTTTTACGCCGCACTGGCGCTGTTCGGCACGGCACGCGCCTTCATGGCGCCGGCCTCGCGCAGCTTCGTGCCTTTGATCGTCACGGGCCGGCAGATGCCGCGCGCCATCGCGGTCAGTTCGTCCTCGTTCCAGATCGCCGTCATCACCGGGCCGGCGCTGGGCGGCTTCCTCTATGTTCTGGGGCCCGTCGTCGCCTATGGCACGGCGCTCGTCTTCTTCCTCGTTGTCGCCATCGCCTTCCTCGGGATGAAGGTACGGCCGGCGCCGCTGCCGCAAGGGCCCGCCGTCACGGCCATTCACCGGCTGACGGCCGGGATTTCCTTCATGCGCCGCTCGCCCATCGTGCTCGGCGCGATCTCGCTCGATCTCTTCGCGGTGCTCCTCGGCGGCGCGGCGGCGCTGTTGCCGATCTATGCGCGCGACATTCTGGA
>NZ_JBBECC010000086.1:0-4815 GCF_040882025.1 Parvibaculum sp. | reverse complement strand
TCGGTTACCGCGCCATCGAGCGCGAAAAGCAGAACGCGTGAGGCAATGAGGGCAAGGCTTTTCTCAGACCTTTCCCTTAAATCGTCATGACCCGCTTTATGCGGGTCATCCACGTCTTTGCGGCGTTGCCTTGAAGAAAGACGTGGATGGCCCGCCACCTTTATTACAAAGGAGGGCCGGGCCATGACGGAATTGGTTGATATGGAAACATCGTCGAAGCACGAAACAAAAGAAATTGAATAAACGACACGGGGAGAGACAAACCAATGACCGACGCAGCCGAAAGCCGGCAGGAACAGTTTTCCGGTACCAAGGACGTTGCCGACAGCCACAAATTCGACGAGAAACGCCTTGAGGAGTACATGGCGGCGCATGTCGAGGGCTTCAAAGGTCCGTTGACGGTCAGCCAGTTCAAGGGCGGTCAGTCGAATCCGACCTATCAGCTCGCGACGCCGTCGAAAAAATATGTGCTGCGCCGCAAGCCGCCGGGCAAGCTGCTGCCGTCCGCCCATGCGGTCGACCGCGAATACAAGGTCATCACTGCGCTTCACGGCGTCGGTTTCCCCGCGCCGCGCACATATTGCCTTTGTGAAGACGACGGCGTCATCGGCACCATGTTCTACATCATGGACATGGTCGAGGGCCGCGTGCTCTGGGAGCCGCTTATGCCCGGCATCGAGCCGGAGACGCGCTGGAAGATCTACGACTCCCTCAACGCCACCATGGCGCAGCTCCACACCGTCGACTACCAGGCGATCGGTCTCGGCGATTTCGGCAAGCCCGGCAATTATTTCGCGCGCCAGATCTCGCGCTGGTCGAAACAATATGTCGCCTCCGAAACCGAATCCATTCCGGAGATGAACCGTCTTATGGAATGGCTGCCGGAAAATGTGCCGCAGGACGATTCGACATCGATCGTCCATGGCGACTACCGTCTCGACAACACGGTCCTGCACCCGACCGAGCCTAGGGTGATCGCGGTGCTCGACTGGGAGCTTTCGACGCTCGGCCACCCGCTCGGCGATTTCACCTACAGCCTGATGCAATGGGTGATGCCGGGGCAGGGCACCGGCGGCGGCACCGGTTCGATCAGGACGGCCGACCTCAAGTCGCTCGGCATCCCGACGCTTGAGGAATATATTGAGATGTACTGTGAACGGACGAATCGGTCGAACGGCATCGAAAATCTCGATTTTTATTTTTCGTATAATTTCTTCCGTCTTGCGGGTATCCTGCAGGGAATCGCGGGGCGGGTGAGGGACGGGACGGCTTCAAGCGAGCATGCCAAACAGATGGCGGCCAATGTGCGGCCGCTTGCCGAGGAAGCGTGGATCTATGCCCAACGCGCGGGAGCCCGATAACGGGAAAGACCAACAACAAGAATAACCCCAGTGAGTGTGCGTAATATGAGTTCTTCCGAGATTTCCTCCTGGAGCCGTCACGGCTTCGAGATCAATACCGACAAATCGCGGCTCGACAAGGAGTCCATCCTGAAGATGCTCGGCGCCACCTATTGGGCGCGCGACGTTTCGCCGGAAAACCTCTGGACCAGCATCCTCAATTCGCGGGCCTACGGGCTTTATTCGCCGGATGGCGAGCAGGCCGGCTTCGGCCGCATGGTCACCGACATGACGCGCTTCGCCTGGATGAGCGATGTCTACATCCTGCCCGTCCACCGGGGCGACGGCCGCGGCAAGTGGATCGTCGAGACGATGTTGAACGACCCGGCGCTCGCCGCCGTCCACCGCATCATGCTCTCCACCAACGACGCCCACTCGCTTTATGAGCGCTTCGGCTTCAGCATCATCGGCGACGACGGTGCCGAAGGCCGCCAGCTGATGCAGCTGAAGCGGTAGGGACGGCTCTCTCTTTTCGTCATTGCGAGCGCAGCGAAGCAATCTAGGGGCGGGGTTGCGGCGCATGTTTTAAAGAGCCGCTGTCCTCATGCTAATAAAAACCGTCATGGCCCGCTTCATGCGGGCCATCCACGTCTTTCTTCCTGAGCATGCCGCAAGACGTGGATGACCCGCCACCTTGATGACAAAGGAGGGCCGGGTCATGACGTTTTCTTTTCCAGCTTCGTATCGTCAACCGCGCCTCAATACAAAAACATCGGCTTGCCCATCACCCGGGCAATACGCGGGCGATAGGCGTCGCGGTCGTAGAAGGCGTCGACATCGACGCGCTTGCCGCCGCTGGCGCATGTCGCCGCCGGCACGGTCGTGTAATTGCCGTCATGCAGCGCTGTCATGAAGCCGGTGCGGCCTTCCGCGATCTCCTGCACGGCGAGCGTGCCGAAGCTCTTCGCCACCATCTGGTCGAGCGCGTCGGGCGGCCCGGCGCGCATGAGATAGGCGAGCGACTGCGTGATCGTGTCGATGCCGGTGATCCGCGTCAGTTCCTGGCCGACCAGATGGCCGATGCCGCCGAGGCGCTTGCGGCCATATTCATCCGCCTCGCCATAGGTCAGCGTCTCGCCCCCTTCCATCGTCGCGCCTTCCGAGATCACCACCATCGCGTAGCGCGCCGGGTTCTCCATCCGGTCCGCCGCCAGCAATTCCCCGAGCTTCGCGACATCGAACGGCACCTCCGCGATGATCGCGCGGTCGACATCGGCGAGATAGCTCGCAAGCAGCGCCGTCTCGCCCGAATGCCGTCCGAAGAGTTCGACCACCGCGATGCGCTCATGGCTTCCCGTCGAGGTCCGGAGCGCGTTGATGTGTTCGACCGAGCGCGACACCGCCGTCGAAAAGCCGATGCAGTAATCCGTGCCGAAAACGTCATTATCCATCGTCTTCGGGATCGAGACGATTTTCATGCCCTCATTGTGAAGCTGCGCGGCATAGTTGAGCGTCCCGTCGCCGCCGATCGTCACCATCACGTCGATGCCGAGATGCTCGAACACGCGCAATATATGCGGCGTGGTGTCGACCGTGCCCTTGTCGGAGGGCTTGAACTTTCCTTTCAGGAAATCCGGCAGCTTCGCCTCGACCATCCATTGCGGATCGGTCCGCGTCGTGTGAAGCACCGTGCCGCCCTTGCGGTCGATGGTCCTGACGGCCTCGGTGTCGAGCCGCATCAGATGCTGCTCGCTGCCGTCCGGATCGTCGGGATTGTAGTTCATCGGTCCGGCCCAGCCGCGCCGGAAGCCCACCACCTCCCAGCCGAGTTCGGCCGCGCGCCGCATCACCGCCTTGATGCAGGAATTGAGCCCCGGCACATCGCCGCCGCCTGTGAGAATTCCAAGTCGCATATCGCCGCTCTCCTGTGCTCGCTCGCGTCATTCTTGCACTGACCGGCACGGAAAACGACGTTTGCGTGCCGCGCGCGGGCCATCTTTCTGCCGGGGCTGCATCCTGCGGCTCCGATCTGTAAAATGAGTGTAGTTCGCGAAGAGAGATTTGCGCTTGTCACCCGCGAAGGGCGCTCCTACATCTGGGCGACGCGAAGGACCATGCGGGGCTCACGGGCTGGTGAACCTCGACAAAGGCAAGAAGGTCCGCGGAGGAACAAAGGGGCTCGCATGAGCATACTCGTCGCCGGGCCCGAGCCCATCACCGACCGTCGCGATCTCGTGGCCGCGCTGGAGCGCGGCAACAAGCCGAAATCCGACTGGCGCATCGGTACCGAGCACGAGAAATTTCCCTTCTGTGTGAAAGGTCTGACGCCGATCCCCTATGGCGGCGACCACGGCATCCGCGCCATGCTGGAGGGCCTGACGCGCTTCGGCTGGCAGCCGGTTATGGAAGGCGAACACATCATCGGCCTCGAAAGCGACGACGGTTCGCGCGGCAACATCTCGCTTGAGCCCGGCGGCCAGTTCGAGCTGTCGGGCGCGGCGCTCGAAACATTGCACCAGACCTGTTCCGAGCTTCACGACCACCTGGCGCAGGTGAAGGAAGTGGGCGCGGAACACGGCATCGGCTTTCTGGGTTTGGGCTTCACGCCCAACTGGCGCCGCGACGAAATCCCGGTCATGCCCAAGGGCCGCTACAAGATCATGACCGAATACATGAAGAAGGTCGGGACCATGGGTCTCGACATGATGTACCGCTCCTGCACGGTGCAGGTGAACCTCGATTTCGCCTCCGAAGCCGATATGGTGAAAAAGCTGCGCGTCGCCATTGCGCTACAGCCGGTCGCGACCGCCATTTTCGCCAATTCTCCGTTCACGGAAGGAAAGCCCAATGGCTATCTTTCCTACCGCTCCCATGTCTGGACGGATACGGACCGGGCGCGTTCGGGCATGATCCCGTTTGTGTTCGAACAGGGCTTCGGCTTCGAGCGTTATGTCGACTACGCGCTCGATGTACCGATGTATTTCGTCTATCGCGACGGCAAATATATCGACGCGACGGGCCAGTCCTTCCGCGATTTCCTCGAAGGCCGCCTGCCGGCGCTGCCCGGCGAAGTGCCGACGCGGGGCGACTGGAACAACCACCTGACGACGATCTTCCCCGAGGCGCGCATCAAGAACTACATGGAAATGCGCGGCGCCGATGGCGGCCCCTGGGCGCGCATCTGCGGCCTGCCGGCCTTCTGGGTCGGTCTGCTTTACGAGCAGTCCTCGCTCGACGCGGCCTGGGACCTCGTCAAGGACTGGACGGATGAAGAACGTCAGGCCTTGCGCGACGGCGTGGCGAAGCATGCGCTGAAGACGCCCTTCCGCGGCGGCACATTGCTCGACGTCGCGCGCCGCGCCGTGGAGATATCACGCGCCGGCCTCGATGCCCGCGCCAACGGCGACGGCGTCGGCGCCACCGAGGCGATCCACCTCCACGCGGTCGAAAAGATCGTCGAGACGGGCATCACCCC
>NZ_JBBECC010000085.1:0-30461 GCF_040882025.1 Parvibaculum sp. | reverse complement strand
GGCCCGAATAAATCGGGCCATGACGGTTTTGGGTTGTGAAAAATGCAACGTTCTTCCAATCAAACCCGCTTAACCGGACAGCAGTGGGTCAAGCCCGGGGGTGACACTTTTTTATATTTGGCGGGCGCGGAACGAGGTCTTGCGACGGAATTTCGGGGTTGGAGCGTTGAAGCGGCTATCCACCTTCGCGCCAAGGGGCGCTATGGCGCGATCAGCCCGCCCTGACCGCTGGTCAGGACGGGCTAACGCGATTGTGAGCCCATGACGCCGAAAGGGTCTTGGTTCCGGGCGCGCTTCGGGGATAATGCGGACCATGGCGGACATTCGGGCGATAAAGACCCGGGGCCGCCGGAGGCAAAACAGGAGGAGCCCCCCATCATGACGACCCCAACGGGCCGCACCTTGGATTCAAGGGGGCCACTCACGCGCTCGACGCTCTTTGCCTTTGCGCTGCCGGCGGCGCCGATTTCGGCCATGGGGTTGCCCCTCGTCGTTCACCTGCCGCCGTTCTATGCCGGCACGCTGGGGCTCGGGCTCACCGTCGTCGGCACGATCTTCATGCTGGCGCGCTTCTGGGACGTGTTCACCGATCCCGTGCTCGGCATCCTCTCCGACAAGTTCGAGACGCGCTGGGGGCGGCGGCGGCACTGGATCGTGCTTTCCGTGCCGATCATGCTCGTTTCGGTCTACATGATCTTCATGCCGCCCGTCGCCGTGACGGCGGTCTATCTCGTCTTCTGGCTGTTCGTGCTTTATGTCGGCTGGACGCTGCTGACGATTTCGCACATGTCGTGGGGCGCCGAGCTGACGCCCGATTATCACGAGCGCTCGCGCGTGCAGGGCGCGCGCGAGATCGCGCTGATCCTCGGCATGGTGTTCGTGCTGACGCTGCCGGTGCTGATCGAGATGACGGAGCCCGAAAACGTCGCCTCGGCACGCGTCGCCTCGATGGGCTGGTTCGTGCTGATCCTGCTTCCGATCGCGGTCGGCCTTGCGGTGTGGAAAGTGCCGGAGCGGCCGACCAAGCCGCCGGTGCATGTGCCGTTCAAGGAGGCGGTGCGCGCGCTTGTCAGCAGCCGGCCGTTGCAGGTGGTGCTGGCGGCCGATCTCATCGGCGGCGTATCGGGCGGGCTCGTCGCCTCGATGTTTCTCTTTCTCGCCGAGGACGCGCTCAAGCTCGGCCAGTATTCGAGCCTGATGCTGCTCGGCTATTTCCTTTCCGGCGTCGGCTTCATTCCGCTGATGCTGTGGATCAGCCGCCGTCTCGGCAAGCACAAGACGGCGTCCTGGTCCGCGCTCTTCAACGCCGTCACCATTCCGCTGATCCTGATCATTCCGCCGGGGCAGCCGCTGATCGCGCTCGGCGCCTGGGTGCTGCTCGGCGTCAACATGGCGGCGGGGCCGTTCCTGTTCCGCTCGATCATGGCCGATGTCGCCGACCACGACGCCGTCATCACGCATCAGCAGCGCACGGGGCTTTTCTATTCGATGCTGACCTCGACCAGCAAGTTCGGCGCGGCCATCGCGATCTTCATGGCCTATACGCTGCTCGACTCGATCGGCTTCAAGGCGGGCGCCGAAAACACGCCGGAGGTGCTGGACAGCCTGCGCGCCGTCTATGTGTGGCCGGCGACGATCATCAGCGCGGCGGTGGCCGCCATTCTCTGGTTCTATCCGATCGACGAGAAGCGGCAGGAAGCCAATCGCGCGATCCTCGAAAAGCGCGGGCTGGAAGCGGCGGCGACCGCCATCGCGGCGCGCACCGGCGCGCCGTCCGACGCGCAATCCTCCGGCGTGCCGGCGGATTGAGGCGATGCCGGAATTTTCTTCGGGAGGCGCTTCCATCGCCTATGAGGTCGCCGGCGAGGGCAAGCCGATGCTGCTGGTGCACGGCTTCGCGGCGACGGCCGAGGACAACTGGGTGCGCACGGGCTGGGTGCAGGCGCTGACACGGGCGCGGCGTCAGGTCGTGACGCTCGATTTGCGCGGGCATGGGAAGAGCGCGAAGCTTTACGATCCCGCCGACTACACCACCGACAAAATGGCCGGCGATGCGCTGGCGCTTCTCGACCATCTCGGCATCGAGCGGGCGAGCCTGATGGGCTATTCGATGGGGGCGGGGATCGCCGCCCATCTCGCCGCACATCACGGCGCGCGCTTCGGCGTCGTCGTGCTGGGCGGGGTCGGCGCGAAGATGCTGGAAACCGGAGAGCGGATCGGCGGCGTCGCCGAGGCGCTGGAGGCGGAAAGCGCCGAGGGTATCACCGAACCGCTGGCGCGCGGCTTCCGGCTTTATGCCGAGGGGCTGGGACAGGATCTGAAGGCGCTGGCGGCCTGCTCGCGGGCGCCGCGCGCCGGCGACCGCGGCGCCGATCTCGGCCTGATCCGCAACGAGGTTCTGGTGATTGCCGGCGCGCGCGACGATCTGGCCGGCGATCCGGGACCCTTCGCGGCGCGCATCGCCGGCGCAAGGGCCGAAATCGTTCCTGGTACGGATCACATGTTCGCGCTCGCCAATCCGATGTTCAAGGGCGCGGTGATGGATTTTCTGGCCGGGATTACATGAGGGCGGGAGCGGCCGACCAAGGAGTTTCGGTTGTGCGAACGTTGCATTTCCCCAACCCAAATCCGTCATGGCCCGATTTATTCGGGCCATCCACGTCTTGGCGGCGGGCACAGGAAGAAAAGAAAGACGTGGATGACCCGGACAAGCCGGGTCATGACGGTTAAATTTGGATTCGAAAATTAAACCGGGCAGGAGCGAAGGCATAACACCCATGACCGGTCCCCGTTTGTCACCCTTGCGTCTCGCCGCCTTTTCAGGCCCCGCCATTCCGATCGCCGCGCTCGGACTTCCGATCGGCGTTTATCTGCCGCAGTTCTATGCGGGGCCGATGGGCCTCGGGCTCGCCGCCGTCGGCACGATCTTCATGCTGGCGCGGCTCTGGGACGTCGTCACCGATCCGGCGATGGGGGTTCTCTCCGACAGGTTCCCCTCGCGCTGGGGACGGCGGCGGCACTGGATCGTCCTCTCGGTGCCGCTGCTGGTCGTTTGCGCCTATATGGTGTTCGTGCCGACGGCGCCGGCGACGAGTTTCTATCTCATCGGCTGGATGTTCTTTCTCTATATCGGCTGGACGATGCTCACCATCTCGCACATGGCCTGGGCGGCGGAGCTCTCGGCGGACTACAACGAACGCTCGCGCATTCAGGGCTACCGGGAGGCGTTCCAGCTTCTCGGCGTGCCGCTGGTGCTGCTCATTCCGGCGATCATCGAGCGGATCGGCGCGGAGAATATGGAGGCGGCGCGCGTCGCCGCCATCGGCTGGTTCATCGTGCTGGTGCTGCCGGTCGCGGTCGGCCTCAACATCCTGTTCGTGCCGGAACGGAAATCCGCGCCGCAGCGGCCGCTCGACCTTGGCGCGGCGATCCGGGCCATCTTCCGCAACCTGCCGCTTCGCCGGTTGCTGGCGGCGGATTTCCTGTCGGGCTTCGCGGGCGCGGCGCTCGCCTCGATGTATATTTACGAGGCGACCTATGTGTGGGGCATCGGCTCGATCGCGAGCTTCCTGCTGCTGATTTATTTCTTCGGCGGCATCATCTTCATTCCCGTCGTGCTGAAGCTGAGCTACCGGCTCGGCAAGCACCGCACCGTCGTCGCGGCCGGGCTCTTCAACGTCGTCTTTCCGCCGGTCATCTTCCTGATCCCGGAAGGAAACTATTATGTGGCGGCGCTGGTGCTGCTGTTTCTCGGCGTCAATGTCGGCACGACGACGACGCTCTACCGTTCGATGATGGCCGATGTGGCGGATATCGACGAGCTCGAAACCGGGCAGCGGCGGACGGGGCTTTTCTACTCGCTGCTGACGCTGACGCAGAAGCTCGGCGGAGCCTTCGCGGTCGGCGTCGTGTTCTGGACGCTGGCGCTGATCGGATTCGTGCCGAAGCAGGGGGAGAACACGGAGGCGACGCTGACGGGTCTTTCCATCGTCTTCGTGGCGACGCCTGTCATCTGCAATGCGATCGTCGCCGCGATCATGTGGCGGTTCCCGATCGGGCTCAAGGAGCAGGAGGCACTGCGCCGCAAGCTCGACGAGCGCTTCGTCGAGGAAGTGGAACTGACGGAGCGGCCGCCGAACCTGCCGTGAGGAAGCGACTCACTCATCCGTGAGGCAGGGATAGCTATCGAGCAAGGCCTCCGCCATGGCAAGCCCGTCAGACCTCTCCGCCCAGTCGGGTTCAACCCCAAGGATGAACATGTATTGGAGCACGGTCTCGGCCGCCTCATAGGGCTCGACGGGCACGCAGGCCGGGTCCGGATTGAACGAGAATTTTTCTATGAACGCCGGGATGAATGCGTGTGTAAAGGCGCGGCAATAGTCCGGATTGCCCGCGCATTCATCGAGAAATTCACTCAGAGACTTTTCGGGCGGTTCCTCCGCATGCGCGTGCGAGCCGATAAGTGCCAGGGTGACCGCGATTGACGCAAAGACCGTCTTCATTTTCTGCACCCCTCACCCGGTTGAGCGAGCGTGAGCGCGAGACCGGGGCGCGTCAAGGGAATTGAAAAACCGAACGGGTGCCGAATTTGCCGTGAGGCGAAGGGAAGGGTTTTCACGCGGAGACGCGGAGGCGCGGAGAAGAGAAGAAAGAAGGGGTTCACGCCCGCGGGTATCGCCTTTGGCGATCCCGAGGACAGGCTCCGGCGCGAAGACGCGAAGAGGAAAGAAAAGGCTATTGGCGCTTCGCGCCGAAGTGTTCTTCGCGCCGAAGGCGATACCCGTGGGCGTGCAAAAATCTGTTCTTCTCCTCTTCTCCGCGGCTCCGCGTGCAAAAATCTTTCTTGCGAGAGGTCGGGGCGTAAGCGAATGGCGCTTACATGCAGCCGCAGCCGCCGATGTTCGCCGCGCCGTTCGGATCGTAGGCGGCGGCGACGGAGCGGGCGGAGCTGGCGGCGGTTTCGGCGAAATCCGCCTTCGCCTTTTCGCGCATCGCGGCGTCGGTCATGAAGTCGATGGCGGTCATGGCGAGCGCCTTGGCGCCGTCGAGGCAGGCCTTGTCGCCGAGATCGGAGGCGGCCCATCTGGCGAACTCCGGATTGTGGATCACGACATGGGGCGGGGCGCACGCGATCATCGGGTGGATCGACGGCACGCGATGGCTAATGTTGCCCATGTCGGTGCTGCCAGCCGAACCCGTCGGCATTTTCGAGAGCGGAAAGAAATCGCGGCCGAGCGAGCGGGCATTGGCTTCATATGAATCCGCAATCGCCATGCTGGTCTTGAGGTCGAGATAGTCGGCCTTGGCCCATTTGACTTCCGCCGTGCAGCCGGTCGCCAGCGCGCCGGCCTCGAAACAGGCCTGGACGCGGGCCTTCAAGGGCGCGAGGTCTTCGGCGGAAGCGGCGCGGACATAGAAAATGCCGGCGGTTTCGTCCGGCACGATGTTGGGCGCCATGCCGCCCTTCTTGATGATGCCGTGGATGCGTTCGGTTGGCTTGATGTGCTGGCGGAGTTGCGCGATCGCCTGATAGGCGGTGATGAGGGCGTCGAGCGCGTTGAGCCCCATATGCGGCATGGCCGAAGCATGCGCCGAGCGGCCGCGATAGGTGACGGCGACTTCGGAGACGCAGATGCAGGGCATGGTGACGAGATCGACGCCGGCCGGATGCACCATCATGGCGGCGTCGAGCCTGTCGAAGGCGCCTTGCTGCGCCATCAGTTCCTTGCCGCCGCCCTGTTCTTCCGCCGGCGTGCCGAGATAGCGGACACGGCCGGGAAGGCGCGCGCCCAGTTTCGCGAGCGCCAGCGAGGCGCCGAGGCCGGTGGTGGCGATGATGTTGTGGCCGCAGGAATGGCCGATGCCGGGAAGGGCGTCGTATTCGGAGAGGATCGCGACTTCGGGGCCGCTGGCGCCGAAGCTCGAGGCGTAAGCGGTCGGGAGGCCGAAGGCGCCGCGCGTGACGGGGAGGTCCGCGCGGTCGAGCGCGGCGGTCAGGATGCGGGCGGCCTCGTGTTCGTGGAAGGCGAGTTCGGGCTTCGAATGGATCTCGTGGCTGACGGCGAGGAGTTCGGCGGACATGGCGTCGATCATCGCGCAGGTCTCGCGTTTCAAGAGGGCGGCGTCGGTCATTTTTCTTTCTCCCCGGTTTGGGATGAAGCCTAACGCCCTTTGCCCGGCTTTTCCACCGGGGGCGGGGAAGGGCAGGAAGGATTTGGCACGCGGAGACGCGGAGCCGCGGAGAAGAAGGAAGAAATATTCACGCGAAGGCGCAATCTATCTTCTTCCTTCGCGCCTTCGCGTGCAAAAACCTGTTCTTCTCCGCGGCTCCGCGTCTCCGCGTGCAAAAAACCTTCCTTGCGGCTCGCGCTGCGGGAGTCGGCTGGATATTGTAAGCGCGGCGGCCGGCGGAGGTGGATGGTGGATTATTTCAAATCGGACGGGTTGCGGCTTGCCTATCGCGTCGAGGGTGAGGGCGATCCGATTTTGCTGGCGCATGGGTTTGCGTCGACGCATCGGGTGAACTGGATCGAGACCGGCTGGAGCCGGGCGCTGATGGAGGCGGGGTTTCGCGTCATCATGCCGGACATGCGCGGGCATGGCGAAAGCGACAAGCCGCATGAGGCGGAGAACTACACGCTGTCCGCGATGGCGGCGGACCTTGTGGCGCTCATCGATCACCTGGGCGAGCCGGGCGCCGACCTGATGGGCTATTCGATGGGGGCGATGGTGGCGCTCGTCGCAGCGATGGAGTGGCCCGACCGTTTCGACCGGGTGATTGCCGCAGGCGTCGGCGCGCGGCTGCTCGATCCGGACCGCGATCCGGGGCCGGTGATCGAGGCGCTGCTGGCGGACGATCCCGCAAGCGTGACGGACGCAGGCGCGCGGATGTTCCGCGTCTTCGCCGATCAGAACCGGCAGGACCGCGCCGCGCTCGCGGCCTGTTTCGAGGCGGTGCGGGCGCCTTTTCCGGTGGCGGGGCTCGCGGGCATTTCGCGGCCGGTTCTCGTCGTTGCCGGCGAGAGCGACGAACAGGCGGGCGCGGCGGGGCCGCTCGCGGCGCGCATTCCGGGCGCGCGCGCCTTCACGGTGCCGAAGCGCGACCACATGAAGACGGTGGGGGACAGGGCTTATAAAGAGGCGGTGTTGAAGTTTCTGGCGGGGTGAGGTTTACCGCGCCGTCAGCGGCGCGAATCCCAGATGCAGGCCGGCATCGGTGATCAGCGTTTCGCCGGTGATGTGGTCGGAGCCTTCGCCGCAGAAGAAGACGACGGCGGCCGCGATGTCTTCGGGCGTGCCGGCGCGGCGCAAGGGCGTCGTTTCCTCCTGCTGGCGCTTGATGCCCTCAAAGGTTTGCGTGCCGAAGCGGTCGGAAAACCAGCGCGTGCCGATGAAGCCGGGGCAGACCGCGTTGACGCGGATCACGGGGGCCAGCGAACGGGCGAGCGAGAGCGTCATGGTGTTCAAGGCGCCTTTCGATGCCGCATAGGCGACCGACGAGCCGATGCCGGTGACGCCGGCGATCGAGGAAATGTTGACGACCGAACCCTTGCCGGCCTTTTTCATGTGCGGCTCGCAGGCGCGGATCATCTGGTAGGCGCCGACGACATTGACCTTGTAGATCCAGAGGAAGTCCTCGGCGTTCAATTCGTCGAGTTTCGCGTGATCGGCGAATTTCGTGCCGCCGGCATTGTTGACCAGCACATCGACGCGACCCCATTTGTCGACGGCCGCCTCGACGATGCGGCGGCAATCGGCGTCCTCGCCGACATCGCCCTGGCCGAGGATCGCCTCGACGCCTTTTTCCTCGCAGGCGGCCAGCGTTTCCTTCGCTTCCGCTTCGCTCTTTGTGTAATTGATGACGACATTGCAGCCTTGGTCCGCAAGCCGGAGTGCGACCGCCGCGCCGAGACCGGTGGCCGAGCCGGTGACGATGGCAACCTTGTTCTTGAGCGGCATTTTTTATCTCCCCGGTTTCACGTTGCCGCGGAGTGTAGCGAGCGGCGGCGGCGGACCCAAGCCGGGATCGCGCGAAATGTCGCGATCCGACTATCGGTCAGTTGTTTTCGGGGAGCGGCGGGGAACGGAAGGCGGCGAGGATCAGACGGTCGGCGATGCGGTCGCGGCGCGCCGCCGGCACATCGAGTTCGATGCCGACAAGGCCTTCGGCGGGATAGTGGCGCGCCCGTCCGCGGGCAAAGCCGACGCCCGGCACATCGAGCGCCAGTTCGGCGCCGAGCGCGGGCAGCGGCGAAACCTCGACCACGGCGCCCGTCGCCGACATGTCGTGAACCAGACATTCGGCATCGACGCCGGCAAAGACGAGGCGCCCCTCGAGGCGCGCGCCGATGCGCCGGAAAAGGCGGCGCTCGGCGGCGGCGGGCGGAGGGACATGCGCGGGTTCGGTCATGGAAGCCGAGGCTAGGACGCCGAGGTTGCCAAATCCTTGCCGGGGCCCCATCTCCCTTCGATCGGCAAAGGTGGCACCAGACAAAAGGAGACCCGGCATGGGACAGCTCGTTTCCGGCAAGGAACATAAATCCGGCTATGAAAGCCATCCGGAACATCTGCTGCGCGTGCTGCCGGCCGGGCGGCGCGTGCGCGTGCATTTCGGCGGCGAGACGGTGGCCGACAGTATGGAGGCGCTTGAGCTTTTCGAGGGCAGCTATGCGCCGGTGTTCTACCTGCCGCGCAAGGATGTGAGGATGGACCTGCTCAAGCCGACGGAGAGCCATACATGGTGCCCGTTCAAGGGCGAGGCGAGCTACTGGGCGCTGGCGGCCGGAGCCGAGCAAGTCCATGACGCCGTCTGGTCCTATGAGGACCCGTTTGTCGAAATGGCCGACATCAAGGATTATGTGGCCTTCTATCCGAACAAGGTGGACATCGAGGCCGATCCGGCCTGACGCGGGCGGCGAGCGGGGGAGGGGAAATTGATCCGGATTTCATTCGCGGGGCTCGCGCTTGCCGCGGGGCTTGCCGCCGGCGCGGCGCGCGCCGAGCCGGTGTCGGCCTATTCATCGGTCGATACCGACCAGTGCCGGGTGACGGCGACGGATGAAGAGTCCGGTTCCGCGTGGCTCGCCTGCCCGGATTTTCGCGGGCACAAGGTCGAGGTGCTGGAAGGCGATCTGCGTTTCTATCTCCAGATCGACGATCCGAAGCGGGAGAAGATGCTGTCCGGGCAGACGCTTCCGCCCTTCAACCGGCTCGGCAAGATGCTCGAATGGCGGCTCGACGCCGAGGGCCGGGCGTTCGCCGTCATCGTGCGCTATCTGACGCAACATGACGGCGGTGACGGCACGTTCACCGACGGTCAGGTGCTGGTGGTGTCGAAGATCGGCGATGAGGCCTGCCATGTCGCCTATGTCGATGCGCGCGCCAATGCCGACGCCAATGCGCTGGCGCGCGCGGCGGCGGACCGGCACGCGGCGTCGTTCGATTGCGCGAACGACACCGCGATCCGCGTCGGAAAACCGGGAAAGAGCCTCGGCGAGTAGTCAGGCCGGCTTCTTCGCGTCCTCCGGGAGACCTGAGAGGAAATCGGAAATGATTTTCTCGAAGTCGATGCGCTTGCCGAGCGTCGCCATCGGGCCGGCGGTGAGGCCGCCATCGACCGCGATGGTCTGGCCGGTGACGAAGCTCGAGGCGTCGCTGGCGAGGAAGAGGGCCGTCTCCGCAATGTCGGAGGGGAGGCCCGAGCGCGGCGTCGGCTGGATTTTCGCCAGATGCGTCTTCATCACTTCGGCGAACTGATCGGCGACCTGGGTGCCGAGGCCTAGCCCTGAGCCGAAGATCGAGGTGGCGATGCCGCCGGGGCAGATCGCATTCGAACGGACGAAATGCGGCGCGAGCTGCAGCGCGGCGCAGCGCGAGAAGTGATGCACGGCGGCCTTGCAGGCCGAATAGACCAACGGTCCGTAGCCCGCCTGCAGGCCGGCGACGGAGGCCGTCGAGATGATCGAGCCGGACTGCTGCGCCGTCATGTGCGGCACCGCATATTTGTAGCCGAGCACGACGCCTTTCAGCAGCACGCCGACGGTTTCGTCGAAACCGTTCATGTCGATTTCGTGCAACTCGCCGCCGACGCCGCCATAGCCGGCATTGTTGAAGAGGACATCGAGCCTGCCGAATTTCTTCACCGTGTGATCGACGAGGTTCTTCACCTCGTCTTCATGGGCGACATTGGCGCGGCAATAGGAGAAGCTCGCGCCCAGTTCGCGCTCCATCGCCTCGCCCTTGTGGTCCTGCAGATCGGCGGCGACGACCTTCGCACCCTCCTGCAGAAAAAGATCGACCGTGCCGCGGCCGATGCCGCTGGTGCCGCCGGTGATGATGGCGACCTTGCCGTCGAGACGTCCCATTTGTTTTCTCCCTGTCGTGTTGTTGTTTTTATTTGCCTTTGAATTCCGGTTTTCTTTTTTCCATGAAAGCGGCGCGGCCTTCGGCGTAGTCCTCGCTGGCAAAGCAGCGGGCAATCAGCGCGTCGCATTTTTCGTGATCGAAATTGCCGGGCGCTTTCGTGAATTCGTCGACGACCTGCTTGGCGGTGGCAACCGTCAGCGGCGCGTTTTCGGCGATGGTCGCGCAGGTGTCGCGGGTGAGGGCTTCGAGTGTTTCGGGCGCGGTGACGCGGTTGACGAGACCCATGGCAAGCGCCTCGTCGGTCGTGAAGCGGCGGGCGGTGAAAAAGATCTCCTTGGCAAAGGCAGGTCCGACGACATGCACGAGGCGGCCGGTTCCCGACGCCGCATAGGCGAGGCCGAGTTTCGCGGCCGGGATGCCGAAGCTCGAACCTTCGGATGCGAAGCGCAGGTCGCAGGAAAGCGCGATGCCGAGACCGCCGCCAATGCAGTAGCCGTTGATCATCGCGATGGTGGGTTTCTGCGCTTCGGCAATGGCGTCGAAGGCGCGCGTCGTCGCATCTTCGTAGGTCTTCACGCCTTCGGCCGAAGAGCGGCTCTCGCCGAATTGCGAAATGTCGGCACCGGCGACAAAGGCCCGGTCGCCCGCGCCCTTCAACACGATGACGCGGATGTCGGGATCGGCGTCGAAGCCCGCGACGATTTCCGGCACCGCCTGCCACATGTCGAGGCCGACGGCGTTGAGGCGTTCGGGATTGTTGAAAATCATCCAGCCGATGGCGCCGGTTTTTTCGGCGATCATGCGGGAGGTGGGGGAGGGCATGGGGCGCGTCCTTGCTCGGAAGTGTCGATGCCTTCTGAGATACAGGGCGCTTCGCCAGCTGGCAACCGGCCTCGGGCGGTCGCGCCTTACACCGGCGCGACATATTCCAGTTGCGGCTCGCGGACGGGCGGCAGGTTGTCCTTCAGGTCGGCCAGCAGGTCGGATTTTAGTGACGCACAGGCCGGGTCGTTCCAGAGGTTGCGGAATTGCCGCGGGTCTTCCTTGTGGTCGTAGAGTTCGCCCTCCGTGCCGTCATAAATCGTGCCGGGCAGGCAGGCGGTGATGGTGTAGCCGTCGCGATAGATGGTGCGCAGGCCGACCGTCGTGCCGTCGACATGTTTGCAGTCCCATTCGGTGAAGACGCGCTCGCGGCCCTGCTTGTCGCCTTCGGCGTCGGTCTTCGGCATCGGCTTGCCTTGCATCCAGTCGGGCACGGGGAGACCGGCGATTTCGCAGAAGGTCGGCGCGAGATCGACCTGGCCGACGGGCTTTTCGACGGCGGCGGGCGCAACTTTCGCCGACTTTGCCGGGCGCCAGATCATCGGCAGGCGCATCAGCGCGTCGACGTGATAGGGGCCCTTGAACAGGAGGCCGAACTCGCCCTGGAATTCGCCATGATCGGTGGTGAAGACGACATCGACATCATCGCCCCAGCCGCGCTTTTCGACATAGGCCATCACCTTCGCGATGGCCTCGTCGATCAGCTCGTTTTCGACATGGGTGAAGGCGTTGATTTCCTGCACCTGATCGGCGCTCATGTCGCAGGCGCGGAAATCCGGCGGCGCTTCGAAATTGGTGACGCGCTCGCCGGTGTACCATTCCATCCAGTGTTGCGGCTTGCCGGCCAACACTTCCTCGATCCTTGCCTTCGAGCCCGGATAGAAATCCGGCAGCGGCGTGTCGCGCCAGGGGTGGCGGTGGAGTTCCGACTGCGGCGGGTCCCAGGGGTGATGCGGATCGGGGAAGCTCATCCAGCAGAACCAGTCGTCTTGCGTGCCAACTGAGCCGAGCCAGTCGATGGTGCGGTCGGCGACCCAGTCGGTGTGGTAATGCTCGCGCGCGACCGGATTGAAATGCACCTGGCAGGCGCCAGTGTCGCCGCCGCCCTGTGCGTTCACCTGAAATTTTTCGTTGAGGTTCTGGTAGAAACCCGCCAGCGCCTCCGGGTCGTGCTTTTTCATCCATTCGTTGTAGTGGAGGATCAATGGCGAATGCGTGGCGAGCTCCATGTAATCGAAGCCGCGATGCGGCCCATGCTCGCCGAGCCGTGCCATCTGGCTTTCATAGAATTGCTGGTGGATATCGAGGAAGGGCTCGAAATGCGCCTTGCCGATCAGCGCGGTTTTATAATTGCC
Source organism: Parvibaculum sp. (assembly GCF_040882025.1). Taxonomy (GTDB): domain Bacteria; phylum Pseudomonadota; class Alphaproteobacteria; order Parvibaculales; family Parvibaculaceae; genus Parvibaculum. The sequence continues at coordinate 17,919 of NZ_JBBECC010000085.1, read as the reverse complement.
CTTGTCGTGCAGATATTGTGCGACCGAGGGCGCGTCGGCGGGGAGCGGGACGCCGTTCATCCAGACGCCATGCGTCGAGACATATTGGCCGGTGATCATGGTGGAGCGCGCCGGCATGCAGACGACGTTCTGGTTGTGGGCGCGGGTGTAGTTGATGCCGTTTGCGGCCAGAGCGTCGATGGCGGGCGTCTTTGCAACTTTCTGTCCGTTCGCGCCGATCGCATCGAAGCGCATCTGGTCGGTGGTGATGAAAAGGATTTTCCGGCCCATGCGTCTCTCCCGCGCCGGGCGACGGCGCGTTCGCGTTTCTAATGTGTTTCATTAATTTCTAATGGAGAGCAGACCGCAAGGCAAGCAAAGCCGGAACGCTGTGGCAGGTTACAGGCAGATGAAACAGACCGTCAGACGCTGATGTCGAGCTGTGTGCCGGCGCCGGCCGGCGGGCTGGCGGCAAGCTTTGCGCCGCCTTCGGTGGCTTCCGCAATCAGCTGCGCCAGCGCCACATCCTGCTTGAACTGCGTCTTCAGCAGCACGGCCTGCATGGCCATCTGAAGCTGGCTCTTCTGGCTGGCGACGGCCGCGGCGGCGATGCTCGATGCGGACATGGGGACCCGGGGATACGAGAAGGAGGACCGGGTTTGATGCTAGTGGCCGAGGTCTTAACGCTTCCTTGCCGCGCTGTGCCGGATCGGGTCAGTCCCGGTCGTCGCCCTTCAGAAATGCGGTCATCGCCGGGAGCGCGGCGCGGTCCTGCAGCATGAAGAGGTGGCCGCCTTCGAAGAAGCGCAGTTCGGCGCCGCGGATGCGGGCGGCCATTTTCTCCTGCGTTTCAGGGAGCGCGATGCCGTCATATTTGCCGGCGCAGATGAGCGTGGGGCAACGGATGTCACCGAGACGGTCCCATGTGTCGTGCTTCGCGCGCGCTTCGAGCTGGCGGCGCTGGCCCATCTCGTGGCCGGATTCGTCCGCATATGGATCGGCAGCGGCGAAGGCGACAAATTCCTCATACTGTTTCGGATTGGCCTTCGCCCATGCGGCGTCGCGGCGGGTGTCCGATATGGGGATCATGTGGCGGGCGCGGGTGTCGCGATCCATGTGTTGCAGCGTGTGCAGCGGGTAGGAAGCGCCGCCCGCGCCACCGGGCGATGTGCAGGCAAGCACCAGTCCCTCGACAACATGCGGATGACGAATCGCCAGCTCCTGCGCCACCATGCCGCCGAAAGAGACGCCGACGACCAGCGCCGAGCCCCAGCCGATGGCGGCCATCAGGCCGACGGCGTCCTCGGCATATTCGGCCATGCTGTAGGGGCGGTCGGGCTTGCCGGTCTGGCCGAGGCCGCGCTGGTCATAGGCCAGCATGTCGAAGTGCTTCGGGAAAGGGCCGTCGAGCACATTGGGGCGGACGCGCAGGTCGCCGCCTGTGCCCGAAATGAACAGCAGGCGCGGGCCGGCGCCGAGACGTTCGTGGTAAATCTCGATGTCGCCGATGGTGGCGAAAGGCATGGGTGGGCTCCCCGAAACGGCATGTCGGAAAAGCCTAACATGAGGGTCCGGAAATGTGGGTTCCCCTATTGAACTCGCCCGGGTTTCGCCCATGTGTTAGTCTTGTCGAAACCGCCGGTGTGCTTCGGTATACCGGTATTTCGCCATGTGGGGCCTGTCCTCAAGGGAGGATGCGCGGCCGTCCGCATCGAACCGGCGAGGAGTGGACCCATGTCGAAGCCCAGTGAGAGGAACCAGCCGCTTGCCGTTTGCGATCCCGTCTGGGAGCGTGTGCGTGGCGAAGCCGAAGACATGACCGCCGGCGAGCCGATTCTCGCCAGCTTCCTTTATTCGACCATTCTCAATCATCGCGAATTCAACGACGCGGTCGCCTATCATCTGGCGCAAAAGCTCGGCAATGCGGAAGTGCATCCGATGCAGCTTCGCGAGCTTTTCGACGAGGCACTGCGCGAGGCACCCGAAATCGGCGAAGCCTACCGCGCCGACATCGTGGCTTATTACGAGCGCGATCCCGCCTGCCACTCCTACATCCAGCCGCTGCTCTACTTCAAGGGCTTCCATTCGCTGCAGGCCTACCGCGTGGCGCATTGGCTGTGGGGGCAGGGCCGCAAGGCGATGGCGCTTTATATCCAGAACCGTGTGTCCGACCTCTTCGCCGTCGACATTCATCCGGCGGCGCGGATCGGCCGTGGCGTCTTCATCGACCACGCGACCGGCATCGTCATCGGCGAGACGGCGGTGGTGGAAGACGATGTGTCGATGCTGCATGGCGTGACGTTGGGCGGCACCGGCAAGGAGCAGGGCGACCGTCACCCGAAGGTCAGGCGCGGTGTGCTGATTTCGGTCGGCTCCAAGGTGCTCGGCAATATCGAGATCGGCGAGTACAGCCGCATCGGCGCGGGCAGCGTGGTGCTGCACAATGTGCCGGCGCATTGCACGGCCGTCGGCGTGCCGGCCAAGATCGTCGGCTGCGCGGGCTGCGACAAGCCGGCTCATGCCATGGATCAGATGATCAAGGACGAGGGCGACGGCATCTAGCCGTCACGGCAGCCTGTCTTTCATCGCATAGAAGAGCATGCCGGCGACCAGCCCCGGATAGCGCAACCATGTGCCGCCCGGGAAATCGGGCGTCGGGATTTTCGCCAGACAATCGAAGCGTTCGGCCTGACCGGCGACCGCCTCGGCGATCAGCTTACCGGCCAGCGTCGCGATGTTGATGCCCTGACCCGAATAACCATGCGCATAGAGGATGTTCGGCGCGAGGCGGCCGAAATGTGGGATGCGCTTCATCGTGATCGCCAGCGTGCCGCCCCAGGCATAGTCGATACGCACGTCTTCGAGCTGCGGGAAGACACGCAGCATCGGCTTGCGGACGAAGCCCGCAATGTCTTTCGGCAGGTTTGGCGAATAGCTCTCGCCGCCGCCGAAAAGGAGGCGGCCGTCGGGCGAGAGACGGTAATAGTCGATGACGAATTTCGTATCCTGTACGCATACATTGTCGCGGATCAGCTGGCGGGCGCGGGCGCCCAGCGGTTCGGTCGCTACGATAAAATTGTTGATCGGCATGATGGCGCCGGCGATGCGCGGCTCAAGGCGGTCGAGATGCGCGTTGCAGGCCAGCACGACATGGGATGCGCTCACCATGCCTTGCGCCGTTTTGACGCCGGTGCGGGAAATGTCGAGGGCGCGCGTGCCTTCGTAAATTCTGACGCCTTTGGCGATACAGGCGCGGGCGAGCCCGAGCGCGTAGTTCAATGGATGAAGATGCGCACCGCCATCGTCGAGCACACCGCCCCAATAGCGATCGCTCGCCACCATTTCGCGCATTTCGTCGCGCGGAACGTAACGCGATTTGTCGTAGCCGTAGTTCGTGGCGAGATATTCGACATCTTCCTTGAGCCACGCCGCGTCGCCGCGCTTCCATGCGGCATGAAGCAGTCCGGGCTTCAGATCGCATTCGATGTTGTGTGTGGCGATCAGTTCCCTGACCAGGGCATTGCTTTCAAGTCCGAGGTCCCAGAGGCGTCGTGCCCATTCCACCCCCAGCATTTTTTCAAGGCTGCGCTGGTCCTTGCGGTGGCCGGTGCCGAGCTGGCCACCGTTGCGCCCTGAAGCGCCCCAACCGATGCGTTCGGCCTCCAGAACTGTGACTGAATATCCGCGTTCGGCCAGATGCAGCGCTGCCGACAGACCCGTATAGCCTGCGCCAACAACGCAGATGTCGACCGTTTCGTCGCCGGCGTGTGCGGGCTGCGGCGGCGGCGAATTGGCGGTCGCGGCATACCAGGAGGGCGGATAGGCGGGGGATGTCATGCGTGTCAGCCGATTTCCATTTTTCGGTCGTCGCGCCCATCGGCATAGATGTCGCAAAGATCGAGGCAAGCCTCGAAAGGAGCGCTGTCGCGCGTGTATTCGAGTGCATCGTCGTCTTGCCATTCGCTGCGAAAAACGACGGTGCCGGTTTCGGGGTGGTCCTCGATCACGGCACCGAGAAAGCCGCGCGGCGGATTGCGGTCGAACTCACGTTCCTTGTAGGCCCGGAGTTGGGTCAGGATGTGATCGGCCTGCGTGGTTTCGAATGTGATTTCGAGAGCGACGGGCATTTTTCTTTCCGGCTTGTTTTGGGTCTCGTCTTTTAAATCTCTATAGCACAGAGATGCGGCGCTTTCGCCCTTTGCGTATCGGCGGCCACGCGGCAGAATGACCGGTAAAGCCGGAAACGGAAGCCGGTGCAAAACAGGGAAGAAGCGAATGGGACGTGTTGATGGCAGGGTCGCGATCGTGACCGGGGCGGCTAAGGGTATCGGCGCGGTCACCGCCAGATTGCTGGCGAAGGAAGGGGCGAAAGTCCTGTGCACCGATCTCGATGCGGATGCGGGACAAGCCGTTGTCGACGAGATTGTGCGAAGCGGCGGCGTAGCCATGTTTGCACGGCATGATGTGGTCGACGAAGCGCAGTGGGAGAGCGTGGTCGCGCTGGCGGAGGGAAAATTCGGCGGCCTGCATATCCTCGTCAACAATGCGGGCATCGCGCCGGAACCGAGTACGATCGAAGACAAGCCGCTTGAGAGCTGGCGTCATACCATCGCCGTCGATCTCGACAGCGTGTTTCTGGGCTGCAAGCATGGTATCCGCACGATCAAGAAGACGACAGCAAAAGGCGGTCCGGACGGCTCGATCATCAACGTGTCGTCGATTCTTGGTCTTGTCGGTCAGCCTGGCGCATCCGACTACAATGCGGCGAAGGGTGGCGTGCGGCTCCTCACCAAATCCGCGGCCCTCGAATGCGCGCAGGCCGGCTACCGCATCCGCGTCAATTCGGTGCATCCGGGCTATATTCGTACGCCGATGGTGCAGACCGTCATCGACCGGGGCGAGATGGGTGGCGTGCAGATCGGCTCCAACGAGATGGTCGAGATGCTGACCATGTTGCATCCGATCGGCCGGCTCGGCGCGCCGGAAGATATCGGCAATGGAATAGTCTTTCTCGCCTCGGATGAGGCGGCCTTCATGACCGGCTCCGAGCTCGTGATCGACGGTGGATATACGACGCGCTAGCGGCCGGGCGTCACGATGAAAGCCTGGGTGCGGTCTTCTTCCGGCGCGGCGTCGTGCGCCGGTCTGATGAGTGTCGCCACGGCGGCCAGCGTCAGCACGACAGTAAAGGCCGCCAGCCATTTTCGTATGCGTCCTGACATGGTTCCATTCCGGAGCCGATTTTCGAAGAACGAGGCTCTCACGGGGTGTCGAGGCGGCCAATCGGACGAAGCGCCGCAGCGGCAAGCGGGCGCAGGTCCGGTTTGCACCAAGGGGGGCAAATGGCTAAAACGACCGGGCGCGCCCTCATATTTGGGCAAATCAGCAATGCCGACGACGGGAGAGCTTCTTGGACAAGACCGAAATCAAGCGCATCGAGAGCTATCTGCGGGAGAAGTTCAAGCTGCCGTCAATCACAGTCAGGGCGCGGCCGCAGAAAGACGATTCGGCCGAAGTGAACATCGGCGACGAATTCATCGGCGTTATTTTCAAGGATGAAGAAGAGGGTGAAGTCTCCTATGCCTTCAATATGGCGATCCTCGATATCGATCTGCCCGACTAGCGGCTAGTCGAAGATCGGTCCTTGCAGTTCGTCGACAGGCTCGCGCGTTTCGAATTCGCCGACCAGCTTCATGACGGCATTGTCGATCTCGCGCCAGTTGCCGATCTGGCTGCGCTTGTAGCGATAGGTCAGATCGAGGCTCGATCCGAGCAGCAGCGAGCGCGTGCAATTAGGGCTGTCGACCAGCACACTCTCGCGATCGCAAAGCAACAGCACCATGCGCTCTTCGTCGTCCTTGCCCACCAGCAGGTCCTGATTGGCATAGCCGGAATCGTCGCGAAAGGCGAACCGTTGCAGCCCCGCCCTGTCTTGCTCCGGTTCGGGCGCTGCCAGATATTTTGAATAGATATCCTTCAGGCGGCGGGCCGAGCTGAGCGGCGTTGCCGTTTCGGCAAGCGTGAAATAGATCACGTCGGAATCGGCCGAATTGTCGATGAAACGTTCCTGCAGATCGCTTCCATAGGGTGTCAGGTCGGGCAGCAGCGCGTGCATATCGATATTGGTGCGCCGGCCACCGCTGCGCTGACTCGGATATCGCGTGTAGTGCTCGGGGATCAGGAAGCGCCGATCGGCGATGATCGTCTCGATCTTGCGATCGGCAGCACTGGCACGCGGGTCGAGCCCCAGAATTTCACTCGGCGTCGGTCCGAAATAATAATAGAGAAATGCGCCCGAGAAGGTCAGTACGCCGATCAGGACCAGCCCCGGAATGATCCAGGCCGGACGCTCGCGAACGTAATCATCGTCCGATTGACTGCCGCGCGCCAATTCCACCTCCTGCCATCGCTTGTGGCCTGGGCGCCCCGATGCTGTGCCGGGCTGGCACAGCGGCGGCGCAATCCGGCACGGCCGGCAGCAGGTCCCCACTTCGGGCGGCCCGTCGACCGGGTCGCCTCCATTCTTATAACCCACTGAAATTAAAAGATCATTTCAAATTTTCCGCTGGGGCGACCGCACTGGTATGGCGCTTGCGGACAAGGGGGCATGACGCAGCTTGTATTCAGATCGCTGATCGCACTTGGGGCCTTCCTGTTTTTCGGGGGGCACTTGCCGCTGCCGGCCGACGGTCGCGCGCTTGCGGCGCCTCGGCTTGCCTGCGACGCCGATCTTGCGACTTGCCGGCTCGGTCACACCGAATTCGAACTCGGCGCGCGCTCGCCGCTATTGGCCGGGATCGCGCTCAATGCGCGCGGCAATCCAGCGACCGATTTGAAAGTTGCGCTGACCGATCCGCATCTTGTGGACCTGCTCGACGGGCAGGCAATTCCGGACACTGTCGTGGCCTTTGCGCAGATGCGCCTCGCGGCCGCAGCGTCTCATTTCATTGATGGCGTCGATGCCGGCCGCGCTACGCGCGGTTCGATCGAACGATAACGGGGGCTTGGCGGGCATATGACGGCATTTGGAGCTTTTCTCTTTTCGATCGCGACCGGGTTCGTCGCGGCCGGACTGGTCGGCAGTTTCTATCGGCTGATCACCAGCAAGCCGCCGAGCTTCCAGCTCACATCGGAACCGATGTTCTGGCAACTGGTCGGCGTGCTCACACTGATTTTTGCCGGACCGACCGTAATCCTGCGCAACGCGCTCCGGGCACAGGTGTTCGAGAACCGCCCGCCGCACTGGATGCTGCTCTCAAGTTGCATCGCCGTGATGTGGAGCTTCCTCTCCGGCGTCTTCCTGCTCGGTGTGTTTTTGTCTGCCGCCTAGGCCGGGTTTCTCCTGCGGCGTACCGCGCGGCGGCTGAGCGATCCCAGAAAAAGGGCGCCCAGACCCGCAACGATCGCCCAGACCCATTGCAAGGCCATCAGGATCAGATTCCATGCCGTCTTGAAGGCGCGCAGGCTCGTCTTGCCGGTCAATTCGATCACGCCGCGTGTCTTGGCGCCGAGCTTCTCTCCCATGCGGCCGACACGGGCGAGGTCGCCGGTGCTGTCCACATGCTTCATCAACCGTACCGCCTCGGCCGGTCCGACCGCGCGCTCCAGCGCCGCCATGTCGGTCAGGATTGGCGTCACACGGGCCATCGACACGCCATCAGCATAGTCGAGAATTGCGCGGCGCGTTGCCGCACTGTCGGTGAGATCGGTCGTGCGCAGCAACCCGCGCAGTTTTTCGAAGTTTACCGCCTCCTGCAGCACATTCGAGACGTCGCGAGCGAAGCGCGCCGTGATCGTTCCGGCTTTCTCGGCGACTTTCAGCAGCGACACGCCAACCTTGACCGGCAATCCGCCGCCGCCCGTCGCGACTGTCGCGGTGGTGGCCGCAAGGCCGACGACCGAGAGACCGAGGATCAGTTTCGAATAGTCCTCGCCGCGCGCCAGCTTCGAGCCTTCAACACCGATGTCGCGTACATCGCCGACGACCGTGAGGTCGGAGGCGATGGCGCCCATGAACCCCGCCGTATCGCTGCCTTGGCCGGTAACGAAACCTTCGAGAAAATTGCCGGCGCCCCGCACGGCGCGGCGAGTGGGCGCGTCTTCGTCGAGCAGACGCGTCCGTGTGCCTTCATCGATTTCAACGTCCATGTAGCCGGCGATCTCGGCATACATGACAGCATCGTCATGGCGTTTTTCGTCGAGAGCGCTGTCGATGCGGCGGCTCAGATCCGCTCCGTCGGTGACATTCGCGAGTTCGGCCTGGATGAAGGGCTCGGGATCGATCGCCTCGTCCGGCACGTAATCGTCAAGAAATCCGCGCTGATAGGCCAGCATGAAGAGGATCGGCAAGGCGAGCAGAAACAACGCCAGATTGAACAGGAATCGCATGCCGACAGGCCCTCACTGCAATCGCCGTTCGCGCCGGCGCGCGCTCGTCGATAACGCCGCGAGCCAAGCTTGGGCCATCATGCCCACCGACGCAACCCGGTGGGGAAGCGATCAGCCGCCGACCGGCCCGCCTTTTTCGGCGGCGATGACCACAAGTGACGGTCGTACGGGCATGTTGGCGTCGAAATCGGGCCAGCGTGTTGCCGGATCGGCAAAGGTCGAAGGGCGACTGAATCCGGCGAAATTCACCGTTCCGTCCGCCCCCGGATGCTGCACGGCGAGAAAGAGTGCGGAGGCATCGGGCGTGAATACGGGTCCGCAGACTTCGGCGCCAATTGGCGCACGGAACAACTGACGCGCGGTGCCGCGCTTGTCGCCGCCGGTCGCCAGCGCGTAAAGGCCATCAGCCGCGCCCGATGCCGTGTGCCAGCCCGAGCCCTGGTCGGTCGCGACCCAGAGCCGGCCCTTGGCGTCGATGGCGACATTGTCGGGGCAGGCGAACCAACCATCGCTGCCCGTTTCCGGATGCCACAAGGCGCCGATCGCCGGAAAGGCCGGGTCGCCGCATTTGACCAGCAGCGTCCAGGTGAACGTTTCTGCCGCGTGGTCGTCGCCATCGGGCGTCATTTCGACGATCTGACCCCAGAGATTGGTCGCGCGCGGATTGACAGCGTCCACCTTGTCGGCGGTGCGTTCCTTTGCGTTGGTGAGTGCCGCATAGACCTTGCCGGTGACGGGATGCGGCTCGATGTCTTCCGGGCGGTCGAGCGGCGTTGCGCCGAGAATGTCGCCGGCGCGGCGCGCCTCGATCAGCACGTCGGCCTGGGAGGCGAAGCCGTTGGCGACATCGAGTCCATTCGTCCCGTGAACCAGCGGCAACCAGCGGCCCGTGCCGTCCTCCTCGAAGCGGGCAACATGGAGAACGCCCTCGTCGAGCAGGTTCGCGTTGGCGGCACGGTCCTTGAGGTTCACCCTGTCGCGGCTGACGAATTTGTACATGTATTCGAACTGCTGGTCGTCGCCCGAATAGACGGCGAGGCGGCCGTCTTTCGTCAGTGCGCTCTCGCAGCCTTCGTGCTTGAAGCGGCCAAGCGCCGTGCGCTTTACCGGCGTCGAGGCCGGATCGAGCGGGTCGACTTCGACGATCCAGCCGAAGCGATTGGGTTCGCGCGGCTCGGCTGTCAGGTTGAAGCGTTTGTGGTAGGCGCCCCAGGGATAGGCGCGGCCAGCCGGTATGCCGATGCGTGCATGGTTCGCTGCTTCGGCCTCGTTGTCCGGCGTGCCGATGAAATAGAAATTGAAATTCTCCTCTGACATCAGCCATGTGCCCCAGGGCGTGATGCCGCCGGCGCAATTGTTGAACGTGCCCATGACCGTGCGGCCTTCGGGGTCTTCGGACGTACGTAGACGCGGGTGCCCGGCAGCTGGACCGGAGATCGTCATCTTCGTCGCCAGCGGCGTGATGCGACGATTGTAGCTGCTGTCGCGCACGATGCTCCATTTGCCCGCCCCGTCGCGACTGACCTCGACCACAGTGCCACCATGTGCGGCCATCGAGACTTCGACGATCTCCCGCGTGAACAATTCGAGCGGATTTTGTCCCGCCGCCGGCGCCATACCCGGATGCATCAGATCGTCATTGGTGTATTCGTGATGGACGCAGAGCAGACCGCGATCGCTCGCGCCGGACCCATAGGGGAGGGGAACGAAGCCGACATAGTCGTTGTTGTAACCGAACTGCTGTAGCTGTTTTTCGGCGCTCTGATTCAGCGGATCGAATGCGGGCGCGCCGGGCAAGACAGGATCGCCCCAGCGGATCAGGATATCGGCTGTATGGCCGCCCGCCACGTGATGCGTCTCGTCGACGCCGTGCGGCACCGCTTCGAAGCCGAAAATGTCGTTGGGCGCGAAGTCCGGCGTGTCGCTGCAAGCAGCCAGGGGCAGCGTGCTGGCGGAGGCCAGCAGCGCCGCCTTGCCGATACCTTTCAGCACATCGCGGCGCGCCAGGCGGCGGCTCCAGAGTTCGCCGAGGGTCGGCGCCATGAGGCGGTCCACAGCACGGCTCTCGGCCGCTTCCATCGTTTCGCCGATGCTGCCCGTTTCCGCTGCCCTGCGCCGCATCATCCGCCTGTCCCCTCGCCTGGTCCGCCGGGCCGACGTTACGCGCGGCCCTTGACGCGCAAATGACACTCTATTTGTTGCAGGTTCCGCAAGTCTCGTTTCCGGCGGCGGGGCATGGCATAGTCCGCGTCACGAGAAACGAAGACACGGGGAGACGTATACATGGCCATCTATGCCATCGGCGACGCAAGGCCGATCCTGCCGCCGGACGGCGAATACTGGATCGCCCCCAATGCGCAGGTGATGGGCAATGTGAAGCTGGAGAAAAACGCCAGCGTCTGGTTTGGGGCCGTGCTGCGCGGCGACAACGAACTCATCACCATCGGCGAAAACTCTAATGTGCAGGACGGATCGGTCCTGCATACCGATCCGGGTTCGCCGCTGACGATCGAGCGCGACGTCACCATCGGCCATATGGTGATGCTGCATGGCTGCACCATCGGCGCGGGCAGCCTTGTCGGGATCGGCAGCATCATCCTCAACAACACGCGAATCGGGAAGGGCTGCCTCATCGGCGCCAACACGCTGATTGCCGAGGGCAAGGACATTCCGGACTATTCGATGGTGCTGGGCGCGCCGGGCAAGATCATCCGTACGCTCGACAAGGAAACGGCAGAGGCGCTGAGGCTTTCCTCGGACCACTATGTGCAGAACTGGAAGCGCTATGCGTCCGGCATGAAGCGCCTCGACTGATGCGCGCCGCCGCTCTCGTTGCCGCCCTGCTGCTCGGCCTCGCTGCCAGCGCCTGCGCCCCGCCGGCAGCGGCGGAGAACGTCGTCACCGTCGAAACGGCGTCGGGCGCGAGACATCGCTTCACGGTCGAGCTCGCCGTCAGCCATGAGGAAATCCGGCGCGGGCTGATGTTCCGCGAGAGCCTCGACGAGAACGCCGGCATGCTCTTTTTCTATGCGCAATGCCGGATCGCCAGCTTCTGGATGAAAAACACGCTGATCCCGCTCGACATGATCTTCATCGAGGCCGACGGGCGCATCGCCCGCATTGCCGCGATGACGGAGCCGCTGTCGATCGACATTCATGAATCCGGCGTTCCGGTCAACGGGGTGCTGGAGATCGATGGCGGCAGGGCGGCCGCGCTCGGCATCGGCCCGGGCGATTATGTCCGCCACCCCTGGTTCGGCGAGGGCGGGGCGGCTGTTTGCGGCTGAGCTTATGGGCTAAGCTCGCCGCAACGACATGCCGGACAGGGAGAAAGACATGAGCCAGGCCAAGCAAGCGCCCGAAGCGGTGCCACAGGAAGTTCTCTACGAAGTATCCGACCACATCGCGACCATCACGCTCAATGCGCCGGAGCGGATGAATACGATTTCGGGCGTCATGCTGAACCAGCTAACCGAGCGGCTGCTGGAGGCGGACCGCGACCCGGACGTGCGCTGCGTGCTCCTCACCGGCGCCGGCCGGGCCTTCTGCGCCGGGCTCGACCTGCGCCCGCAGGCGGCCGGCAGTCTTTCGATCGGACAGAGCGGCGGCGTCACATCGACGACGCTTGACCTCAATCACACGCCGCCCACCGTTCTTCACGCGATGGAAACGCCGACCGTCTGCGCCGTCAATGGAGGTGCGGCGGGCTACGGCATGGACACGGCGCTTGGCTGCGACATAAGGCTGATGGCGAAGTCGGCGAAATTCGCCGCCGCCTTCTGCAAGCGCGGGCTGCTGCCGGAATCGGGCGGCACCTGGATTTTGCCGCGTCTGCTCGGCTGGTCGAAGGCGGCGGAGCTGATATTCACCGGGCGCACCTTGTCGGCCGACGAATCTGTCGAATGGGGTCTGGCATCCGAAGTCGTTGCCGATGCCGATCTGATGCCGCGCGCCCGCGCGCTTGCCGCCGAGATTGCCGCCAATGCGCCGCTTGCCGTGCGCGCCGCCAAGCGGATGATGCGCATGGGGCTCAACGAGCCGTTCCCGGAGCATGTGCATCATGTCTATCTTCAATTGTTGCCGCTGATGCGGACGGAAGACATCAAGGAAGGCATGACGGCCTTCATGGAAAAGCGGGAGCCGCGCTTCAAGGGGCGCTAGGCGCGGCCACGCCGGAAAGGCGCAAGGGCAGAAGATGCGGAGGCTTGCCGTCCGACGGGCGGCATTGGCGGCGAAACTGGTGGCGGTGGTGGCGTTCTGCGTGCTGCTGGGGCAAGGGCGCGCGTCGGCGGCCGAATTCACGGGCGGCTATGATGGCATCGGCGATGCGGCGGGCATGTCGCTCACGCTGCAGCAGGTCGGCGCCCGCGTCGTCGGGCGGCTGACGACGCCGGGCGGCGGTGTCTACACGATCAACGGCGAACGCGCCGGTGGCGATACGGGTGAGGCGCAGGGCGTGCTGCGCCTTTCGGGCGCGGCGGCCGATGCCGCCTTTTTTCACATCGAGGAGCGTCCGCTCGGATTGCAGCTTCTTTTCATTCCGGCAAGCAGCGGCGCGCCGGACATGGCGGCGTCGCGCGAATTTTCGTTTCTGAAGCGCGGTGTCCGGCCGGCCGTGCCGGCACAGCCCGAAAGCCGCTTCCCGTCCGCGCCGGCGGAGGCCGTCGACATTGCCACGTTCGTCGACGGGTTTCGCCGCTGGGACCCGCGCGATACGGCGCGGCTCTATGCCTCGCTCGACGATCGCAGCCGCGGCCTGATCCTGCTCTATGACCATGCGACCGCGGAGCTGATGTGGCGCCTCTGCGAGGCGGCGCCAGCCGAAGGGTCAAGCGCCGCCATGCGGCTTGCCGAGATGCTGGAGCGTCAGCAGATCGATTGTGCGGCCTATCTGCCGCTGGTTGGGGCAGCGCGCCAGAGCGATGTCTTTCGGGAGTTTCTGCGGCGGGCGCAATTCCAGTTCGAGATCGTCCGCGCCACGGCATTGTGCGATCGCGGCGAGACGCCGGCCGCCAAATGCGCCGATGTCAGCGCGCTCGGCGCACCGCTGATCCTGCGCTGGCGCAGCGCCCGTTCGATCATGGCCGACATGGCGAAAAGCAGCGGCGCGCCTGTTGCGGTGGCGGAAGAGGAGATGGGGAAGGCGCCGGTGGCGCAGCCACCGCTCCCCGTGCCGCTGGTGCGGCCCGGTGCGGCAGGTCTTCAGGACTTCGAGCCCGACGTTTCGGCGCACGCGATTTCGCCGCCGCGCCGGATGCGACTGCCGTTGGCCAGACCCGATATCTGACGGCGCGTGCCGTTCAGGCGACCTCGACGAGCTCGATCTCGAAGGTGAGATCCTGCCCGGCAAGCGGGTGATTGGCGTCGAGCCGCACAACCTCACCCGTCACTTCGGTGACGACGAGCGCGATCTCCCGGCCGTCGCTGCCGCTTGCGGTCAGTTGCATGCCGGGCTCGGGTTCGAGCCCTTGCGGAAGCTCCGAACGCGGCACCTCCTGCACCAGACGCGGATCGTGTTCGCCGTAAGCCTCTTCCGCCGGAATTTTCAGTTTCTTGCTGTCGCCGGGCTCCATCCCGACAACGGCTTCCTCGAAGCCGGCGATGACCATGCGTTTGCCGACCGAAAACTCGATCGGCTCGCGGCCCTGGCTCGTGTCGAACACGGTGCCGTCGTCCAGCATGCCTGTGTAGTGCACGCGCACCGTGTTGCCGTTTGCTGCTGCCATTGTTCTGCCTTTGCGATTCGATGAAGGGAGAGGGCGAAAACAAGAGGGCTCTCAGGCGAATGGCCTGAAAGCCCCAACGACAGAATACTAGCATCGTGTGTTTTGTTTGGCCACCTTGCGGCGGCGTTTTCGCGGTCGCGCTGTGCGATATCAGTAGGCGCGGCGCCAGACGCGGCGGATTTTCGCGTCGACTTCAGGTCCCATCGAACTCCACGCCGTGCGATCGCGCGTCGTATCGGCGATGAACATGGTGTCCGTCTTGCCGATATGGACGCTGAGATCGTTGAGGAGGCCCGGCGCGGTCGCATCCGTGTTGACGCACCAGACATTCGCCGCGAGCTTGTAGGCGGGCCCGAGCGACATGATCGCCTGTTCGAGCGGCCCGGCGAAACGCGCCTTGATGTCGAGCACGATCATGAAATTTGCGGTGTCGGGCTGCTTGCGCCGGTCGATCTGCCCCTTGTTCGAACCATAGGGCTGGCGGCGATGTTCGCCGGACTCCGCGGCGGTTTGCGGCTGCGCGGCGGGTTCGGGCTGCGTGAGAGCTTCCGGTTGCGGCGCGGGCTCAGCATCGGCTTCCGATGCGATTTCCGCTGCCGGTTCGTCGGCGGAGGCGGGTCCGGGTTGCGGTTCGGCGGCGGCGTCGGGCTCGGGCGCTTCGCCGAACAGGACGGCGAATTGCGGCAGGTCTCCGGCCGCACGCCAGGTGCCGGCGCCGGCGGGTGTGCCTTCCGGTGCGACGAGGCTGTGCGGCGCAACGCGGCCTTCCCGGGCATAGGCGGTCATCGCCTCAAAGCTGTAGGGGCCATAGACGCGGTCGCCGTGTTTCAGCACCCAGCGCATGGCTGCGGCGTCCGCTTTTTCGGCCGGTTTCGTGGCGATGGCTTCGTTCGGTTGGGCCATGGTTTCGCTTCATACAGACAGATGGGGGCGCTATTCGCGCGGTTCCAATGTTCATATTTACTGCGTTTTGGTTACCGTTGCGTCAACGCGGAGCCGCTTGCCGCCCCGCGAGGGACCGGGCAAAGTCGCGGCAGCGTGCGGAAAAAGGCACACAAACATAACCGGGAAACGTCCATGACCGAATTTTGCACCGCCGAGCGCGACGGCCATCTGCTCATCGTCACCATAAACCGTCCGGAGCGCATGAACGCGCTTCACCCGCCGGCCAATTTCGAGCTGGAAGGCATCTTCAACGATTTCGCCGCCGATCCCGATCTGTGGGTTGCCATCGTCACCGGCGCGGGCGAGCGCGCCTTCAGCGCCGGCAACGACCTCAGGTGGCAGGCCGAAGGCAACAAGATGGAAGTGCCGGCGACGGGCTTTGCCGGTCTCACGGCGCGCTTCGATCTCAACAAGCCCGTCATCGCTGCGGTCAATGGCGTTGCGATGGGTGGCGGCTTCGAAATCGCGCTCGCCTGCGACCTCATCATTGCGTCCGAGAATGCGAAATTCGCCCTGCCGGAGCCGAAGGTGGGGCTTGCGGCGCTTGCCGGCGGTCTGCACCGTCTGCCACGCCAGATCGGCGCCAAGCGGGCGATGGGCATGATCCTGACCGGGCGCCAGGTGCCGGCGGCCGAAGGCAGGGAACTCGGCTTCGTCAACGAGGTGGTGCCGGCGGCCGAGCTGATGGCGGCGGCGAAGCGCTGGGCAGGCCTCATCATGGAATGCTCGCCGATGTCGATCCGCGCCTCGAAGGAAGCCGTCTACAAGGGGCTCGACATCGCCGATCTCGACGCGGCGGTGACGGGCAAGTATCCGGCGGTCGCCGCCCTCTTCAAGAGCGAGGATCTGATCGAGGGTCCGCGCGCCTTTGCGGAAAAGCGCAAGCCGAACTGGAAGGGGAAATAGGCCCCCCGAAAAGTAACCGGCCCTGCTGCGGGGGGAGCAGCAGAGCCGGCCTCGACAGGACCAGTCCCCGAATGGGGGGCGGAGGGACCGGTCGGCAGGTCAGTTGAGAGCGAGTGTCGCGGTCGGATCCTCCTTCAAGGCTTCGCGGCTCGCTGTCTGGCCTTCGGCGATGCCCGGCCGGAGATCGGCATCGGCGGGCATGTTTCGTTTGATCGCGGCGAGAAACGGGGCCGGCTCGCCGAGCGGCGGGAAATCCGTCTGGGCGATCTCGCGGAAGGTTTTCCGGTCGAGATTGACCCAGATGAACGGCCGCTCGCGCGATTGCCGCTTGATCCATTGATAGGGCGCGTCGGCCGCCGCGACGATGTTCCAGTTCTTGTTGTCGAGGACGAACTCGCCCCGGTCGGTCTTCACCAGCAGCACGGCATGACCGTCGCCATTCCATTCGCGCACCACGGCCACCAGAAGCTGGTCCGGCGACCAGCCGCGCTCGATCAGCAGCTTGCGCTTCAGGAGTGACAGGTCCTCGCAGTCGCCGCCGCGTTCATCGGCGATCGCCCACCATTCGGCGCGCTCGAAGAGCACCGTGTCGTCGACCTGCGGGATCGCGCGGTTGACCCAGTCATTGACCTTGGCAAGTTCGCTCCAGCGTTGGGGCGTCAGCACCATGTCGGCCGGTTCGTCGGTGCCGCCGGCGCATTCGTCCGGGTTGCGGATGCAGAAGCCGATATAGCCGTAAGGGGGCGGCGATTGCTGGCCGACGGGCATCGCCGCGGCAACGCGATATTCGCGGACGCCCTCATTCTCGAAGGAACCGATGCTGCCCACCTGCTCCGGCGCCTGGCAGCCGGCAAAAGCCAGCGAGAGCCCAATCGTCAGAAGGATATTTTTACGCAACCACATCTTCGCCACCCCGATCGCTCACAAGCCCGATTTCGTGGGCCCGTGAGTGCAGGATGGCAGCGAGGCGTTTGCGCCCGTTTAAACGTGTGAATCACATTCGAACTAATTGAGGATCAAATTCGAATGGTCTTTGTCTAAAACTCGAAAAGACTCAATTTGAGTAAAATTGGAAATATCCTTCGCGTCGAGAAAGTGCTTGTGCTGCAACGCTTTTTCTCGTTCCGGTGTGTGTCGTCATATAAAATCGGTCGGTCCCGAAAGAGCCCGGTTCCACGTTCGGGACGCCCCGAAAATTTCCGGAAAAATTATCGCGAGGGGGATCAGCCGGCCCTGGCGCCGTCGAATGTGCCCGAATCGCTTGCCAGCGTGTCGCGGATATGGGCGATCGTCGCCGCGCGCTCCTTGCGCTTGGTGTTGGCGAAGGCGGGCTGGGCGAGGGCGGCGAGCGTCGCGGCGCGGGCTATGGCGGTTTCCATCAGCGCCGGGGCCGGCACGGCCGCGTCGAGATAGCCGATCTGGGTTGCCTCGGCCGGATTGTAGATCCGGGCTTGCGTAACCGCTTCGGTGAAGCGGTTGCGGGCCAGCCGCTCGCGGGCGAGCTCGATGCCGAAGATCGGCATGGTCATGCCGATCGCGACTTCGGGCAGGCCGATGCGGAATTCGCCCTCGACGCCGATACGGACGTCGCCGGCCAGCAGCAGCAATCCGCCGGCCGCCAGCGCATGCCCGGTGCAGGCGATGACGACAGGCAGCGGGAATTGGTAGATCCGCAGCAGCAGTTCGGCGCCGGCGCCCACCAGCTTGCGGACGTTTTCGGGGCCTGAGCCCATGACATCGAGATCGAAGCCGGCGCAGAAGCGCTTTTCGCGGCCCGAGATCAGCACCGCCTTTGCCTCGTTCTGGGCGCGATCGAGCGCGGCATTCAGCGCCTCGATCATCGCGTGCCCCAGCGCATTGGCCTTGCCGTCGTCCATGGCGAGCCGGGCGATATCGTTTTCGACGGAATAGTTGAGAATTGACGCGCTCACGGGCAGCCCCCCTGTTGATTTGAGGGCAGTCTAGCGCGATGGCG
>NZ_JBBECC010000084.1:9322-30551 GCF_040882025.1 Parvibaculum sp. | reverse complement strand
TCGAAGGCGCCACCTAACAACTGCTTCATGATGGGCTTGCCCATCGCGGCCGCGCCGAGCAGGGCGGTTGCGAAGATCGCATTGACGATGGTCGGCTTGAGCTTGATGAACTCGTCGTCCTGCAACCACAGCGTCAAGGCGCCGAAGATGAGGATGAAAATGCCGCTCACCAGCGGCATGGTCGGAATCTTGCGGAACTTCGCATAGGAATAGGAAAGCGAGATCACGATGGCCACCATGAAGGCGCCGGTCGCGTAGAAAATGTTCTGCGCTTCCTCATTGCCGAAAATCCGGTCGGCCTGCGCATTCATCAGGAAGAAAACCACAAGCGGCCCAAGCTCGATCGCCATGCGGGTCCATTGCGAGACCGACATGCCGGCATGCGTCTTGTCGGGGCTTGCTTCGGTCATGTTCCGTCCAATCGCTGCCGCCGCGTCTCCGGCGACTGTTCATTTACGCATGGGAAGCGGCGTCGGATCAACTCGCGCCGGTAATTGCTTTGGCAAAGGCCTCGGCGCTGAAATCCTGCAGATCCTCGATGCCCTCGCCGATGCCGATCAGATGCACCGGCAGGCCGAAGCGCCTGGCGATGGCAACCAGAATGCCGCCCCGCGCGGTGCCGTCGAGCTTGGTCATCACAAGGCCGGTGATGCCCGCCATCTGGCCGAAAATCTCGACCTGATTAAGCGCGTTCTGTCCGGTCGTCGCGTCGAGCACCAGCAGCGTGGCGTGCGGGCATTCCGGATCGATCTTCCGCATCACGCGGATCACTTTCTCAAGCTCGGCCATAAGGTCGGCCTTGTTCTGCAACCGGCCGGCCGTGTCGATCATCAGCACGTCGGTGCCTTCATCTTTCGCGCGCGCCAGCGCTTCATAGGCGAGGCCCGCTGCATCGCCGCCGATCTTTGTCGCGCAGACAGGCGCGTCGATGCGCGACCCCCAGACTTTCAGCTGTTCGACGGCGGCGGCGCGAAACGTGTCGCCGGCCGCCAGCATCACCGACTTGCCCTCGCCTTTCAGCTTCGCGCCAATCTTGCCGATGGTCGTCGTCTTGCCGGCGCCGTTGACGCCGGCCATCAGGATCACGAAGGGTTTTTTCGTTGCGTCGATGAGGAGCGGCTTCTCAACCGGCTTCAGCACCTTGGCGATTTCATCGGCGACGATGTGCCGTATCTCCTCGGGCCCGACTTCCTTGTCGTAACGATCCTTGCCGACCGCCTCGGCAATGGCGGCCGATGCGTCGAGGCCGAGATCGGCGGCGATCAGCAACTCCTCCAGCTCCTCCAGCGTCGCCGCATCGAGCTTTCGCTTGGTGAAGATGCCGGTAATGCCGTCCGACAGGTTTTTGGTCGAGCGCGACAGCCCCTCTTTCATGCGCTGGAAGAGGGATTTCTTCTTTTCGCCGGTTTCGATGTTCGTCTCGCCTTCGCTCATGCCCGTTCGCTTTTCGTCGTCTGGAAACAGGGCGCGAGGTTGCGCCGGATACGTTCGAGCGGCGCCTCGCCTTGCGGCGGGAACGCGAAGGTCCGTCCAGTAATTGCCTCGAAGGCGCGAATATAGACCGCCGCCGTTTCCAGTATGAGGGTTTCGGGAATCTCGGGAATCGGATCGTTGTAGGGGTCGCAGCGCGCGGCGACCCAATTGCGCACGAAGTCCTTGTCGAAGCTTTCGGGCGGCGCGCCGGCGGCGAACTGCGCCGGGTAGCTGTCCGCCAGCCAGTAGCGGCTGCTGTCGGGCGTGTGGATCTCGTCGGCGAGCACGATGCGGCCTTCGCCGTCGGTGCCGAATTCATATTTGGTGTCGACAAGGATCAGGCCGCGCTTCGCCGCGAGTTCGCGGCCGCGCGCGAACAGCGCCAGCGCATAGTTCGACAGCGTCTCCCATTGCGCTGCCGTCAACAGGCGCTGGCCGACGATTTCATCCGGGGTCAGCGGTTCGTCATGCGCGCCGTCGAAGGCCTTGCTGGTCGGCGTGATGATTGTCTCGGGCAATTTTTCATTGGGGCGCAGCCCGTCCGGCAATGTCACGCCATAGATTTCGCGTTTGCCCGCCTTGTAAAGCGTCAGCACCGAGGTTCCGGTGCTCCCGGCCAGATAGTCGCGCACCACGATCTCGACCGGCAATATGTCGAGCCGCTTTCCGATCACCACGTTCGGATCGGGATATTCGAGAACGTGATTGGGGCAGATATCGGCGGTCGCCTCGAACCAGAAGCGCGCCGTTTGCGTCAGCACCTGACCCTTGTAGGGGATCGCCGCCAGTATGCGGTCGAAGGCGCTCAGCCGGTCGCTTGCAACGATGATCCGCCGCCCGTCGAGCAGATCGTAATTGTCGCGCACCTTGCCGCGATAATGGTTCGGCAGTTCGGGGATGGCGGCCTCGGCCAAAACCTGCCCCATCGCGTCCCGCGCTCTCAATGTCTCGATGTCCATGGCTCTTCTTTCGCCGCCGCGGCTCACGCCGCGCGCAATCCTTCGAAGCTCTGCCCGTCATGAGCGGCGAGGTGCAGCGGCAAAATCTCGCCGGCAGTCGCCGCCGCATCGGCAAGGCGCACCGGCGTGAACTGATGTGTGCGGCCCGTGCTCGGTGTTTCCATCAGCACCGGCTTCGTTGCGCCGAGGCCCGTATCGAGATGAGCACGCACCCGCGCCGCACCCTTGATGCGCAACTGTTCGGCGCGGGCCTTTGCCAGGTCGCGGGAAAGCTGCGGCATCTTCGCGGCCGGCGTGCCGGGGCGCGGGCTGAACGGAAAGACATGCAGCCAGGTCAGCCCGCATTCGTCGACGAGACGCATGGTGTTTTCAAACATCTCGTCGGTCTCGGTCGGGAAGCCGGCGATGAAATCGGCGCCGAAGACGATGTCGGGGCGCAGGCGCCGCGCTTCCTCGCAGAAACGGATCGAATCTTCGCGTAGATGGCGGCGCTTCATGCGCTTCAGGATCATGTCGTCGCCTGATTGCAGCGAAAGATGCAGATGCGGCATCAGCCGCTCTTCTTCCGCGATCAGCCGCATCAGCTCGTCATCGGCCTCGATCGAGTCGATCGAGGAAAGCCGCAGCCGTTCGAGTTCCGGCACCAGCTTCAGAATGCGACGCGCGAGATTGCCGAGGCTCGGACGGCCCGGCAGATCGCCGCCATAAGAGGTGATGTCGACGCCGGTCAGTACCACTTCGCGGTAGCCGTTTTCGACGAGCTTCCTGACCTCGGCGACCACCTCGCCGGCCGCGACGCTGCGCGAGGGGCCGCGGCCATAGGGAATGATGCAGAAGGTGCAGCGATGATCGCAGCCGTTCTGCACCTGAACGAAAGCGCGGGCGCGGCCCTCGAGCCCGCCGATCAGATGTCCGGCCGTTTCGGTCACCGACATGATGTCGTTGACGCGGACGCGCTCATTGGCATGCAGCGCCAGCGCCGGCTGCCAGCTCGCGGGTTTCATCTTTTCCTCGTTGCCGATCACAAGATCGACTTCGGGCATTGCCGCGAACTGGTCCGGGTTCACCTGCGCCGCGCAGCCCGTGACGATGATGCGCGCTTGCGGGTTTTCGCGGTGCGCCTTGCGGATCGCCTGGCGCGCCTGGCGTTCGGCTTCGGCCGTCACCGCGCAGGTGTTGAAGACGATGGCGCCTTCAAGGCCCGCCGCATCCGCATGGCCGCGCATCACCTCCGACTCATAGGCATTGAGGCGGCAGCCGAAGGTGACGATTTCGGTGCGCTTCGTCATGCCGCCACTCCGGAGAGGAGGCGCGGATCGAGCGTGCCTTCATGGTCGAACATCGCGTCGCCGGTCATCAGGATATGACCATAGCCCTTGTCGGTGTCGGGCAGCCATTCGACGGTGATGTCGCCGCCGGGCAATGACACTGTGACCTTGCGCTCTGTCTTGCGGCGGCGGATCGCCGCCACCGTCGCCGCGCAGGCCGCCGTGCCGCAGGCGCGTGTCAGGCCGGCGCCGCGCTCCCAGGTGCGCAAGCGGATATGGGTCGGCGACAGCACCTGCGCGACCGAGATGTTGGCGCGCTCGGGAAAGAGCGGATGATGTTCGAGCATCGGGCCGGAACGTTCGAGGTCGATCGCATCGACATCGTCGACAAAGAAGATCGCATGCGGGTTGCCGACATTGACGACGCCCGGCGAATGCATGATCGGCGCGCCGAGCGGCCCGATCTCGAGTTCGATGGCGCGGGTGTCGCGGAATTCTTCCGACAGGGGAATCTCGTCCCAGTTGAGCTTCGGCGCGCCCATATCGACGGTGATCAGGCCGTCATCGGCGCGCGTCGCCACCGTGTCGCCGGCGGGCGTCTCGATGGTGACGGCGTCCTTGCCGGTTTCGTCGAGAATGAGCTTGCCGATGCAGCGCGCGGCGTTGCCGCAGGCCTCGACCGCGCCGCCATCATTGTTGCGGATGCCCATGAAGGCGTCGCCGCCCCTGCGCGGATGTTCGATGGTGATCAGCTGGTCGCAGCCGATGCCGGTCTTGCGGTCGGCGATGGCGCGCGCGATCGCATCCGTCAGCACCAGCGGCTCACGGCGCAGGTCCAGCACGACGAAGTCGTTGCCGAGCCCGTTCATCTTCAGAAAGTGGTGCGTCATGCCGGTCATAATGTCCGGATATATGGCGCTTTTCGTCCGCTTATGCCAGTAGATTGGGGAAAGAAGCGGTGGCAGGGAGGGGCGAATGCTTTGGATTCCGGGAATAGTGGCGGCGCTGGCCGCGCTCGCGGCGGCGGCCGTCTTTTTCCGTTTCCGTTATTTCTTCGACGACGAGGCGGCTCGCCATGTCCGCTCGCTTGCCGCCGATCTCGGCGCCAAACGGATCCTCGCCGTTTTTGCCCATCCCGACGATGAGCAGCTGATCGGCGGCCTCCTGACCTCGGCCAAGGCGAGTGGCGCTTATGTCGCCATGGTGACCGCCACCAAAGGCGAGGCCGGGACGCAATCGCCGGTCGTCTGCCGGCAATCCGAACTCGGGCTGGTCCGGCAGGCCGAAGTTCTCAAGAACGGATTTGCCCTCGGCATCGACGAACAGCAGGTCTGGGACTACCCCGATGGCGGGGTGCCCGACGTGCCGCTCGACGCGCTTGTCGCCCGTGTCGAGGCCGTCATGCAAAGCATCATGCCGGACCTCGTGGTCGCCTTCTGGCCGGCCAGCGGGGCGACGGGCCATAAAGACCATATGCGGATGGGACTTGCGGCCGAAAAGGCTATCGAAAGCATGCATGCGGGTGGACATGCCGGTCATGGCCCGCGCCATGTCGCCTATCCGCTGATCCCGGCCCGCTCGCTGCGGCGTTTCGGCCGCCGCACCGGCAAATTTGTGGCGGAAAACCAGCCTTTTCCGACCCATTCGACACCCACCGACATCGCCGCCAAGCTGCGCGGCTGGCGCATCCATGCCGCGCAGGCCGACTATGCCGCCAAGGCCTACAAGATGCCGACCTGGCTCATTTATCTCATATGGAACAAGGAGTTCTACGCCGTGCGCGATCTGGAGACCGGTACATGGAAAGCCTGATTCCGCTCGCCGCCGAGGTCGCGGAATTGCTCAAAAAACGGCAGGAAACCGTCGCTTTGTCGGAGTCTTCGATGGGCGGCCTCGTCTCGGCCGCGCTGGTCGCGCAAGCCGGCGCTTCGGCCTTCTATCTCGGGAGCACCGTCATCTATACGCGCGGTGCCGCTCGTGCACTTTACGACCTCAAGGGTCCGCCCGCACCGAACCTGCAACCCCTTACAGAACCTTATGTTTTGGCGATGGCCGATATCGTCCGGGCGAAGCTCGGTGCAACCTGGGCGCTTGCCGAAATGGGTGCCTCCGGGCCTTCCGGCTCACCCTACGGCCCGCCGCCCGGTACCGCCTGCATCGGCCTTGCCGGGCCGAACCCCGCCTCGATCACGGTCAGCACGGGTTCGGCGGACCGCGCCGCCAACATGCGGGCCTTCGGCGTGGCGGCACTCGAATTGCTGTTGAAATCATTGACTTGAGGCCGCCCGCCCCCTAGGTTCCGGCCAAGATTTTCGGGACATTGTTGCGCCCCGACCCGCCCGAGGCATGGAGCCCGGGTCAACTTCCGCCGGCGATATTCGCTCGCGGAAGCGATTTTGCTTTGTGTTGCAAGGATTTGACACCCACGTGTTCGAGAACCTGACAGGCCGCTTCGGCGATGTTCTTTCCAAGCTCAAGGGGCGCGGCTCCCTGAGCGAGAAGGATGTTGACGAGGCCATGCGCGAGGTACGGCGCGCCCTGCTCGAGGCCGATGTCGCGCTGCCTGTCGCCAAATCCTTCGTCGATAAAGTGCGCGCGCGGGCCGTCGGCCAGGAAGTGCTGAAGTCGGTCACGCCCGGCCAGCAAGTCATCAAGATCGTTCACGACGAGCTGGTCGAGATGCTGGGCGGCACAGAAGCCGACACCGCGATCTCGCTGCGCGCCGCCGCGCCCGTCGTCATCATGATGGTGGGCCTGCAGGGCTCGGGCAAAACCACCTCGACCGCCAAGATCGCCAAGCGCATGAGCGCGCGCGACAAGCGCCGTGTGCTGATGGCCTCGCTCGACACGCGCCGTCCGGCGGCGCAGGAGCAGTTGAAAATTCTCGGCGAACAGACCGGCGTGCCGACGCTGCCGATCGTCGCCGGCCAGCAACCGGTCCAGATCGCCATGCGCGCGCTCGAGGCGGCGCGTCTCGGCGGTTACGATGTGTTGATGCTCGACACGGCTGGCCGCATCCATGTCGACGAAGATCTGATGGCCGAGGTTGCGCAGGTGCGCGACGCGACCGATCCGCACGAGACGCTGCTCGTCGCCGACAGCCTGACCGGTCAGGATGCGGTCAATGTCGCCGAGGCCTTCAAGGCTCGTGTCGGCGTCACCGGCATCGTGCTGACGCGTGTCGACGGCGACGGTCGCGGCGGCGCGGCGCTTTCGATGCGCGCCGTCACTGGCGTGCCGATCAAGATGCTCGGTACCGGCGAAAAAATGGACGCGCTGGAAGATTTCCGCGCCGACCGTGTGACCGGCCGCATTCTCGGCATGGGCGACGTCGTCAGCCTCGTTGAAAAAGCCGCAGAGACCATCGACGCCGACAAGGCGAACAAGATGGCCGAGAAAATGCGGAAGGGTCAGTTCGACCTCGACGACATGGCCGAACAGCTTGCGCAGATGAAACGCATGGGCGGCATGAAGGGCGTACTCGGCATGCTGCCCGGTGTCGGCAAGGCGCAGATGCAGGCCGCCAACGCGCATATGGACGACAGCGTCGTCAAGCGTCAGGCGGCGATCATTTCGTCGATGACCAAGGACGAACGCCGCAATCCGAAGGTACTTAACGGTAGCCGCAAGAAGCGCATTGCGCGCGGTTCCGGCACCGAGGTGCAGGAGATCAATCGCCTGCTGAAACTGCACCGCCAGATGGCCGACATGATGAAGGCGATGGGCCGTCAGAAGGGCGGCATGCTGTCGAAGCTGTTCGGCGGCGGCGCGCCGGAAATGCCGCCCGAAATGGCGAGCGATCCGAAAGCGCTTGAGAAACTTCTGCCGCCGGGCGGCGGTCTGCCGCGCGGTCTCGGCGGCATGGGTGGATTGCCGGGCTTGCCCGGCTCGGGTTTTGGCGGTGGCCTTCCGGGCCTGCCGCCGGGAAAGAAAAAGAAATAGGGCCCGTGCGCACGGCGCATCGGTCCGTTAGCGGACGATCAAACAATCCCGGCGCAGCGCGCCGGATACTTGAAAGGTAAGACAAGATGGCTCTGAAAATCAGGCTTGCTCGCGGCGGTGCCAAGAAGCGTCCCTTCTACCGCGTCGTCGTCGCCGACACGCGCAGCCCGCGCGACGGCCGCTTCATCGAGAAGATCGGCACGTTCAATCCGCTGCTGCCGAAGGACAACAAGGACCGCCTCGTGCTCGACATCGAGCGCGCCAAGCATTGGCTCGGCCACGGCGCGCTGCCGACCGATCGCGTTGCGCGCTTCCTTGACGAGGCGGGTGCCTATACGCGCAAGGCACGCAGCAACCCGGAAAAGGCAAAGCCCAAGGCGAAGGCCCAGGAGCGTCTCGAAGCCGCGCGTATCGCGGCCGAAGAAGCTGCCGAAGCCGCCAAGGCCCCTGCCGAGGAGCCTGCGGCCGAAGCTGAAGCGCCGGCGGAAGAGGCGCAGGCCTAACCGGCTTTGCGCATCGCGCCGATGGCCGACGCTTCGCAAAGAAAAGTCTGTCTCGGCGTTGTGGTCGGCGCGCATGGCGTGCGCGGTCTTGTCCGCGTCAAGCCGTTCACCGCGGCGCCGGACGGCGTCGCGGCCTATGGTCCGGTCGAAACGGCAGACGGCACGAGGCGCTTCGCCATCGAGGCGAAGGGCATGGTCAAGGAACTGGTGCTGTGCCAACTCGACGGCATTGGCGATCGCGATGCGGCCGAGGCGCTCAGGGGCACCGAGCTCTATGTGTCGCGCGACAGGCTGCCGCCCGCCGATGAAGACGAGGGCTGGTATCATGCCGATCTCATCGGTCTCCGCGCCGTCGGCGCCGAGGGCCGCGACTATGGCGCGGTTGTCGGGGTGCATAATTTCGGCGCCGGCGATCTTCTCGAAATCGCGCCGCCGGATGGCCGCGCGACGGTGCTGATGGGCTTCACCGAAGCCAATGTGCCCGAGGTCGACATTGCCGGCGGGCGCATCGTCATCGATCCGCCGATCGGTACCTTCGAGGATGGCGATGGCGGGGAGGCGGAAGGTGACTGAAGCCTGGTCGGCAAGCGTGCTGACGCTCTTTCCGGAGATGTTTCCGGGCCCGCTCGGCCATTCGCTGGCGGGCAAGGCACTGGAAGCGGGCATCTGGCGGCTCGAGGCGGTCGACATCCGTGATTTCGCGACCGACCGCCACCGCTCGGTCGACGATACGCCGTCGGGTGGCGGGCCGGGCATGGTGATGCGGGCCGACGTCGTGGCGGCGGCGGTCGATGCGGTTCATCCCGAAGGCGATCCGCGGCCGCTGATCTATCTCTCGCCCCGCGGGCGGCCGCTGACGCAGGCAAGGGTCCGCGAGCTGGCGGCGGGGCCGGGGGTCGCGCTCATTTGCGGGCGTTTCGAGGGGCTCGACCAGCGGGTTATCGAGGCCCGGGCCATCGAGGAGGTCAGCCTCGGGGATTTTGTGCTCTCCGGCGGCGAGCCGGCGGCCATTGCGCTGATCGATGCCGTGGTCAGGCTGCTGCAAGGGGTTATGGGCAAGGACCTCTCGGGCGCCGAAGAGAGCTTCGAAAGCGGGCTTCTGGAGTACCCGCATTATACAAGGCCCCAAAGCTTCGAGGGGCGCGAGATTCCGCCGGTTTTGACCTCCGGCGACCATGAAAAGGTCAAGGCCTGGCGCCGCGCCGAGGCCGAAAAGGCGACAAGGGAAAGGCGGCCCGACCTTTGGGACGATTTTCTCGACAAGAAATCCTGATGGCAGTCGCCATGAGGCATAATTTGTGTTACGGAAGCGCGCTTCCGGGCCGGGATTGTCCCTTTCGAGGCCCGAACGCCTTCATATCCGAGGTTTGAGACCCATGAACATCATCGAGCAGCTCGAGCAGGAGCAGGTCGCGGCGCTGACCAGCGGCAAGACCATTCCCGATTTTGCCCCCGGCGATACGCTGCAGGTCAATGTGAAGGTGGTTGAAGGCACACGTGAGCGCCTGCAGGCCTATGAAGGCGTCTGCATTGCGCGCGCCGGCGGCGGCATCAACGAGAACTTCACGGTCCGCAAGATTTCCTACGGCGAAGGCGTCGAGCGCGTGTTCCCGCTTTACGGTCCGCTGGTCGACTCGATCAAGGTCGTCCGCAAGGGCCGTGTGCGTCGCGCGAAGCTCTATTACCTGCGCGGGTTGCGCGGCAAGGCCGCCCGAATTACCGAGAAACAGGACTTCAAGACCCGCAACAAGGAAAACGGCGCCGCCTGAACTCTTCCGCTTCCCGCGGAAACCGTATCGAAAAGCGGGCAGGGCGCCTGAAGGCCCCGGCCCGTTTTTGTTATGGGCTACACTGAACCGAAGTTTCGAAAGACGAGGAAAGCGAAAATGGCACCCCGCACCATGTACGACAAAATCTGGGATGCCCATCTGGTCGAGATGGCCGAGGACGGCACGGGCCTCCTCTATATCGACCGGCATCTGGTGCATGAGGTGACGAGCCCGCAGGCTTTCGAAGGCTTGCGCATGGCGAAGCGCGCGGTGCATGCACCGCTGAAGACGCTGGCCGTCGCCGATCACAACGTACCGACGACCGACCGCTCCAAGGGTATCGCCGATGCAGAAAGCCGCATCCAGGTCGAGACGCTTGAGCACAATGCAAAGGACTTCGGCGTCGAATATCTCGAAATGTCCGACATCCGTCAGGGCATCGTCCATATCGTCGGGCCGGAACAGGGCTTCACGCTGCCCGGTACCACCATCGTCTGTGGCGACAGCCACACCTCGACGCATGGCGCCTTCGGCGCGCTGGCGCATGGCATCGGCACGTCGGAGGTCGAGCATGTGCTCGCCACGCAGACGCTGATCCAGTCGAAGGCCAAGAACATGCGCATCAATGTGGTGGGCAAGGCGCCGGAAGGCTTCACGGCGAAAGACATCGTGCTCGCCATCATCGGCGAAATCGGCACGGCGGGCGGCACCGGCTATGTCATCGAATATGCGGGCGAGGCGATCCGCGATCTCTCGATGGAAGGCCGCATGACCGTCTGCAACATGACGATCGAAGGTGGCGCCCGCGCCGGCCTCATCGCGCCGGACGAAAAGACCTATGCCTATCTCGAAGGCCGTCCGCGCGCGCCCAAGGGCAAGGCGTGGGAGATGGCGGTCGACTACTGGAAGACGCTGCCTTCCGATCCGGACGCGCAGTTCGACAAGGAAATCACGATCGACATCGCCGACCTGCCGCCGCTGATCACCTGGGGCACGAGCCCCGAAAACGTTATCAAGATCACGGACCGCATTCCCGATCCGAAAGACGTGCATGACGAAGCGCATGCGAAGTCGATGCAGCGCGCGCTCGATTATATGGGCCTCACGCCCGGCACGCCGATCGTCGACGTCAAGATCGACCGCGTCTTTATCGGCTCCTGCACGAACGGCCGCATCGAGGATCTGCGCGCCGCCGCCGTCATCGCCGAGAAAGCGTTGAAGGCAGGCCGCAAGGTCGCCTCGACGGTGAACGCGATGGTCGTGCCCGGTTCCGGCCTTGTGAAGGAGCAAGCGGAGAAGGAAGGTCTCGACAAGATCTTCCTCGACGCGGGCTTCGAATGGCGCGAGCCCGGCTGCTCGATGTGTCTGGCGATGAACGCCGACAAGCTCGAGCCCGGCGAACGCTGCGCCTCGACGTCCAACCGCAATTTCGAAGGCCGTCAGGGCCGCGGCGGCCGCACGCATCTCGTCTCGCCGGCCATGGCGGCTGCGGCGGCTTTCGCGGGGCACTTCGTCGATGTGCGAGAGATGAAGTAAGGGGGACGCAGATGGACAAGTTCAACAAGCTGACGGGCGTTGCGGCGCCGTTGCCGATCATCAATGTCGACACCGACATGATCATCCCGAAGCAGTTCCTGAAGACGATCAAGCGCACGGGGCTCGGCAAGAACCTTTTCGACGAGATGCGCTATGACGATGACGGGAAAGAGATTCTCGATTTCGTGCTGAACAAGCCGGCTTACCGGAACGCGCAGATATTGGTGACGGGCGAGAATTTCGGCTGCGGCTCGTCGCGCGAGCACGCGCCATGGGCGCTGCTCGACTTCGGCATCCGCTGCGTGATCGCCACGAGCTTCGCCGACATTTTCTACAACAACTGTTTCCAGAACGGCATCCTGCCCATCGTGCTGCCGCAGGCCGATGTCGACAAGCTGATGGACGATGCGGAGCGCGGCTCCAACGCCGTCGTCACCGTCGATCTCGAGGCGCAGGAAATTCGCGGGCCCGATGGCGGCGTCATTACCTTCGACATCGATCCCTTCCGCAAGCATTGCATGCTCAACGGCCTCGACGGCGTCGGCCTGACGCTGCAGAAGGAGGCGGAGATCGCCACCTTCGAAAAGAAGCTTGAAGAAACGCAGCCCTGGCTCTGACACGCGAAGCGAAAAGTAAATGACAAGAAACATCCTCATCGTCGCCGGCGACGGCATCGGCCCGGAAGTCATGGGCGAAGTCGAGCGCGTGATCGGCTGGTTCAACGACAATCGCGGCTTCGATGCGAAGATCGAAAACGAACTTGTCGGCGGCTGCTGCTATGACGCGCATGGCGTCGCGGTGACGGACGAGACGGTCGAGAAGGCCAAGCGCGCCGATGCCGTCATGCTCGGCGCGGTCGGCGGACCCAAATGGGACAACGTGCCTTACGAGGGCCGCCCGGAAGCGGGCCTGCTTCGCCTCCGCAAGGATCTCGAACTTTTCGCCAATCTGCGCCCCGCGCTCTGTTTCGCGGCGCTGGCGGACGCCTCCTCGCTCAAGCGCGAGATCGTCGAGGGTCTCGACATCATGATCGTGCGCGAGCTCACGGGCGGCGTCTATTTCGGCGAGCCGAAAGAAATCACGGACCTCGGCAATGGTGAGCGGCGCGGCGTCGACACGCAGGTCTATACGACGAGCGAAATCCGCCGCATCGCCGAGGTCGCCTTCGATCTGGCGAAGAAGCGCGGCAACCGCGTCATGTCGGTCGAGAAGCGCAATGTGATGAAGTCGGGCGTCCTCTGGTACGAGGAAGTTTCGAAGCTTCACAAGGAGAAGTTCGCGGACGTCAAGCTCGAGCATATGCTGGCCGATAATTGCGCCATGCAGCTCGTGCGCAATCCGAAGCAGTTCGACGTCATCGTCACCGACAATCTTTTCGGCGACGTGCTGTCGGACATCGCCTCGATGCTGACAGGCTCGCTCGGCATGCTGCCGTCCGCCTCGCTCGGTGCGAAGGATGCGAGCGGCAAGGCCCGCGCCATGTACGAGCCGGTGCATGGCTCCGCGCCCGATATCGCGGGCACGGGGGCTGCGAACCCCATCGCCTCTGTCCTCAGTTTCGCCATGGCGCTGCGCTATACCTTCGGGCTCGGCGCCGATGCGGACCTGCTCGAAAAGGCGGTCGACACGGTTCTCGCCGAGGGCTTGCGCACCGCCGACATCATGCAGCCCGGCATGAAAAAAACCGGCACCAAAGAGATGGGCGATGCGATCCTCGCCGCGCTCGCCAAACTGAACGGATAGATTTTACCGGCCGCTCGACCCGTTGGAGGACCGCTCCGGGCGAGCCGGTCCCCACAAAAGGAAGACGATCATGGGCTACAAGATTGCCGTTCTGGGCGCCACGGGCAATGTGGGCCGGGAAATGCTCAGCATCCTCGCCGAGCGTCAGTTTCCAGCCGACGAGGTGGTGGCGCTCGCCTCGCGCCGCAGCCTCGGCACCGAGGTTTCCTTCGGCGACCGCGATCTCAAGGTCAAGTCGCTCGAGAATTACGATTTTGCCGGCACCGACATCTGCCTGATGGCGACGTCGGGCACGATGTCGGCCGAATGGGCGCCGAAGATCGCGGCCAAGGGTTGCGTCGTCATCGACAACTCGTCGCGCTGGCGCATGGATCCCGACGTGCCGCTGATCGTGCCGGAGGTCAATGCGGCCGCGATTGCCGGTTACGCGAAGAAGAACATCATCGCCAATCCCAATTGCTCGACCGCGCAGATGGTGGTCGCGCTGAAGCCGTTGCATGATGCGGCCACGATCCGCCGCGTCGTCGTTTCGACCTATCAGTCGGTCTCGGGCGCCGGCAAGGAGGCGATGGACGAGCTTTTCAGCCAGACGCGCGCCATCTTCGTCAATGACAGCATCGACGAGGGCAAGTTCACCAAGCAGATCGCCTTCAACGTCATTCCCCATATCGACGATTTCATGGAGGACGGGCAGACGAAGGAGGAATGGAAGATGATGGCCGAGACCAAGAAGATCCTCGATCCGAAGATCAAGGTCACGGCGACCTGCGTGCGCGTGCCGGTTTTCGTCGGTCACTCGGAAGCGATCAATATCGAGTTCGAACGGCCGATCTCCGACGATGAGGCGCGCGACATATTGCGCGAGGCGCCGGGCTGCCTTGTCGTCGACAAGCGCGAGGATGGCGGCTACGTCACACCCATCGAATGCGTCGGCGACTATGCCACTTATATCAGCCGCATCCGCGTCGACCCGACCATCGAAAACGGCCTCAACATCTGGGTCGTCTCCGACAATCTGCGCAAAGGTGCGGCACTCAATGCCGTCCAGATCGCCGAGATTCTCGGTGCGCGGTATCTGAAAAAGGCCGCGTGACGCCTGGCGGGCTGATTCCGCTTCACAGTCGCGCCCGCTCTTTATAGTGTCCGCCTCGCATACCCCGCTTTCGCGATCCGGAGACCATCCATGGCCGACCATTCCGCCCGCCCGCGCCGCAGCGTTCTCTACATGCCGGGGTCGAACGCGCGCGCGCTCGAAAAGGCGCGCGAGCTCAAGGCCGATGCGCTGATCCTCGATCTCGAAGACGCGGTCGCGCCCGACGCCAAGGAAGAGGCGCGCGCCCAGGTCGTGGCGGCGGTGAAAGCGGGCGGCTATGGCAAGCGCGAAATCGCGATCCGGGTCAACGGCCTCGACACGCCCTGGGGCCAGGCCGACATCGCGGCCGCCGTCGCCGCCGCGCCCGATGCCGTCCTCGTGCCGAAAATCAATTCCGCCGCCGATGTCGAACGCGCGGAGAATGCGCTCTCGGACGCTGGCGCGAAGGGCGGCATCCAGCTCTGGTGCATGATCGAAACGCCGCTGGCGCTTCTCAACATTCAGGCGATTGCCGCCAAGGCGCGCGAGCCGGGCTCCCGCATGAGCGTGTGGGTCATGGGCACCAACGACATCGCCAAGGAGCTGCGCGCCGCGCACACACCGGACCGGACGCCGATGCTCGCCTCGCTCGGCCTTGCGCTTCTGGCCGCGCGCGCCTACGGGCTCGTCATCCTCGACGGCGTCTATAACGACATCAAGAACGAGGAAGGCTTCGCCGCCATTTGCGCGCAGGGCCGCGACATGGGCTTTGATGGCAAGACGCTGATCCATCCAAGCCAACTCGACCCCTGCAACACGATCTTCTCGCCCGATCCCGAAACGGTCGCCTTCGCGCGCAAGACCATCGAGGCTTTCGAGCAACCGGAAAACAGGGGCAAGGGTGTGTTGAAGGTCGATGGCCGCATGGTCGAGATCCTGCACGCCGAAATCGCGAAGCACACGGTTGCCATCGCCGATGCGATCGCCGAGCTTGAGGCATCCTGACGGAAAGTATCCGGGGCCGGGGCGCATCGAGAGGAGTATTCGAGATGAGCAGCAACAGCCTCACCATCGGCATCGCCATCGGCGTCGGGCTCGGCGCGGTCATCGGCGCGGCGATGGACAATATCGGTGTCGGCATCAGTTTCGGCGTCGGCATCGGAATCGCATTGGGGCTCGCGCTCGATACGGAGCGCAAGAACAGAGACGAAAAATGACCAAGACCAATCCGGGCAATTTCTTCGAGGACTTCAAGGTCGGGCAGGTGCTGCATCACGCGACGCCGCGCACCGTCTCGGAAGGCGACACGGCGCTTTACCAGGCGCTTTTCGGCTCGCGTTTCGTGCTGCAATCCTCGGCCGAGGTCGCGCGGAAAGCCGGGTATGCAACCGCCCCGGTCGACGATCTTCTCGCCTTCCATATCGTTTTCGGCAAGACCGTGCCCGATATCTCGCTCAATGCGGTCGCCAATCTCGGTTATGCCGACTGCAAATTCCTCAAACCCGTCTTTCCGGGCGACACGCTTTCGACCGCATCGAAAGTCGTCGGGCTGAAGGAAAATTCCAACGGCGAAACCGGCACCGTCTATGTGCGCTCGACGGGCCGCAACCAGACGGGCGAAACCGTCATCGATTATGTGCGCTGGGTGATGGTCAGGAAGCGCGACATGGCCGCGCGCGCGCCTGAAGCCGATGTGCCGCATCTGCCCGCCATCGTCGAGCCTTCGCATCTCGTTGCGCCCGCCAGGACCTCCTTCAAGGGCTTCGACACGGTCGCCTCGGGTAGCCCTCATCTTTGGGAAGACTACGCGGTCGGCGAAAAGATCGACCATGTCGACGGCGTCACCATCGAGGAAGCCGAGCACATGATGGCGACGAGGGCTTACCAGAACACCGCCAAGGTACACTTCAATCAGTACACGGAAGGCAAGGGCCGCTTCGGCCGCCGCCTGATCTATGGCGGCCATGTCATTTCGCTGGCCCGGGCGCTTTCCTTCAACGGCCTCGGCAATGCCATTTTAATTGCCGCCATCAATGGCGGCCGCCATGTCGCGCCCTGCTTCGCCGGCGACACGGTCTTTGCCTGGTCGGAAGTGCTGGCGAAGTCGGCTCTGCCCAAGCGCGAGGACATTGGTGCCCTTCGCATCCGCACTATCGCGACGAAAGACCGGGTTTGCGCCGATTTTCCGGGCGCGAAAGACAAGGGCTATGAGGACGGCGTCATTCTCGATCTCGACTACTGGGTGCTGATGCCGCGCCGCTGAAGCGCGGGTTTCATTTATTGTTTATCGGCCGCTTATAGTATCGGGCGGAATCGGCCGGAATCGGTTGGGGGACCATCATGCTTGCATCGCGGGAGAGTGATTTTCGGCCGACCGGAGACGGCGCCATTCTGCGTTCGTCGGACAGCATTGCCTTCGAGGAGAACTGGGAGGCGGCGCGAGACGGCCGGTCCGTTCCGCTGCGCCGTTCGATCGACCTCAAGAGCTTCGCAAACTTCGCCCGCTGGTTCGCCGTCATCGAACCCGCCCGCGACAGGCAAGCGCTTCCCTTCCGGCTTGTCGGTTCCGGCTTTTTCGATTTCTTCGGACAGGACCTCACCGGCATCGATTATCTGACGCTCGCCGATCCGGCGATCCGGCAGCTTGCCTATGATTGCGTCATCGCCTGTCTCGAGCAGCCTTGCGGGCTTTGGCAATGCACGCCGGCGAAGACGGCCGAGGGCACGCTCCTTTACGAATACACGATCCTGCCGATCTCGAAGGGCGGCGATGGCGCCGACCAGATCGTCGTCTATGTAAATTTCGAACGGCCCGGCAACGGCATGCCGGCGGTCGACCGTCTGGAACATGCCGAAGTGTGGCACTGGCTCGATATCGGCTTCGGCGTGCCGAAGCTCGATCTCGGCGCTTTCGCCGGCGCCTGAACGCCGCCCGCATGGCGCCGCCGCCGTCGCGGCAAACCCGCCTCTCACAGACCCGGTTTCCGTTGCGAATGCTTCGCGATTGAGTGCAAGGGGGTTTGCGCAAGAGGAGCGTTGCGGCGGTTTTCGGCATTTGCCATGCGGCGTTCGGCGCGATAAACAACAGTCTCGACGGGGGCTTCCCCCCGCCCGCCCGACCTCGACCTTGCGTCCTTCCCGGGCGCCCTTTGGGAACATTCGGATGGCTGACCCGCGACAGGCCGCTAGGCCGCTCTCTCCGCACCTGCAGATCTATCGCTTCACGATCACCATGGCGATGTCGATCATCCATCGCATCGTCGGTATGGGGCTTTATGCCGGCATGGCGCTCGTCGCCTGGTGGCTGATCGCGGCGGCAACGGGGCCGGAAGCTTACGCGACCTTCCAGATGGTCGCGGGCTCGTGGATCGGCCAGCTCGTTCTCTTCGGCTTCACCTGGGCGCTGCTGCATCATCTTTTTGGCGGCCTGCGTTATCTCCTCTGGGACGCGATCGTCGCGACCTCGCCGAAAGCCGCCGACATCCTCAGCTGGGCGGCCGTCATCGCCGCGCTGGCCGGCACCGTCGCGGTCTGGTTCGCCGCTCTTTCGATGCGGGGGGTCCTCTGATGGCCGGCAACGACATGCGCACGCCGCTTGCCCGCGTCATCCATCTGGGCTCGGCGAAATCCGGCACGCAGGATCATATCCGCCAGCGTCTGACCGCCATCGTGATCGCGCCCCTCTCGATCTTCTTCCTTGTCGGCCTTGTCGCGCTCACCGGCGCCGATTACGAAACGGCGCGCGCCTGGCTTGCCAATCCGCTGGTCGGCATCCTCGCGCTCTGCCTCGTCGCCGCCGTCATCGTCCATATGCGCATCGGCATGCAGATCGTCATCGAGGATTATGTGATCGCCGAGGGGCTCAAGCATCTCAGCATCATCGCCAATACCCTCTTCTCCTACGGCATCGGTCTCGCCTGCCTCTATGCCGTGCTGAAGATCGGCTTCGGTTCCTGATCTCTTCCCATGCGTCGAAAGAACCTTTCATGACGTCGAGCTACACATTCCACGATCACACTTTCGATGTCGTCGTTGTCGGCGCCGGCGGCGCGGGGCTTCGCGCGACGCTGGGCTGCGTCGAAAAGGGCCTCAAGACCGCCAACATCACCAAGGTCTTCCCGACCCGCAGCCACACGGTGGCGGCGCAGGGCGGCATTTCGGCCTCGCTCGGCAATATGGGCCCGGACGACTGGCGCTGGCACATGTACGACACGGTCAAGGGGTCCGACTGGCTCGGCGATCAGGACGCCATCGAATATCTCTGCCGCCAGGCGCCGGAAGCCGTCTACGAGCTCGAGCATTTCGGCGTGCCCTTCTCCCGCACCGAGGAAGGCAAGATCTATCAGCGCCCCTTCGGCGGCATGACCACCAATTTCGGCGAAGGCATCGCCCAGCGCACCTGCGCGGCGGCCGACCGTACCGGTCACGCCATGCTGCACACATTGTATGGCCAGTCGGTGCGCCACAAGGCACAGTTCTATATCGAATATTTCGCCATCGACCTGATCATGGATGCCGAGGGCCAATGCCGCGGCGTCGTCGCGCTCGACATGGCGACAGGCGAGGTTCACCGCTTCCGCGCCTCGCTGGTGATCCTCGCGACCGGCGGCTATGGCCGCGCTTACTTTTCGGCGACGTCGGCGCATACCTGCACCGGCGATGGCAATGCGATGGTGCTGCGCGCCGGGTTGCCGCTGCAGGACATGGAATTCGTGCAGTTCCATCCGACCGGGATTTACGGCGCCGGCTGTCTCATCACCGAGGGCGCGCGCGGCGAGGGCGGCTATCTCACCAATTCCGAAGGCGAGCGCTTCATGGAGCGCTATGCGCCCAGCGCCAAAGACCTTGCCTCGCGCGACGTCGTTTCGCGTTCGATGACGGTCGAAATCCGCGAAGGCCGCGGCGTCGGTCCGGCCAAGGATCACATCTTCCTGCATCTCGACCATCTCGATCCGGCGATCCTGGCCGAGCGCCTGCCCGGCATTTCCGAGTCCGCGCATATCTTCGCCGGCGTCGACGTCACGAAAGAGCCGATCCCGGTGCTGCCGACGGTGCATTACAACATGGGCGGCATCCCGACCAATTTCCACGGCGAAGTGCTGACGCTGAAAAACGGCAATCCCGACACGGTGGTGCCGGGCCTGATGGCGATCGGCGAGGCGGCCTGCGTCTCGGTGCATGGCGCCAACCGTCTCGGCTCCAATTCGCTGATCGACCTCGTCGTGTTCGGCCGCGCGGCGGGGCTTCGCGCCGCCGAGCTGGTTGAGCCCGGCCAGCGCCAGCCCGAACTTGCGAAAGGCGCCGGCGAGAACGCGCTCGCCCGTCTCGACCGCTTCCGCAACGCGAGCGGCGCGACGCCGACCGCCGAACTCCGTCTCACCATGCAGCGCGCCATGCAGGAAGACGTCGCCGTCTTCCGCACCGCCGAGACCCTCCACTCGGGTGTGAAGCGCGTCGCCGACGTTCACGCCGCGATGCCGGACCTCAGGGTCTCCGACCGCTCGCTGATCTGGAATTCCGATCTCATCGAGACGCTCGAATTCGACAATCTGATCGTGCAGGCGATCGCGACCGTCAACGGCGCGGTCAACCGGCAGGAAAGCCGCGGCGCCCATGCGCGCGAGGATTTCCCGGAGCGCAACGACGAGACATGGATGAAGCACACGCTCTGCTGGGTGGACGATCAAAGCGGCAAGCCCGCCATCGACTACCGCCCGGTCCATGCATGGACGCTCTCCAACGACATCGAATACATCAAGCCGAAAGCGCGCGTCTACTAAGGCGCTAAGGGTCAGATCATGGTTCAGCTCACTCTGCCGAAAAACTCCAAGGTCCATGAAGGCGAGACCTTCAAGGCCGCACCGGACGCGAAAAACGTCAAGCGCTTCCGCATCTATCGCTGGTCGCCCGACGACACCGCCAATCCGCGCATCGACACTTACGAAGTCGATCTCGATTCCTGCGGGCCGATGGTTCTCGACGCGCTGATCAAGATCAAGAACGAGACCGACCAGACGCTGACCTTCCGCCGCTCCTGCCGCGAGGGCATTTGCGGTTCCTGCGCCATGAATATCGACGGCGAGAACACGCTGGCCTGCACCAAGGGCATCGAGGAGTGCAAGGGCGACGTCAAAATCTATCCGCTGCCGCATATGCCGGTGATCAAGGACCTGGTGCCCGACCTCAGCAATTTCTACGCGCAGCATGCTTTCATCGAACCCTGGCTGCAGACGAAATCGGCCGAGCCCGAAAAGGAATGGCGCCAGTCGCACGCCGACCGCGAGAAGCTCGACGGTCTCTACGAGTGCATTCTCTGCGCCTGCTGCTCGACCTCGTGTCCCTCCTATTGGTGGAACGGCGACCGCTATCTCGGCCCCGCCGCGCTCTTGCAGGCCTATCGCTGGCTGATCGACAGCCGCGACGAAGCGACCGGCGAGCGCCTCGACGACCTCGAAGATCCGTTCCGGCTTTACCGCTGCCACACGATCATGAACTGCGCCAAGGCCTGCCCCAAAGGCCTCAACCCCGCCAAGGCCATCGCCGAAATCAAGCGGATGATGGTCGAGCGGCAGTCTTGAGGGGAACGCAAGGTGGCGCGGCTCGTTTCGCTCCGCACTTCCTATTCGATTGCCGAAGCCCAATGCCTCCGCACCATGCTCGCCGCCTACGGCATACCGACAGTGGCGACGGCGTTTCATCACATCCGCAACGACTGGTTTCTTGTCGTGGCGTCGGGTGGCATCGACATCCGCGTCTTCGCGCATGATGCCGAGGCCGCGCAGGCGTTGATCCTGCCCGTTGATGACTATGTGGACGATCTCGAATCGGAGCCGAGGGCAATCCTGCGTGCGCCCTTGCGCTTTCTCCTCGCTGTCTTTCTCCTTTATGCCTTCGCTGCGCCCATACCGCTCTGGATCGCGAAGCGGCGCTTCCTGTCGGAAGAAGGTGCCTGACCGCACCCCTC
>NZ_JBBECC010000084.1:0-9222 GCF_040882025.1 Parvibaculum sp. | reverse complement strand
ACCGCATCCGGCTTGCCGAACTCATGCGCAAACATCAGCGCCTTCTTCAGACCCGCAAAATCTTCCACCACACAATCGCTGTTCTCGATCGTCACGCCGAATTCGGACAACGCGACACCTTTCTCTTCAGCCAGCGAAACGAAATCCGGACACACCATGTTCCAGCGTTTCCAGTCGTTGCCGTCACGTTCGAGCAGCACATAGAGACCGCCCTCCGCCTCTTTCGTGTCCGCCTCGCGCGCCAGCACCGCATAAAGGTCCGGCCCGATCTCCTTCATCAATCCGGCGAAGAGCTTGCCATCCTCGCCCGTCATCATCGTGTAGCGGCCGCCCGCGCGGGCGACATGCATCTCATCCGTCTTCTCGCCGCTGCGCGCGCCCGTCTCGTCCAGCCGGTGAAGCGTGAAGCGCGCGCCGTCGGCGACCGGATAGTCGGCATCGGCGGGCGCGATCAGATCGGCCGTCGAGACGAAGCAGCCGGAAAGAAGAAGTGCGGCGGCGAGGGTGAGCCATGCGCGGTTGAAGGCCATCTGTTTTCCTTTTCGGATATCGTCGCTAGATTGGGCCGGCGTCCGCCCGTTCCCCGACGAAGGAGCCCATCATGCTCGATCATATCGGTGTCAGCGTTTCCGACTACGAAAAATCGAAGGCGTTCTACGAAAAGGCCCTGGCGCCGCTCGGTTACGGCTTTCTCTTCGAGGTGCCGCGCGAATATACGGGCGGTGTCGGCGCCGGCGGTTTCGGCATCGCGCCAAAGCCCGATTTCTGGATCGACGGTCGCGGCGATGTCGCGCCGAAGCTTCACGTTTGCTTCCGCGCCGCCGACCGCGCCACGGTCGATGCCTTCTACAAGGCGGCGATGGCGGCGGGCGGGCGCGACAATGGCAAGCCGGGGCTCCGGCCCGAATATCACGAGAACTACTACGGCGCCTTCGTGCTCGATCCGGACGGCTACAATGTCGAGGCCGTTTGCCACGATCCGGTCTGAGTGCTGCAGCAAAAGAAAAACCCGGCCCCTGCGAGTTGCGGGCCGGGTTTTGGGAGGGCCAGGATATGCCGGGGCGCTCGCGACGCAGCCGGGGCCTGGGACCCGAAATTCCGGCGCGTTCATCCGGCGCCGTCTTGAGAAAATCCTATGCCCCAAGGTCTGAATACGAGGTGAACGCGGCGGCTGTCTCCCAACCACCAACCTCGTCATGACCCGGCTTGGCCGGGTCATCCACGTCTTTCTTTTCTTCTTTTCGATGCAGTGAAGACGTGGATGGCCCGCCTGCGCGGGCCATGACGAATTATGTATTGCGGGAGCGATCCGCCAGCGGACGATTTACCCTTCCTTCACCATGACTTCACGGATCGAGATTTCCGGCGGCGTTTCGGCGAGCTTGCGCGCCGCCTCGATGAATTCGAGACAATAGGCTTGTGTGAAATGGAAGTCGACGGCGGCGCGGTCCTTCCATTCCTCGTAGAAGAAAAAGCGCCCCGGCGCCATCTGGTCTTCGTAATAGCTGTAGGAAACATTGCCGGGCTCGGCGCGCGAGAGCGTCACCTGACGTTCGGCGACAGGCTTGAAAGCGGCGCGGTTTTCATCG
This sequence comes from Parvibaculum sp., assembly GCF_040882025.1. Classification (GTDB taxonomy): domain Bacteria; phylum Pseudomonadota; class Alphaproteobacteria; order Parvibaculales; family Parvibaculaceae; genus Parvibaculum. The sequence goes on along the minus strand of NZ_JBBECC010000084.1, from coordinate 7,633 downwards.
GCGATCTTCGCCGTTCCGGTAATGACGATCATGGCTCTCCCCTCGCGTTTCACTTGCCGTGCATCGGGGAGAGACTATCACCTCAGCGATATTTGCCGAGGAGCTGCATGAACTCCATGAACGAGACGCCCTCGCCGATGAAGCCGAATTCGCCTTTTTCCTTCAGCTCTTCCAGCATGCGGCGCGTATAGCCGTAGGTTGCGTTCATCAGGCCCGAGCCGAGGCTCAACCGGCGGACACCGAGGCGGGCAAGCTCGGCAAGCGGCGGCGTCTTCGGCAGCGCCATCACATTGAGCGGCCCGCCGATCGCGGCAACGAGCGCACCGATGGTCTTTGCATCCGCCGGGCCCGGCACGAAGGCCGCGCCCGCGCCGGCGCCAAGATAGGCATTGGCGCGCTTTACGGCTTCCGCGAAATTTTCCTCCGCCGTGCCGAAACCGATGAGGTAGGGGTCGGTGCGCGCATTGAGCGTGAAGTCGGGCAGGCCCGCCGTCTTTGCGGCTTCCGTCCCGGCGCGGATGCGGGCGACCGCGTCGTCGAAGGCAAAGAGCTTGCCCGTGCGCGGGTCGCGGTCCTCGATGTTGCAGCCGACGAGCCCCGCCTCGATCGCAAGCCGCACCGTTTCGGCGACGTCTTCCGGCGCCGGCCCGTAGCCCGCTTCGAGATCGGCGCTCACCGGCAGCGGCATCCGCCGGGCGATGTTGCCCGCGACCGCCAGCATGAGATCGCGTGAAATTTTCTCGCCGTCCGGCAGCCCATGCACGAAAGCGACAGCGGCCGAGGAGGTCGCCAGCGCCGCCGCGCCGGCTTCGGCCACCAGCGCCGCGCTCGGCATGTCCCAGACATTGGCCAGCGCGAAGCAGCCCGCCGTGTGCAGTTTCGCAAAGCTTGCGGCCTTTTCGGCCTGTGTCGGTGTTGTCATCGGGCTGTTTCCTTCGCGGGTTGGGTCAAACGCCGCCGGGGCGCTCGACGATGGAGGCGGGATCGAAGAAAAAGCGCTCGCGGAAAATCCGGTCGTCCCGCCAGTCCTGGCAGGCGATCTCCTCCATCACGCGCGTCTTGCCGTCGGGCCCGGTGATCTCGAACACCCAATTGATAACAACACGGTCGCCGTCGATCAGGAGCCAATCGGCCTTTTTCGCATGGATCGACTTCACGGCGGCGAGCACCTGGCGCTCATGCGCGACAAGGGCGTCGCGGCCGCCGCGGGGCGGGGCGGCGTTTTCCTGCATCGTCGCGTCCTCGGTATAGAAGCGCTCGATTGCCGCCACAAACCGGTCGGCCTTCACATGGGCGATGAAATCGGCAACGCGTTCCGGGCTCGGCATGGCGTCCTCCTGTTGCGGCGCGGGCGGGTCATTTGCATACCCGGAGTATGTAAAACATACTTGAGGTATGTTTTCAAGCGGCACGATGGAGCGTCATGGCGCGGCAGGAAGAACGGACGGCCTCCTCCCTGGCGGCGCTTTCGCAGGCGGCGCGGGCGCTTTTCACCGCGCGGGGCTATGAGGCGACCTCGATCGACGAGATTGCGGCACAGGCCGGTCTCACCAAAGGCGCCTTCTATCATCACCACAAGGACAAGAAGGCGATCTTCCTCGAGGTCTTCGAGACCGTGGAAGAAGAGCTGACGCAGCGCGTGGGCCTCGCCTCGCGCGCCGCCGATCCCTGGACGGGCTTCAAGGCGGGGTGCGACGCCTTTCTCACCGAAGCGCTCCGGCGCGATGTCCAGCGCATCGTCTTTCAGGACGGGCCGGCGGTCCTCGGCTCCGAACTCTGGCACGAAATCGATGCGCGTTATGCGCTCGGCATGATGATCGCGGGGCTTGAAGCTTCGGCCGCTGCGGGTTTTATCGCGCGGCGGCCTTTCCGGCCGCTGGCGTTGCTGCTGCTTGGCGCCTTGTGCGAAGCCGCGCGCGAGATTGGCGATGCCGCCCGGCCCCGGGCCGCGCGCCGCGCCTTCGCCGCCGAGATCGACGCGCTGCTCGAAGGCTTGCGGCTGGCGTCCTTGCGCAAATAGTCCGTTGACGGATTGTTTTCGCCCGAGGAAGCCGGCCCGCGCCGTCAAGGGGGGATAGACGGCACGGGCCGCGGCATCAGATCTTGAGGGATGCTGACGCCGGAGGTTCCTTGCGAGCATGGCCCCGACGCGTAAAGGCGGGGTTTCCGGCAGGATATGCCCAATTCCGACGGACGGTGTGGAGGGTCCGCTGTTCTTTAAATGGGGTCCGGACCCCTTTCCGTCGAATTTTTGCGTCCGGAATCTGAAAAAACTTCTCCCCGGCGCTCTATTTCCGGGGTCGGGGATAAAACGAGTCACTCGGCGCCGGCCCGGGACGCCCCGAAAACGGGGACAAGTTTTTGCTCGAGCGTGACCATCCGCTCAGGTGCGAACAGTGAGCGGTTCGATGGTGAACCGGCAGGGACTTTTGTGACAGTTTTTTGACAGTTCCGTGACAGAGGGGGGTTTTCGCTGTCGCGCGCTGTCTCTTGACGCCGCCAAAATAGTTTTATATTTTTAAAATTGTGGAAATAGAAACCGCCATACCGGCGCTCGCCGCGCTTGCCCAGGAGACCCGCCTGGCGATCTTCCGTGCTCTGGTGCGCGCCCATATGCCCGTGGAGGGCGAGGGCGGGTTGGCCGCGGGCGACATCGCCCTGACGCTCTCCGTGCCGCCTGCGACCCTCTCCTTTCATCTCAAGGAGCTTGCCCGTGCCGGTCTCGTTACCTCGCGGCGCGAGGGGCGCTCGATCGTCTACAAGGCCGATCTCGATGCGATGCTGGGGCTGACCGGGTTTCTGCTCGACGATTGCTGCCAGGGCGCCTGCGGAACGCTCGCGCCCTGCGCGCCGGAGACCAAATCCGTCTCCGTATGTTGCTGATCTGAAAAGGAAAACCCTATGAGCGGTGCAACGGAAAAATCCGGCGAAAGCTACAATGTCCTCTTTCTCTGCACCGGCAATTCGGCGCGCAGCATCATGGCGGAGGCCTATCTCAATTCGCTGCCGGGGCGGCCCTTCAAGGCCTACAGCGCCGGCAGCCATCCGGGCGGCACGGTCAATCCCTTCGCCCTCGACGTTCTGAAAGCGGCAAAGCTCTGTACCGAGGGATTGCGCTCCAAATCCTGGGACGAGTTCGCCGTTGCCGGCGCGCCGAAGATGGATTTCGTCTTCACCGTCTGCGACAACGCGGCCGGCGAGGTCTGTCCGATCTGGCCCGGCCAGCCGATGACGGCGCATTGGCCTTTCGCGGATCCCGCCGCCTTCGAGGGCAGCGACGCCGAGAAACACGCCTTTTTTCTCGATGTTTTCCGGCAGATTCGCACGCGTATCGACATCTTCACCAACCTGCCGCTGCGCTCGCTCGACAGGCTCGCCCTGAAGAAAAAGCTCGCCGATCTCGGCCGCGGCGCCGTGGAGGCGGGATGATGGCGGTGGCGGAAGAAGCGCCGCAAAAGCTCGGCTTTCTCGATCGGTACCTGACCGTCTGGATTTTCGCCGCGATGGCGGCGGGTGTCGCCATCGGTTCGGTTTTCGAGGGCGCGGCGGCCGCGCTCGACGCGCTCTCCATCGGTTCGACCAACATTCCGATCGCCATCGGCCTGATCCTGATGATGTATCCGCCGCTGGCGCGGGTGCGTTACGAGGAATTGCCGCGCATTTTCGAGGACCGCAAGGTTCTCGCGCTGTCGCTGGTGCAGAACTGGCTGATCGGGCCGTTCCTGATGTTCGGCCTCGCCGTCCTCTTCCTCAGCGACGAGCCGGCTTATATGACCGGCCTCATTCTCATCGGGCTGGCGCGCTGCATCGCCATGGTCATCGTCTGGAACCAGCTTGCGCGCGGCAGCAACGAATATGTGGCCGCCCTCGTTGCCTTCAACAGCCTGTTCCAGCTGCTCTTTTTCAGTGTTTATGCATGGTTTTTCCTGGCCGTGCTGCCGCCGCTTTTCGGGCTTGAGGGGCAGGTGATTGCGGTGAGCTTCTGGGTGATCGCCGGCGCCGTCGCGCTCTATCTTGGCCTTCCTTTCGGGGCCGGCTGGCTGACGCGGCGCTGGCTGCGTCCGCGCATCGGGGCGGCGGCCTATGACAACCGCTTCCTGCCGCGCATCGCTCCGATCACGTTGATTGCGCTCATTTTCACCATCGCCGTCATGTTCGCGCTGAAGGGCGAAGCGGTACTGGCGCTGCCTTTCGACGCGCTCAGGATCGCGGTGCCGCTGGCGCTCTATTTCGTCATCATGTTTCTGGTCAGCTTCGCGATGAGCCGGCTGCTCGGCGCCGATTATCCGCGCACGGTCTCGCTTTCCTTCACGGCGGCCAGCAACAATTTCGAACTCGCGATCGCGGTCGCCATTGCCGCATTCGGTATCGCGTCGCCGGTCGCCTTTGCCACCGTCATCGGGCCGCTGGTCGAAGTGCCGGTTCTGATCGCGCTGGTCAGCGTCGCACTCTGGCTGCGCCGCCGGTGGTTTGGCGGCATCGAAACGGCGCCCGTGCCGGCACGCAGCGGCGACTAATCCCGAATGCGAAACGGCCCGCCCTGTCCCATGCGGACGGCGCGGGCCGGATCGTTCGTGTCCCTTCGAAAGCGGCAGGTCTTATTCGACCGGCGCTTCCTCTTCCATCGCGCCGCCGGCATCGTCGCCTGCAGCGTCACCGGACATGTCGTCCATCGCCTCGTCGGCGGCCTCTCCGGTGTCTTCGGCGGCTTCCTCCGTCGCGTCCATCGCGTCGTCGGCCGCTTCTTCCGTTGCGTCCATCGTGTCGTCGGCGGCTTCGCCCATGCTGTCCATCGCGTCGCTTGCGGCATCGCCGGTGTCTTCGATCATGCCGTCGATGGTCTCGCCGACGGTCGCGTCTTCCGGGTTCATCATCCGATACCCGATCACCAGCACAACAGCGAGTACGATGACGGCAATGGCGGTCTTCATGAAATTGGACATGATCATTTCCTCTTGGCGGTCGTTTCGCCCATTTGTTTCACCCCGGCCGCTCAATCCCCGCAGCCTGAAAAGGGCCCCCCGGTGTCTCCCGCTCCGTTTCGACAGGCGCCCGGACGCAATGTTAGTGATGATTTGGGCCGAAAGGCCACAGGGAAAGGGCCGATTATGAGGATTCTTTTGCCCTGTTGACGTCAGGTCACGGCCTTCCCACCCTCCGAATCGGGCGGCTGGCCGCTGAATCGGCCCCGACGGCCCTTGCCGCCCTGTCGGACCACACGCTAAACAGACCCCGACAGCCACAAAAAGGGAGGCGCGGGCCGGTGGAAGCGGGTTCGCGGCAAGACGCTCATGGCGAAGGATCTGACGCATTTCATCGGCGGCACGCACGTCAAGGGCACCAGCGGGCGCTTCCTCGATGTAACCAATCCCAATACCGGCGAGGTGACGGCGCGAACGCCGCTGGCGAGCGCCGCGGAGCTTCGCGCCGCGGTGGAGGTTGCGGCGAAGGCGTTTCCCGATTGGGCCGCCACCAATCCGCAGCGCCGCGCGCGCGTCATGTTCGAGTTCAAGCGGCTGCTCGAAGCCAACATGAACGAGCTTGCCGAATTGCTTTCATCCGAACACGGCAAGGTCATCGCGGACTCGAAGGGCGACGTGCAGCGCGGCCTCGAAGTCATCGAGTTCGCCTGCGGCATTCCGCATCTGATGAAGGGCGAGTTCACGGAAGGCGCCGGTCCCGGCATCGACATGTATTCGATGCGTCAGCCGCTCGGCGTCTGCGCCGGCATCACGCCCTTCAACTTTCCGGCCATGATCCCGATGTGGATGTTCGGCGTCTCCATCGCCTGCGGCAACACCTTCATTGTGAAGCCATCGGAGAAGGACCCCTCCGTACCGATCCGGCTCGCCGAACTTTTCATGGAAGCGGGTGCGCCGGCGGGCGTCCTCAATGTCGTCAATGGCGACAAGGAAGCGGTCGACGCGATCCTCGCCGATCCGACGATCCAGGCCGTCAGCTTCGTCGGCTCCTCCGACATCGCGCAGTATGTTTACGCCACCGGCACCGCGCATGGAAAGCGCGTGCAGGCGATGGGCGGCGCGAAGAACCACGCGATCATCATGCCCGACGCCGATATGGATCAGGTCGTGAACGATCTGATCGGCGCGGGCTACGGTTCGGCCGGCGAGCGCTGCATGGCGATTTCCGTTGCGGTGCCGGTCGGCGAAGAGACCGCCGATCGTCTCGTCGAAAAGCTCGTGCCGCGCGTGCAGGCGCTGAAAGTCGGTATCTCCTCCGCCGCCGACAGCGATTACGGGCCCCTCGTCACCAAGGCTCATATGGACAAGGTCAGCTCCTATATCGAAATGGGCGTCAAGGAAGGCGCGAAGCTTCTGGTCGACGGCCGCGGCTTCAAACTGCAGGGCTACGAGAACGGCTTCTTCCTCGGCGGCTCGCTGTTCGACGGCGTGACGCCGGATATGCAGAGCTACAAGGACGAAATCTTCGGGCCCGTGTTGCAGGTCGTGCGCGCGAAGAGTTTTGGGGAAGCCGCCGATCTGCCGACCAGGCATCAATATGGCAATGGCGTCGCGATCTACACGCGCGACGGCGATGCGGCGCGCACCTTTGCCTCCAACGTTCAGGTCGGCATGGTCGGCATCAACGTGCCGATCCCCGTGCCGCTCGCCTATCATACGTTCGGCGGCTGGAAACGTTCCGCCTTCGGCGACACCAACCAGCACGGCACCGAAGGCGTGAAGTTCTGGACCCATATCAAGACGGTGACGTCGCGCTGGCCCACAGGCGGCGTCAAGGAAGCCTCCTCCTTCGTCATTCCGACAATGAAGTGATTGGCTCGAAACGATTTGCAAAAATGGCGCTTCCAATCGGAGGCGCCATTCCTATATGGGCGTGATCCTGTCTTTTTCCGGAGCCCTGCCATGAGCAGCGATACGCCGATCGACCTCGACGCCTATTTCAAACGGATCGGCTATTCCGGCTCGCGCGCGCCGACGCTCGATACGCTGAAGGCGATCCATTACGCCCACGCAGTTTCGATTCCCTTCGAGAATCTCGACGTGCTGGCGAAGCGGCCGATCCTGCTCGATCATGCCTCGCTGCAGAAGAAGCTCGTGACGGACGGGCGCGGCGGCTATTGCTTCGAGGTCAACGGTCTCTTCGCGGCCGTATTGCGTCAGCTCAGTTTTGACCTGACGACGCTGATCGGGCGCGTCCGGTGGATGTCGCCGGAGGAAGTGGACACGGCCCGTTCGCATATGTTGATGCGGGTTGAACTGCCCGAAGGCCCGTTCCTCGCCGATGTCGGCTTCGGCGGCCTCACCATGACGGGGCCGATCCGCTTCGAAACCGGCATCGAACAGGAAACGCCGCATGAGCCGCGCCGCCTGCTCGACCATAAAGACGGGTTCGAACTCCAGGCGAAGATAGGCGGCGAGTGGGTGCCGATCTACCGGTTCACGATGGAGCCGCATCGCCGCACCGACTATGATGTCGCGAGCTGGTATACCTCGACGCATCCTTCCTCGATCTTCGTCCAGTTCCTGATTGCCGGACGGCCGCAGGATGGCAAGTGGCTCTCGCTGCTCAACCGCGATTTCAAGATCCGCGGCCTTGACGGCAAGGCGCAGACGCGTGTGCTCGACAGCGCCGACGAAATCGCGGAGGTGCT
>NZ_JBBECC010000083.1:0-4891 GCF_040882025.1 Parvibaculum sp. | reverse complement strand
CAAGCGCATCGGCCGCGCCGGCCTGCCGATGGCGCGCGCCATCGATACGCTCGACATCGCCCGGCGCAAGTTCCCCGGCGCGCAGAACAATCTCGACGCGCTGTGCCGCCGCTTCAATGTCGACAATTCGGGGCGCGAAAAACATGGCGCGCTGCTCGACTCGGAATTGCTGGCGGAGGTCTATCTGGAGTTGAAGGGCGGGCGGCAGCCGGGCCTCGTGCTTCAGGCCGACATCGAGGCCGCGCGTGTGAGCGGCGCGGAACCTGTAAAATCGCAGGCCCGTCCGCGGCCCGAACCGCTCGCCCCGCGCCTGACCGATGCCGAACGCGAAGCGCATGACGCCTTTATCGGCGGCTTGCGCGGCGAGCCCTTGTGGCGGGCGGCGAAGAGCTAGTTCGCCAGGATCAATCGGCTGAAATCAGTTGGGCTGGCCGGCGCCGGCTGGCTCCTGCGCCATCTGCTGGCGGCGCTGCTGATAGAGACTGACGAAATCGATCGGATCGATCATCAGCGGCGGATAGCCGCCATCGCGCGTCAGGTCGGCGATGATCCGGCGCGCGAAGGGAAAAATCTGCCGCGGGCATTCGACGACGAGCACGGCTTCCAGATTTTCTTCCGGAATGTTGGTCAGCCGGAAGAGACCGGCATAATCGAGTTCGACCAGGAACATTGTCCGGTCCTTGGTCTTGGCCTCGGCGCCGAGCTTCAGGGCCACTTCATAGTCGGTGTCGCTCATGCGCTGGACGCCGACATCGACCCGCACCGAGATGCCGGGCTGCTCGTCGGTCGGTCCGAGCGATTGCGGCGCGTTCGGATTCTCGAACGAAACATCCTTCACATACTGGGTCAGCACACGAAGCTGCGCGATGGCCGGTTGACCGGCAGCGTCCGCTTCATTGGTTGTATTTTGATCCGACATTCTGGCCGCTCCCGGTATTCCTCAGAAAAGCATTCGTTCGGCAAATATGAGGCTGCTGGCTACCACGGAACGTCATTGGCGACAAGAAATCCGGTCCCTCAATCGTCGGAGGACTTCGGCGGCAATCGGCGCGCGGCCGGCTCTTTTTCGCACGCATCGCCTTGCTCCTCCTCGACCTCCCAGTCTTCCGCTTCGATGATCGGGCCGCCATCGGGACCCCGCCGCATATGGGCGGTACGAACATGAACTTCGGCCCGCAGCGCAATCCGGCGTGCGGCATATCGCGCCACGCTGCGGCGCAACGGCGCGACCAGCAGCAGAAGGCCGACGCCCGAGGTCAGGAAACCTGGAGTAACCATAAGAACGGCGGCGATGAACAGGATCGCGCCATCCAGCATCTCGGCCATCGGCGGCTCGCCGCGTTGCAGGGCGGCTTGCGCCCGCTGCAGCGTCGCCGGACCTTGCAGCCGCATCAGCCAGACGCCGGCAAACGCGCTCAGTGTCACAAGGCCGATCACCGGCCAGAGACCGATCGCCTCGCCCGCTTCGATGAAGACGGCGATCTCGGCGAGCGGCAGGCCGGCAAGGATCAGGAAAATGAGGACAGGCAAGGCACTTCCAGCGGCAATGAGGCCCGCAAGGGCAAAATGGAGGGCAATCCGTCGCGACGGCTCCGGTAGCAAAACCGCTTCGATTGCCCTAGGTTATAGATACAGTAGCGAGCAGCACGGTGCGCGTCACCCACAAGGCGGCGCGGCGTTGTTGTTGCGCTCTTTAAACCAGAAGCCGGCAAGGTTGGCGCCGGTTCACAGGCAAGGCTCATCGAGCGAATGGACGGCGGCTTGACACTTATCAACATCATTCTGCTCGCAATCGCGGTCGGCGTCTTTCTGAAGCTCAGAAGCGTGCTTGGCCGACGCACCGGCCATGAGCGCCCGCCTTACGATCCCTATTCCGACACAGGCAACCCCGCAGGTCCCAATCCGTCGGGCAACGACAAGGTCGTTACGCTGCCCACCCGCCCGCGCGCCGGACAGGCCGAAAGCGCGGCCCGCGGCCGCACCGTCGATGCGGCGGGCGATCCCTTCGCCGAGCCGTTCGAAATCCGCAACCGCTGGCGCGGCATTGCCGAGGATGGCACGCCGCTGGCCGATGCGCTGAATGCGATTGCGCGGATCGACCGCGGCTTCGATGCCGAAGCATTTCTTGGCGGCGCGCGCGCGGCCTATGAAATGATCGTCACGGCTTTCGCGGAAGGCGACCGCGCCGCGCTGCGGCCCTTGTTGAGCGCCGATGTTTTCGCAGGCTTCGAAGCCGCCATCGCCGAGCGTGACAAGAAGGGTCAGCATGTCGAGCAAAGCTTCATCGGCATCGACAAGGCAGTGTTGAGTTCCGCCTCGCTCGACGGCAGCCGCGCCCGCCTCACCATCAGCTTCCGCAGCCAATTGACCTCCTGCGTCAAGAACGCCGACGGCGTCGTGATCGAAGGCGACCCGGTGACGATCCGCGAGGTCAACGATATCTGGACCTTCGAGCGTGACGTGAAGAGCCGCGACCCGAACTGGAAGCTGGTCGCGACCGGCGCTTCCGCCTGACGGACGCGGCGATGCGCGGGGCTGCGCGCCTTTTCTTTCCGATCGCTGTTCTGCTCGCCGTTCTTTCCTGCGCGCCGGGGGCGCATGTCATGGAGGCTCGCGCCGATTCCCGCATAATGAGTTTCGCCGATCTGCCCGGCTGGGCCGACGACGATCATGCCGCCGCGCTGGCGGCCTTCGCGCGCTCCTGTACGCGCATCGTCAAGCTCGATGCCGCCGCACCGCTCGACAGCAAGACAGGCACCTCCTCGATCCATGGCCGCGCCGGCGACTGGCAGCCGGCCTGCGCCGCCGCGCTTCAACCGGTCGCACCGGGTTCGGCGCGCGGGTTTTTCGAACACTGGTTCCTGCCGGTCCGCCTGCCGGCGGAGCGCGGTCTTTTCACCGGCTATTACGAACCTGAAATGCGCGGCGCGCTGACCCGGCATGGGGTCTATCAAACGCCCATCCTTGCGCCGCCGCCGGGTTTTGTGATGCGCGCGGGCGGCGCCGGTTTTCCGACCCGCAGTGAAATCGAGGACGGCGCGCTCGATCACGGATCGCTGGCGCTGGTCTGGCTCGAAAGCCCGGTCGATGCTTTCTTTCTGCATGTGCAGGGTTCGGGCCGGGTGCGTCTCGAAAGCGGCGAAACGGTCCGCCTCGCCTTCGCGGCGAAAAGCGGCCACGAATATACCTCCATCGGAAAAATCCTGATCGACCGCGGCGCCATCCCGCGCGAGGAAGTCTCGATGCAGACGATCCGTGGCTGGATGGAAGCCAATCCGGCGGAGGGCCGCAACGTCATGCGGCGGAACGATTCCTATATTTTCTTCCGTATACTGAGAAATATCGATCCGGAACTGGGCCCCCCCGGCGCCGAACAGGTGAACCTGACACCGCGCCGCAGCCTCGCCGTCGATCGCGCGCATCACCCGCTGGGTGCCCTGTTCTGGCTGACGACGCGCCACCCCTCGCCCGACGGCGGCAGCGAGGTGCCCTTCGCGCATCTCGTGGTCGCGCAGGATACGGGCTCGGCCATAAAAGGCGTTCAGCGCGGCGACATCTTTTTCGGCTCGGGCGACGAGCCTGGCGAGATCGCGGGACGCATGAAGGCCGAAGGTGAGCTGGTGGCGCTGTTGCCGAAAACCATCGCGCCCCGATAGCCGGGAGCGCGGAAATGGCAACCGGCGGCAACAAGACCGACGACGGCAAAAAGGTTCCACGCCGCCGCGTCCGCCCGCTGACCGAAGAAGAGCGCAAGCTCTGGCGCGCCGTGGTGAAGGATGCAAAGCCGCTCGTCCGCCGTCGGAAGAAAGCCGACGCCGAAATCCTGCCGGCCGAGCCCGCCGAACGCGTGGCGGCCATTCCTCCGGCTGCGCGACCCGTCGTCTTCCGGGTGTCGCCACCGGCGCTTCTCAAGCCCCCGAAAGCACGCCCGCCGGAGCCGCCCCCGCTGACGGGTCTCGATCGCCGCGTCAGCCAGCGTCTTGCCCGCGGGCAGGCGGAAGTCGAGGCGACGCTCGACCTTCACGGCCATAACCAGCATGAGGCGCATGACGCATTGCTGTCTTTCCTGACCCGCGCCCGGGCACGGGGTCTGCGCTGTGTGCTGGTCATCACGGGCAAGGGCGCATCGCCCTATGCCCGCCACACGCTGCATGGCGCGGACTTCTATGAAGTGCCCGAGCGCCAAGGCGTGCTTCGCAGCGCCGTGCCGCGCTGGCTTGAGGAGGCAGCCTTCCGCACCCACCTTTCGGGCTTCCAGCCGGCTCATCCGAAACATGGCGGTGGCGGTGCCTTTTACATCTGGCTGCGCAAGAAACGATGACGCCCTTCGGCAAGAAATTGCGTGAGCTGCGCCGCGCACGCGGCGTGACCATGAAGGAGATGGCGGCGGCGCTGAGGGTGACGCCGGCCTATCTCTCGGCGCTGGAGCACGGAAAGCGTGGCCGCCCGAGCTGGCGGCTCGTGCAGGCGATCGTCGGCTATTTCAACGTGATCTGGGACGAAGCCGAAGAACTGGAGCGGCTGGCGCGGCTGTCCCATCCGCGCATCGTCATCGACACGTCAGGTCTTGCCCCCGAGGCAACGGAAGCGGCGAACCGTCTTGCCGAGGAGATCGCCGAGCTCGGTCCGGTCGAAATCGCCCGCCTCTTGGCAATTCTCGATGGGCGCAAGCGGCGCAAAAGCGAATGACTCGCCGGAGGTGAAATAAATCGAGCGCGACGACTCGCAACCGGCGAAGTCCCTTAAATATGGATTCGCTCATTGCAATTTCAGGCGGGCTTGAAGATTCGCGCTCCGGCGCATGGACGAATGCGCGCGAAGCCGATTCAATGAAGTTTCCATAATATTTGCCGCAACGGCAATCAATGCCCGACCGTCCGCCCCACAATTC
>NZ_JBBECC010000082.1:0-4980 GCF_040882025.1 Parvibaculum sp. | reverse complement strand
GGCGGCGCGGCACTGACGGGCGGCATCGGCGCGCTGCTGCCGCTGATGAGCGCCGGATCGGGCTCGGTCGCCTCGAGCGGCGATTGCGGCGCGGCGGCGGCCGCGGCGCAGCAGGAATCGGGCGGCGTCACGGGCGCGGCCCGCGATGTCGGCGGCGCCATCGGCGGCGCGGCTGAGGGTGCCGCTGAAGGCATCGGCGATGCGGTGCGCGGAATTTTCGGCCAATGACCGAGAAGGACGACACCGCGGCCATCGCCGCCATTTTCGATCTCGCGCGCAACCGCACGCTGGACGAGCAGCCGCCGCATCCGGGGCGCGACAAGCCGCGCCTGCCGAAGCGCTTCTACAAGCGCGCCGAAGCCGGTCCCGTCGAAACAGGCCATGCGGTCCTGCTCGACGGGCGCAGCGTCAAGACGCCGTCGAAGCAGGTGCTCGCCGTGCCCTATGCGGCGCTTGCCCGCGCCATGGCGGAGGAATGGGCGGCGCAAACCGACTATATCGACCCGCGTTCGATGTGGCTCACAAAGCTCGCCAACACCGCGCTCGATCTCGTCCAGCCGCGCCGCGCCGCCGTCATCGCCGAAATCGCGGGCTTCGCCGGCAGCGATCTCCTGTGCTACCGCGCCGATGCTCCCGCCACGCTTGTCCGCCGCCAGGCCGAGGCCTGGGACCCGCTCATCGAATGGGCGGAAGCGGCGCATGGCATCCGCCTCAAGGTCACCACCGGCATCGTTCACGTCGCGCAGGACGAGGCCGCGCGCGCGGCTTACGGCCGGGCGCTCGAGGGGCTCGATCATTTCCGCCTCGCCGCGCTCCACAATGCGGTCACGCTGACGGGCTCGGCCGTTCTCGGCCTCGCGCTCATCGAACGCCGTCTCGATGCCGCCGCGGCCTTCGCCGCCGCCCATCTCGACGAGGCCTGGCAGATGGAGATTTCGGGCCGCGACGCCGAAGAGGAGGCGCGTCTGGCGCGCCGCCGCGCCGAGCTTCTCGAAACAAGCCGTTTCCTCGATTTGCTCTCTGACGTAACGTAAACCCCGCCCTTTGGAATGGCGGCCAAGCCATTGGCAAAAAGGAGATTTCGGTGCTATTCAGAGCCCGCAACGGCCTGTGTGCGACATGTGTGGCGCCGGGGGTTTTCCCCCGTTCGACGGCGCCGATTCTCCGGTATCAGGGGGCGGTATGAAGGACATTCTTCGTCGGCTTGAGGAGCGGCGCGCCATCGCGCGGCTCGGCGGCGGCCAGAAGCGGATCGACGCGCAGCATGCGCGCGGCAAGCTGACCGCGCGCGAGCGCATCGAGCTGCTGCTCGACGAGGGCTCCTTCGAGGAGTTCGACATGTTCGTCGAGCATGACTGCAACGATTTCGGCATGGAGAAGCAGAAGATTCCCGGCGACGGCGTCGTCACCGGCTGGGGCACGGTCAATGGCCGTCCGGTCTATCTCTTCGTCAAGGATTTCACCGTCTTCGGCGGCTCGCTCTCGCGCAACCACGCGAAGAAGATGACCAAGGTCCAGGACATGGCGATGCGCAACGGCGCGCCGATCATCGGATTGTTCGATGCCGGCGGCGCGCGCATCCAGGAAGGCGTCGATGCGCTGGGCGGCTATGGCGACGTCTTCACGCGCAACGTCATGGCGTCGGGCGTTATCCCGCAAATCTCGGTGATCATGGGACCGTGTGCCGGCGGCGACGTCTATTCGCCGGCCATGACCGATTTCATCTTCATGGTGCGCGACACCTCCTACATGTTCGTCACCGGTCCCGATGTCGTGAAGACGGTGACCAACGAAACCGTGACCTCCGAACAGCTCGGCGGCGCGTCGATCCACACCGTCAAGTCCTCGGTCGCCGACGGCGCTTTCGACAATGACGTCATTGCGATGATGCAGATCCGCCGTCTGGTCGATTTCCTGCCGCTATCGAACCGCGACGAGGTGCCGGAGCGGCCCTTCTTCGACGACGCGATCCGCTTCGAGAAGTCGCTCGACACGCTGATCCCCTCCAATCCCAACATGCCCTACGACATGAAGGAACTGATCCTGAAGGTCGTCGACGAGGCCGATTTCTTCGAAATCCAGGAAAGCTTCGCGAAAAACATCATCACCGGCTTTGCCCGCATCGAGGGCCGCACGGTCGGCATCGTCGCCAATCAGCCGATGGTGCTGGCGGGCGTGCTCGATAGCGATGCCAGCCGCAAGGCGGCGCGCTTCGTCCGCTTCTGCGACTGTTTCAGCATTCCGATCGTCACCTTTGTCGACGTGCCGGGCTTCCTGCCGGGCACGGCGCAGGAATATGGCGGCCTCATCAAGCATGGCGCGAAGCTCCTCTTCGCCTATACCGAAGCCACCGTGCCGAAAGTCACCGTCATCACGCGCAAGGCCTATGGCGGCGCCTATGACGTGATGGCGTCGAAGCATATCCGCGGCGACATCAACTATGCCTGGCCGACCGCCGAGATCGCGGTGATGGGGGCCAAGGGCGCGGTCGAGATCATCCACCGCGCCGATATCGGCGACGCGCAGAAGATCATGGCCCACACCAAGGCCTATGAAGACCGCTTCCTCAATCCCTTCGTCGCGGCCGAACGCGGCTATATCGACGAGGTCATCATGCCGCATTCCACGCGGGTCCGCATCGCGCGGGCGCTCGCGCTCCTCCGCCACAAGGAGCTCGAGAACCCGTGGAAGAAGCACGACAACATTCCGTTGTGAGGCAGGGAAGATGATGGCGCATGCCCTCTCCCCCTATGCCGTCATGGCCCGCGAAGGCGGGCCATCCACGTCTTTCTTTTTTGCCGCCAAGACGTGGACGGCCCGGACAAGCCGGGCCGTGACGATTTTGGTTTGTATCGAGCCACCATTTTCCGCCGCGCAAGGTCACCGCTGATGTTCAAGAAAATCCTGATCGCCAACCGGGGCGAAATTGCCTGCCGCGTGATGAAGACGGCGAAGAAGATGGGCATCGCCACCGTCGCGGTCTATTCCGCCGCCGACAAGGATGCGCTGCATGTCGAGATGGCCGACGAGGCGGTGGCGATCGGGCTTGCGCCGGCGTCGGAGTCCTATCTCGTCATCGACAAGATTATCGCCGCATGTAAGGAGACGGGCGCGGAAGCCGTCCATCCCGGCTACGGCTTCCTGTCGGAGAATGCGAAATTCGCGCAGGCGCTCGCCGACAACGGCATCGCTTTCATCGGCCCCAACATCAAGGCCGTCGAGGTGATGGGCGACAAGATCGAGTCGAAGAAATTCGCCAACGCCGCGAAAGTGAACACCGTGCCGGGCTATCTCGGCGTCATCAAGGACGCCAAGGAAGCCGTCAAGATCGCCAACGAAATCGGCTATCCGGTGATGATCAAGGCATCGGCCGGCGGCGGCGGCAAGGGCATGCGCATCGCCTGGTCGGAAAAGGAAGTCGCCGAGGGCTTTGCCTCCTCGATGTCGGAAGCGAAATCCTCCTTCGGCGATGATCGCGTCTTTATCGAGAAATTCGTCACCCAGCCGCGCCACATCGAAATCCAGGTGCTGGGCGACAAGCACGGCAATGTGATCTATGCGATGGAGCGCGAATGCTCGATCCAGCGCCGCAACCAGAAAGTCATCGAAGAGGCGCCGTCGCCCTTCCTCGACGAGAAGACGCGCAAGGCGATGGGCGAGCAGGCGGTGGCGCTGGCCAGGGCCGTCGACTATGAAAGCGCCGGCACGGTCGAGTTCATCGTCGACAAGGATCGCAATTTCTATTTCCTCGAAATGAACACCCGCCTCCAGGTCGAGCATCCGGTGACCGAGCTCATCACCGGCATCGATCTCGTCGAACAGATGATCCGGGTCGCGGCCGGCGAAAAGCTCGCCATCAAGCAGTCCGACGTCAGGATCAAGGGCTGGGCGATCGAGAGCCGCATCTATGCCGAAGATCCCTATCGCAATTTCCTGCCCTCGACCGGCCGTCTCGTGCGCTACCGGCCGCCGGCGGAGGGAACGGCGGGGGGCCTTACCGTGCGCAACGACACCGGCGTCTATGAAGGCGGCGAGATTTCGATGTTCTACGACCCGATGATCGCCAAGCTCTGCACGCATGGGCCGGACCGGCTTGCAGCCATCGAACATATGGCGGGCGCGCTCGACGAGTTCCACATCGAGGGCATCCAGCACAACATCCCCTTCGTCAATGCGATCATGGAGCATCCGCGCTTCCGCTCCGGCAACATCACGACGGGCTTCATCGCCGAGGAATACCCGGAAGGATTCCACGGCGTGGCGCTCGCCGACGAGCGCGCGGTGCGCTTCGCGGCGATTGCCGTCTACATCAATTCGGTCCATGCCGCCCGCGCGGTGCAGATTTCCGGCCAGCTCGCCGGCCGGCCGCGCAAGCTGCCGACCGAATGGGTCGCCTCGGTCGGCGACTGGACCCAGCGCGTCACGGCGGAAGACGCGAACGGCGCGCTGCGCGTCATCTTTCTCGACGCGGAAGGCGCGCGGGGAGCGAGCCATCTCGTGCGCAGCCAGTGGGTGCCGGGCCAGGCCGTCTTCCGCGGCGAGGTCGACGGCATTTCGATGACGGTCGAGATCGTCCGCGCCAAGCAGGGCTATGTGCTGCGTTATCGCGGCGCCTCGGCGCATGCGGTCGTGCGCACGGCAACCGGCCATCGCCTCAACGCGCTGATGCCCGAAAAAGTCGCCGCCGATACCTCGAAGCTGCTGCTCTGCCCGATGCCGGGTCTGGTGAAAGCGATCCATGTCGAGGTCGGCCAGGAGGTGAAGGCCGGCGAGGCGCTTGCCGTCGTCGAGGCGATGAAGATGGAAAACATCCTGCGCGCCGAATTCGACTGCACGGTCGAGAAGCTCAACGCCGCCCCCGGCGACAGCCTCGCCGTCGATGCGGTGATCATGGAGTTTGCGTAAGGGGGCAGAGGGCGCCGCGCCCCCTCACCCTTCCGCGGGCTGACGCCCGCTCCCTCCCTCTCCCCGGAGGGGAGA
>NZ_JBBECC010000081.1:0-5010 GCF_040882025.1 Parvibaculum sp. | reverse complement strand
CCAATGCCGACAAGATGATCGCCGAGCTCGAAGAGCCGCTGATCCTGCTGCACGAAAAGAAGCTGGCGAGCCTGCAGGCCATGCTGCCGGTGCTCGAAGCCGTGGTGCAGTCGGGCCGTCCGCTGCTGATCATCGCCGAAGACATCGAGGGCGAGGCGCTGGCCACGCTCGTCGTCAACAAGCTGCGCGGCGGCCTGAAGGTCGCGGCCGTCAAGGCGCCGGGCTTCGGCGACCGCCGCAAGGCGATGCTCGAAGACATCGCCATCCTGACCGGCGGCCAGGTGATCTCGGAAGATCTGGGCATCAAGCTCGAATCCGTGACGCTCGACATGCTGGGCAAGGCCAAGCGCATCTCGATCACCAAGGACGACACCACGATCATCGACGGCTCGGGCAAGAAGAAAGACATCGAAGCCCGTGTCGGCCAGATCAAGCGGCAGATCGAGGATACGACGTCCGACTACGACAAGGAGAAGCTGCAGGAGCGCCTGGCGAAGCTCGCCGGCGGTGTGGCCGTGATCAAGGTCGGCGGCGCCACGGAATCGGAAGTGAAGGAGCGCAAGGATCGCGTCGACGACGCGCTGAACGCGACACGCGCTGCCGTTGAAGAAGGCATCGTTCCGGGCGGCGGCTGGGCGCTGCTGATGGCCACCAAGGCGGTCGGCAAGCTCGCGGATGATAATGCCGACATCCAGGCCGGCATCGCGATCGTCCGCAAGGCGCTCGAATCGCCGATCCGTCAGATCGTCGAGAATGCCGGCGTCGAAGGCTCGATCGTCGTGCAGAAGGTGCTGGAATCGAAGCAGGCCAACTGGGGCTTCGATGCGCAGAAGGAAGAGTATTGCGACCTCGTGGCCGCCGGCATCATCGACCCGACCAAGGTCGTGCGCACGGCGCTCCAGGACGCTGCCTCGATCGCCGCGCTGCTCGTCACCACGGAAGCCATGATTGCCGAAGCGCCGAAGAAAGATGGCGGCGGCGCCGGCGGCGGCATGGGCGGCGGCGGCATGGGCGGCATGGGCGGAATGGGCGGCATGGACTTCTAAGTCCGGCACTCAAACGCCTCGGAAATGCGAAGGGCCGGTGGAAACACCGGCCCTTTTGCTTTGGAGCGGGCGCCCGCTAGACTGCCGCCAACGAAAATTCAGACCGGGCGGCCGAAAACATGGACTTCTCCTTCTCCGAACAGGACGAACAGTTCCGCATGCAGGTGCGGGACTTTTTCGAAAACGAATATCCGCGCGCGATCGTGGAGAAGATGGCGTCGGGCGCCTCGCCCGCGAAAACCGACTACCAGACATCCGAACGGGCGATGGCGGCCAAGGGCTGGCTTGCCGTCAACTGGCCGAAGGCGGATGGTGGCACCGGCTGGAGCGCCAACCAGAAATACATCTTCGACGAGGAGCTTGAGCGCGCCGGGGCGCTGAACGTCGTACCGATGGGCCTGCTCTATGTCGGGCCCGTCATCTATACGTTCGGCACGGCGGAGCAGAAGAAGCGCTTCCTGCCCGGCATTCTCGACAGCACCATTTTCTGGGCGCAGGGCTATTCCGAACCCGGCTCGGGCTCCGACCTCGCTTCGCTGCAGGCCAGCGCCGCGCGCGACGGCGACGACTATATCGTCAACGGCACGAAAATATGGACCAGCCTCGGCCAGCATGCCGACTGGATTTTCTGCCTGCTGCGTACCTCCCACGAAGAAAAGAAGCAGGAGGGGATCAGCTTCCTCTTGATCGACATGAAGACGCCGGGGATCAGCGTGCAGCCGATCATCACCATCGACGGCAAGCATGCGCTCAACAGCGTGGTCTTCGAGGATGTGCGTGTGCCGGCCGAGAACCGCATCGGCGAGGAAGGCAAGGGCTGGCACTATGCCAATTACCTGCTCGGTCATGAGCGCACGTCCTACGCGCATGTGGCGGGCAAGCGGGCGCAGCTTGCCGATATTCGCAGCGTCGCGCAGGCGCGCGGCCTCATCGCCGAGCCGGCTTTCGCGCGCAAGCTCGGCGATCTCGAAACGCGGCTCGACGCGCTCGAAATCACGGTGCTCAGGACGCTCTCCTCGGTTGCCGAAGGCGGCGCGCCGGGGAACGAATCCTCGATCCTCAAGATCATCGCCACCGAGCTGGCGCAGGACATTACCGAACTGGGCATGGAAGCCTTCGGGTTCTATGCCCTGCCCGCCTTCCCCGATGCGGTGGCGCCCGACTGGACCCACAACACGGCGCTGCCGGCCGGCGCGGCGCCTGCCGTCGCGCGCTATCTCGGCGCGCGGGCGCAATCGATCTATGGCGGCTCGAACGAGATTCAGAAGAACATTATTGCGAAGCGGATCCTGGGGCTTTGATCCCCCTGGGCGTCATGGCCCGATTTATTCCACTGCTGTCCGGTTAAGCGAAAACGATTGCAGGAATGAGGCTCTCGGCACCAACCAAATCCGTCATGGCCCGATTTATTCGGGCCATCCACGTCTTTTCGGCACGTAAAAGCTGAAAAGAAGAAAGAAAGACGTGGATGACCCGGACGAGCCGGGTCATGACGAAAATGGGAGAAAGTGCTGTGTCGCAAGTGGTTTGAATCAAACCCTGCTCTTCTTAACCGGACAGCAGTGGGTCAAGCCCGGCAAAGACGAGGTGGGGGAGATGTCAACGCAACAAGCCCCGGGGTGACATTGAATTTCAGATAATGGAACAAGCATGCGGCGCTACCCGCGTGACCTCACCGCCCTTCCGCCTCCAGCCGCGCCTTGAAGTTGCGGACTTCGGCGATGACGACGTCCGGAAACTCCATCGGCAGGAAATGCGTCGAGCCCGGCACCTCGGCGATATGGGCCTTGCGGTCGCGGGCGCGCATCAGCGTCGGGAAGGGCTGGCGGCAGGTCGAGCCTTCGGCGGCGTAAAGAAGCGCGAAGGGCACGTTGAGCTTCGCCACCGCGCGGTTCATGTTGTGGCCATGTGCGCGGAAATTGGCGGCTTCCCATGCCGGCGCGCAGAGGAGTTCGGCCTGCCCGTCCTCGCGGATGCGCGTGCCGCTTTCGATGTAGTCTTCCAGGAATTTGCGCGGCCAGGTGCGGAAGGCGCCGCGGCCGAAATAGCGGTCGACCGCCGTTTCGCGGCTTTCGAAAACCGCGCGCCGCCGTTCGGCCCCGTCGGCCAGCGACATCGGCCCGCCCTTGCGGCCCGTGAGCCGCCACAATTTCATCATGTATCGGAACAGCGGCGGCGTCATCACCGGGTCGATCAGCACGAGGCCGCGCACGAGATCGGGCCGTTCCGAAGCCGCCATCACGCTGGCGGCACCGCCCATCGAATGCCCCATCAGAATGATTTTCTGCCCTGTCGCCGCGCGAAAATCCTCCGCCATGGCGATCAGATCGTCGCGATAGACATACCAGTTGCGATGTTTCGCGGGATCGGCCGTGAGCGTCGAGTGCCCATGGCCGCGCGCGTCCCAGGCGCGGATGTGGAATTCGCCGGCCAGCGGCGCCAGCAGACGCCTGTAGGTGCCGCCGCTGAAGCCATTGGCATGGGCGAAATGCAGCGGCGGCTTGCCCGCACCATCATCCCATTCGAGAAAGGAGATCGCGCCGTCCGCCAGCGCCAGTTCGCGGCGCGCGGGCGCTGCATTCACGACGACATTCATTGAACTCAATCCAGAAGTTTCTTCTTGCGCAACCAGCCTGCGACCAGCGCCACCGCTTCGGCCATCTTGTCGGGTTGCCCTATATAGTAATGCGTCGCGCCCTTGACCACATGAAACTCCTTGTCGTCATGGGCGACGCCGGCGAAGATCCGCGCCGCATGGCTCGGCGTGCAGGCGTCGTCGGCGCTGTTTTCGACCACAAGCACCGGCACCGAAATGTCGCCGGCGCATTTCGGTCCGTCGGCGCGGCTTTCCCGGTAGGACCATTGCGACAGCCAGGCGCGCAGCGAACAATAGCGCGCCAGGCCGGCCGGCATCATGTTGACGATTTTCGGCTCACCCATGAAACACCAGTTCGGTCCCTTGCGGTCATTGGCGTCGATCGAAAGATCGAGCCAGCGCGGATCGGCCATGGTGCCGTGGACGACGAAGCAGAATTCCTCGTTGGCGCGGCCCGCGCGCTTCATCGCCGCGAGCTTGTCCCTGACCCAGCCGTCGATCCGCGCCGAGCGCGCGATCTGCGCGGCGCGGAAGCGCGCGATGAAGGCATCCGTATAGGGCGGCTGGTTGGGGTTTTGCGGATTATAGAGATCGAGCCCGACATCGCGGTCGTCCGGGTCCTGTTCGTTGCGGATCGACGGGTCGAGCCATTCGGTCAGCGTGATGGCGCGGCTGACATGCGCGGCGAGCTGCAACACCGCATCGGCCGGAATGAGTTTAGCGCCGACGATGTCGACCGCATCGCCCGCCGGTGTCGCGGTAATCGAGGGTTTCTCGGCTTGGGCTTGATAGAACATCGACAGCGAACCGCCGCCCGACCAGCCGGCCAGGATCACTTTTTCATAGCCGAGCTTTTCCTTCGCATAGCGAATGTAATGCCCGAGATCGAGCAGCACCTTCTCCATGATCAGCGCTGAGTCATTATGCGGATAGCGGCTGCCGCAGGTGAGGCAGGCAATGCCGGCGGCCGCCAGCGCATTGGGCATCGGCAACAGGTTCATCGTTCCCGTCGGATGCATGAAGACGAGCACGGTTTTCGAGGCGACGCCTTTCGGCTTCAGGTGCTGGCCCTCGACGACGACGGTGTCCATCGCACCTGCATAGGTTTCCTTGAAGGCAGCCTTTTCCTGCCAGTGCAGGAAAAAGGGAATGCGTTCGACTTCGTAAGGCGCGCTCATTCGGCGGCCCGCGTCGCGGCCTTCTTGAAGTCGGGCTTGCGCTTGTTGAGGAAAGCGTCGACCGCCTCGTGATGTTCGGGCGTCGTCCAGCAGATTTTCAACGCATCGGTCTCGCGCTTCTGCGCCAGCTTCAAATCGGTCTCGCTGGCATTCTGCGTGAGGAGCTGCTTGGTCATGCGCAACTGCCGCG
>NZ_JBBECC010000080.1:0-31774 GCF_040882025.1 Parvibaculum sp. | reverse complement strand
TCAGTGCACGCCGGTGCCGCGGCCGGAGCTGTCGGGCATGCCGCCCATGCCCGCGCCGCCGCTGTCGTCGCGGATGCGGCAGGCATTGTAGCCGGCGTTCCAGCCGGCCCTGTAGGCCTCGTCGATCCGGTAGGCTTCTTCGTTGCGGGCGACCGTGGAGGGGTCGCCCGGCACGCGGGAGGTGGCGGTCCAGCAGCCGTCCGAATGACCGGTCTTGTAGTTGGGGTCGTCGGCGTATTGGCTGACGCCGAGGCCGCAGGCGGAAAGCGCCAGTGCCGCTGCGAGGACGAAGCCCGCGGGTCCCTTGTGTTTCATGTCGGAGCGCCTTGCCGGTGAGCCAAGGCCCCGAGGATAGGCGCGGCCGCGCCCCGCGGCAAATCCGGCCTAGTGTGGTGGATTTGAAGTTCGTTACATTCTTTGCGGCAACCTCGTCAACGAACTTCAAATCCAAAACCACACTAGAATCATTAGCTTGCTAGTGTCCTGATTGAATCCGAAATTCGTCCGGAGCTTGCAGCGGAATGAAGCGAATTTCGGATTCAGGACACTAGATGCTTTACGGAGCCTTAACGCCGCGATGGTCTGATAGGCCCCGACATTGCGCAAAAGGGCGGGCACCGCCCCCCCCCGCGCCAACGGGAACCGCAGGATCATGGCCTTTCACGGCATCGCCACCGACGAGGACGCGCCGCTGCGCGCCGGCGCCGATCAGGACGCGATGCTGCGGCGTCTGGCCGATCTCGCCTTGCTGCCGGCCTCGCTGATCTCGCCGCAGGAGCGCAGCATTCTCGATTCGATGCTGGCCTCGCTCGCCGCGCGCTTCGATCCGGCCATGCGCAAGCGCATCGCCGAACGCCTCGCGCCGCAGGCCGACGCGCCGCGCGAACTGGCGATGGTGCTGGCGCTCGACGACATCGACATCGCGATGCCGCTCCTGAGCGAGGGACATACGCTGAAGGCGGGCGACCTCATTCAGGTGGTGCGCGAGGGAAGCCCCGCGCATTTGCTGGCGCTGGCGGCGCGCAAGGATCTCACCAGCGAAATCGCCGATGCGCTGATCGATGGCGGCGACACGGGCCTGATCTGCCGCCTGCTCGAAAACGGCACCGCCGAATTGTCGCTGCGCGCGATCGAAACGCTGGCGCGGCGAAGCGCCGCCGAGCCCGAACTGGTGGCGCCGCTGCTCGCCCGTCCGGAACTGACGCTGCGCCTCGCACATCAGATTTTCTGGTGGGCGCCGTCGCCGCTGCGGCTCGAAATACTGAGCCGCTTCACGACCGAACGCCGCCACATTCACAATGCGCTGGACGAAATCCTGACCGGCGATTTTTCCTTCGACCCGGCACTTGCGATCGCGCTGTCGGTGGTGCGCCGTCCCGCGCCGGCCGACAAGGTGCATTTGCATCGTCTGCTCGCCAATGCTTCAGTGAGCGGCATGAGCGCGCTGGCCGAGGGGCTGGCCGAGCTGGCGCATCTGCGGTCGGGAACGATGTTCCGCATCCTGAACGATGCGAGCGGCGAGCCGCTTTCGGTTTTCGCCAAGGCGGTCGGGTTCAACCGCAAGGAGTTCGGCGACCTGATCGTGGCGGCCGTCGATCAGCGCCAGGGCGCGTTGCCCGGCAAGGCCGATCTCGAACGCATGGGCGAACTTTTCGACACGATCTCGACCGATCGTGCCGATCTTGCGCTGCATTGCTGGGATGTGGGGCTGGCGAACGAAACGCAGGCGCCCGGCGGCGGTATCGACGAAGAGGATTAGTCGGCCGCGCTTGGCGGCGCATAGGCCGCCGCCTCGTCTTCCGTCTCGACCGCGGCCGCCCTTGCGAATTGCGGGCCCGACACGATCTCCTCAAGCTCCAGCCGGGCCGTCCGCGCGGTGCCGATGATGTCGCCCTCGGCGCGGTCGACCAGATCGAGCACGGCCCTGATCCCGTCCAGCACCTCGTCGAGCCAGCTGTCGAGTTTGCCGCCCTCAGCCTTCAGCGCCACCGCATCGGCCGCAAGCCGCGTCACCGCGCGGCGCACCGCGGCGGTGTTGAAATCGCCGGGGCCGGTCACCAGCACCGACAGTTTCCGGATCTGCGCGGTGACGCCGTCGATCAGCGCCCGGCGCTCGCGCGCCCGGCGGCTTTCCTCGTCGGCCGGCGGCGCGAGATCGTCCAGCGACACGCCCAGCACATCGGCGATCGCCGCCATGGTGCGGAAGGTGCCGTCCTTCTTGCCGGTTTCGATTTCGGAGAGATAAGGCGCGCTCATGCCTGTGGCGCGCGCAAGTTCGATCGCCTTGAGGCCGCGATGTTCGCGCCAGACGCGCACCGGATTTTCGCCATCGGCAATGCGGTGCGCGACCGCGGCGGGGACGGGCTCCAGTCCCTCATAGCCAAGCGCGGCCCGGCCCGCGCGAATATCCGCGGCGTCTTACGCGGCGCGCTTCAGCCGCTCATAATCGGCAACCGGCACGACGACGAAAAGCGGCTCGCCGTCCGGCCCGGCGATTTTCTGCGGCATGCCGGCTGTGTCGCGGCTCATGACGCCGCTCCGCCGGTCAGCGCCAGAACGGTGGTGACGCCCGCCGTTTGCGAAAAGACGATGCGCAGATTGCCGCCGGCGCGGCAGGAGAGGAGACCGGGCGCAATCTCGCGCGTTTCGGGTGCGCCGCGCGGGGTCTCGGCGAAGGCGCGAACGCGCGCGCGATCTTCCGCGCCGAGACGCAGAAAGGCGCGCCACGCCGTACGCGCATAACGCAGATTGCGCCGCTCGTCCTGTAACCGATCGATGGACTGGTCTTTCATGAATCCAAACCGAAACCGTGTGGCCTCAACGATTCTCAAAGCCTGCGATTTTCGAAGCCTGCCTCATTCGCCACCTGCTAGCATCGCCCGGAGGAGGCGCGTCGCGAAGCGCGAATCTCGTTTGATCGAACCATAGGGAGGCAGGAATGTCCAATGACAGCGGGGGTCTGAGCATCGCGCGGCTGAAGGAGCTGGTGCGCGAACGCAGCAAACGCGCCGAATTGCCGTTGGCCGAACGGCGCCGGGTTATGGATGGCAATGCTGGGATGTTTCCGGTGCCCGACGGCGTCACCGTGATGCAAACCGATCTCGATGGCCTCAATGCCGAATGGGCGCGCGCGAACGATTCGGACGACGCCCCGGTGGTGCTTTATTTTCACGGCGGCGGTTATGTGCTCGGTTCGCCGGTGTCGCATCGCCACCTGACCGCGCGTCTGGCGCTGGCGGCGCGGGCGCGCGTGTTGAGCGTCGACTACCGCCTCGCGCCCGAGCATCCGTTTCCGGCCGCCGTCGATGACGGGTTGAAAGCCTATCGCTGGCTGCTCGATGCGGGCCACGCGCCCGGCACCATTGCGCTTGCGGGCGACTCGGCCGGCGGCGGTCTTGCCGTGGCGGTGCTCATTGCCGCCCGGCGCGACGGCTTGCCGATGCCGGCGGCCGCCGCGCTTCTCAGTCCCTGGACCGACCTCACCTGCGAGACCGGCACCTATGCCTCGCGCGCCGAAGCCGATCCGATGATTACGCAAGCGGGCATCAAGGAACTGGCGGCGATGTATCTCGGCGGTGCCGATCCGCGCGATCCGCTGGCCTCGCCCAATTTCGGCGACCTGGCCGGCCTGCCGCCACTGCTGATCCAGGTCGGCAGCGACGAGGTGTTGCTCGACGATGCGCGCGATCTCGAAAAGCGCGCCCGCGAGGCCGACATCGACACCGATCTCGAAATCTGGGACGGCATGATCCATGTCTGGCAGGCCTTCTATCAGATGCTGCCGGAGGGTGGCTGGGCGCTCGATCATGCCGGCGCCTGGCTGGTGCGGCGCTGGGACGCAATGGAACAAACAAAAAGCGGGCTGGCCCCGGTGTAAATGTGAGCTAAATCACGGTTAATAGAGGTCCCGTGATTTGTACCCGGGGTCCGCAATCGAGCCCTTGATTGCTAATCGACAAAAGAGCTATAGAGTCTTTTGTAATATTCGGGTTAATTATCGCGTCGAAGAGCGGTACTCAGTCAGCGACGCAGGGCGGCCGGACAAGATACGAGGCAAGAGTGGCGGAGAAGACTGAACTGATCGAAATGACGGCGGAGATCGTTTCGGCCTATGCCGGTTACAACAAGGTGGCGCCAGAGGAACTGTCCGGTCTTATCCACAGGGTCTTCGGCACGCTGGCGCAAATCTCGGTCGGCGGGGCCCCGGCTGTCGGCCCACCGCCGGAGCCGGCGGTGCCGATCCGCAAATCCGTGACGCCCGACTACCTGATCTGCCTCGAAGACGGCCAGAAATTCAAATCGCTGAAACGGCATCTGCGCGCGCATTACGACCTCAGCCCCGAGCAATATCGCGAAAAATGGGGCCTGCCGCGCGACTATCCGATGGTCGCGCCGAACTACGCCCAGGCACGTTCCAAGCTGGCCAAGAAAATGGGGCTCGGCCAGGGCGGCCGCGGCCGCGCGCGGTAGGTCCCGCCGCGCCGCTTGCATTGCAGCCCGCCGCCGCCCAAGATTTTTCCATATGATTCGCCGCCGGGCCGAACCCCGGCTTTTGGAGGAGGCGCTTCTGACCCGCGCCGACCAAGCCATCCGCGCCCAGTTGATCGTGCCCGAGCAGCGCGAGCTCTTCGACTACTGGCGCTCGAAATCCGCCGACGGCGCCTATCCGACGCGCGCCGACATTCAGCCGGCCGAGCTGCGCTCGCTGCTGCCCTCGCTCAGCCTGCTCGACATCGTCATGGAAAGCGAAGACACGGTGCGGCTGCGCGTGCGCCTGGCCGGTACGCGGCTGCGCGACTATTTCGGCGTCGAGACGACGGGGCATTTTCTCGACGAGTTCGATCTCGGCGACCAGGCCGGTTACTGGGACGCCGCCTATCGCGAGGTGATCGCCGCCGGCCGTCCGGCCCAGGGCGTCATCGCGCTCGATGCCTGGAAGCAGCCCAACATCTTCCAGTTCTGGTTGCGCCTGCCGCTGGCGGACGCGGAAGGCCGCATCGTCATGGTGCTCGGCCACGACGCCTTTCTGCAATCGGAAAAGGCCCATGCGCTGGCCGAACGCGCCAATTTGCGCATCGCTTGAAACGGGCGCCCCGAAAGGCGCAAACTGCGTGGCGACGCTGCGAAGGAGGCTGCCCCATGACAATGCCGAAACATGCCGCGGGCCTAGGCGCGATGGCCGTCTTTCTTTTCGCCGCCATCCTGTTCGCCGAGACGGCCGGCGCCGCAACGCTTGAGGGCGGCAGCGTCACGATCAAGCCCGGCGAGCAGGCGAAGTTTCCGATCGAAGGCAGCGGGCCGCCGTCGGATTTGCGCGCGCATTGCGCATTGTCGGATGTCGGCGGCAGCGCCAGCGTCGTTTTCGACGGCGAGCACTATATCGCGATGTCCGATCTCGCCATCGGCGAAGTGATCACGCTGTCGCGCGGCGAGACGCGCGAATACGAGCTTGCCGGCGTCGTCGATGCGGCGGCGGGCGGCGGCTATATCGCCTTCAACTTCACCGGCGCGGCGGCGGCGATGTGCTTTCCCGGCATGGATTGCGCCGGCGCCAGCGACGCCGCGACGACCGTGAAAATAACCTGCCGCGACGCCTCGAAGTAAGCGGCCCGCCGCCGCCAATGCGGCGGCGAAATGTCTGCCAGCGCGCCAGCGCGCCCGCAACCCCCTGACACGCAAGGACTTGCCCGAACTTATCCCCGGCCCGCCGGGGGCCGGTAAATTTCGCCATTGAAGAGGAATTTATTCCTCTATTTCTTCGAAACGGCTATGATCGGCCGAGGGAGGATCAATGGAAAAGGATTTTATTCCCAATTCTCAAACCGGCGCCGCGGGCCGGCGCCGTGCCGAGGCGGTCTGGACCGAGGCGGCGGTGGCGAATGTCTGGAACGTGCCGCTCGGCGAAATCCGCGCGCCGACCCGCCGCCGCGCCCCGGTCGCGCTGGCGCGCCAGGTGGCGATGTATCTGACGCATGTGATTTTCGGCATCAGCCTGACGGAAGTCGGGCGCCACTTCGGCCGCGACCGCAAGACGGCCGCCTGGGCCTGCGAGCGCATCGAGGACCGCCGCGACGATCCGGATTTCGACCGGCTGCTCGATGCGCTCGGACTGTTGCTGGAGAGCCGCATCGGCCCGGCGGCGCGGCCATGACGCGGGGAGGAGGTCCGGTGCGGGATGCCGCCGATCCCGACCGCTTCGCGGCCGCACATCGCCTGACGGTCCGCAAGCGCGTCCCGTTCGACGGCGAGGAAACCGAGATCTGCGTCAACGAAGCCGAAACGCCGCTCGGCTGGCTGCGCCGCCGCAAGGGGCCGGACGGCAAGCCGCTCATCGACGAAACGCAATTCGAGGCGGGCGAGCGGCTGCGGCGCGACTTCACGATCGGGCAGTTGACGCCGCGCGTCACGGTCGACTGGACGGCTGTCGGCGGCGGCCGGCCGAAACGGCGGCGCCCGCGCGATCCGGCCGAAATCGCCGATCATGCGCTCGCCGCGCGCCGCCGCGTCGCCCGTGCGCTGATGGCGGCAGGGCCCGGCCTGTCGGACCTGCTGATCGCGGTCTGCTGTCATCTGGAAGGCATGGAAGCGGCCGAGCGGCGCTTCGGCTGGCCGCAGCGCACGGGCAAGGTGGTGCTCGCCATCGCGCTTGACCGGCTGGCCGCGCATTACGGGCTTGGGCCGGCGTCGAAAGCGGCGCCGGCAAGCGCCGCGACATGAGACCGGCGGGCGTCAGGAGGCGGCGGGCGCCAGATGCGCTTTTGCATCCGCCTCGATGCGCGCGACCATCGAATAAAGACCGTTGGAGCGTTGCGGCGTCAGATGCGCGTCGAGGCCGAGCTGGCCGAAAATGGCGCGGGCGTCGATCTCGAGAATCTCGGCCGGCGTCCGGTCCGAATAGAGGCGCATCAGGATGGCGATCAGGCCACGGACGATATGGGCATCGCTGTCGCCGCGGAAATGGAGGCGTGGCGCGCCGTCTGCGCCCTTGACCGGCTCGGAGATGAGCCAGACCTGGCTGACGCAGCCCTGCACCTTGTTTTCGGGCGCATGCTCGGCCTCGCTGAGCGGCTCGAGCTCGCGGCCGAGTTCGATGACATAGCGATAGCGCTCCTCCCAGTCGTCGAGGAAGGCGAAATCGTCGATGAGATCCTGAATGCTCATGGCGCTCCGTCCGTGTTGGTCAGGACATAGCGGGCCGGGCCCCGAAGAACAAGCGCCCCGCCACTCGGGAGGCAAGTGGCGGGGCGTCAAGCCGGACCGGATGCGGATCTAGGGCCCCGCATCCGGCAGAGGGGCGGGCGACCGGTGGGTGAGATCAGGCGCCTGCCAGATGCGGCGGAACAAGGGCTTGCCGGCTGACCGGGGCGACCGGGGAGGGGGCGCTGTCCTGCTGCTGTTCCCGGGCCTTGTCGGTCAGCCAGACCAGCGCCATGCCGCCGTAATGCGTCGTCTGGCGGATGACATGGCCGACAATCTCGTGACTCCGCGCGCAGATGTCCGGATTGCGGCCACAAAATCCCATAACGTCCTGGGCCGAGCGTGCGGCCATCGTCAAGGCCTCCCCGGCGCCCATTTCGGCGGCGGCGGGGTCGGACGGCGCCCCGAACGAGGCGGCGGTATAGCCCCCGACGCTGGCGGTTTCATCTCCGGCGGCGGGGTCTCCGGCAGCGGGCAGCAGGAAGGCAAGCACCGTCAGCCAGAAGGCGGCTCTGAGAATAAATGACATCGTTTTCACCCTTTCAAAGGCCGGTCGTTCCTAGGAACCGGCGCATGACATGAGCGAAGGCTAGGGCGCGATCTGCTGTCGCGCGGTTAAATCGAAAGATAAAATGCAATAAATATTGAGTCTTATGCTTGTGAAAGCAAATGCTGGTTTATTTCAGTATTCAACTATACTTGAAAATATAATCTAATTGTCGAAAAAACAAAATAAAACAAGTCAAAAATTTGACGCGCATTTTTCGAAAATGCACGTCAAAAAAGATCGAGATTCAATTCAAATTTGTACGAAGCGGCCGCTGGCCCGGCGGCAAGGCCGGGCCTAGTTGGCGGCGGGCGTGGCCGGCAGGGCTTCTGCCCAGCAGCCGCTCACTTCCTCGACCGCATGCTTGCCGGCGCACCACGCTTCCTCGGAGGGAAAGCGGGCGGCGGCAAGGCACTGATCGAGGTTGAGGCGGGCCCAGTTGAGGCAGCGCCCGGTCGGGTTGCGCGGCGCGGACGTCTGGACGGCCTGCGTCGAGCCGTCGAGCACCTGATGCGCGGCAAGCGTGAGGATGCGGTTCATCACGCTCGGCGTATAGGCATGCGCCGTACCGACCGGCGAGAGGGCCGCCAGCACCGCGCGGGCCCGTTCCAGCGGGCTTGCCGCGGCGGCCTTGACGGGCGTCTCGGGCCGCGCGGGCTGCGGCGCAATCATGCCCCATTTCTGTTTCTGGAACTGGTAGGCGGTATCGATGAAGCGGGCCGAAAGCTGCGCCATGCGGGTCGTTTCCTCGCGAATGGCGCCGGCGACGGCGGTGCTGGCCGAGCTGGAGCCGCGAATCTGCAGCACGTAGTCTTCGTCGGCCGTGAGTTGTTCAAGCAGCACCGTCTTGCCGACGGCCCGTGCCTCGTTGCGCACACCTTGCGCGAATTCCGGGTCCTGCGCCGCGATCATCGCGCGCGCGGCATACCAGCCTTCGGCAAGCCCGTCCGGTTCGGCAAAGCGCAGCCGTTCCAGCGCGCGGCGCACATCGGACGGCGTGTTGAGGCGCGCTTCGGACGCCGCCGCCAGCGCCGATCCGTAATTGACGTAAACGCCGGCGAAGTCACCGAGGCGCGGCGCCGTCGTCAGCGAGGAGAGACCGGCCGACGGATCGATCGACGCAACCTGTACCGGACCGCGATGAAGCGGCGAGGGCAGCGGAAGAGGGATGCCCGATTCCAGGGCGGCCAGAACGGCATCCTCGGCGGCCATCGCAACCGGCGCGGGCGCGGGTTCGGGCGCGGCGGCGACAGGCTTGCTGTCCTCTCCGGATGTAAGACAGCCACTCAGCAGAAAGGCGGCGGCAACGGGTAGCGCGGCCCGCTGCGCCAGTTTCAGGAAATGCAAAGACACGTTGCGACCCCTCGACATGACATTACTCCCCCTGACGCCCGCACAAGCCGGAACGCCGATCACGGCAACAATCGACCCTGCCGATCGATTTCTTTGCAGTGCGGCCTCCCTTGATAGAGTGCTAGAGAGTCTATGCCTCCATCGGGGCGACCGCAAACGGGAAACGCGTTAAGGATGAACTGCCGCGGCCCGGCGACCGATGCAGGACGAAAGAACGGGAAAATAAAATGGAAACGGCGCCGCGGCTGAAGGCCGAAATCTGGGTGAAGGCGCTGATCCGCCGCTGCGAAACGAACGGCGCGGGCGCGATGGTGGTCCGGCGCGGCGATGCGACCTCCGGAATCGTCCTGGTCAAGGTCAACCGGCTGGATGGCCGCGCGACCGTCTATGCACCGGCCCGTGACGGCGAGGGCGCGCTGTTCTGGATGGCGCGGCCGGGCGCCGAACCGGCGCCGGAAACCGACGCCGACGCCTATATCGAGAAACAACGCCAGCGCGACCCCGACCTCTGGGTGGTGGAGATCGAGGACCGCGAGGGCCGACATTTCCTGGTCGAGCCGGTGCGCTAGGCCGGGCCGCCGTTCAGGCCTCCGTTTGCCGCATCGCGGTTTCCTCCGCTCCGCCGCGAAGCTCGTCCCGCGCATGAACGAAGACCGTCCACGCGCCTTGCAGCGCGAGCACCGCCATGATGGCGGCGACGGCAATGTCCGGCCATGCGGTGCCGGTGCCGAAGACACCAAGCGCGGCGAGGACCACGGCGGCATTGCCGATCACGTCGTTTCGTGAGCAAAGCCAGACCGAGCGCATGTTGCTGTCGCCCGAGCGGTGACGCCAAAGAAGGGCGAAGACGGCCGCATTGGCGGCAAGGGCGGTGAGGCCGACGATGCCCATCGTCATGGCCTGCGGCGCACCTCCATAGGCGACATGCCAGAGCGTCGAGCTCATGACCCAGATGCCGAGCAGTCCCATCGCGGTGCCCTTGGCGAGCGCGGCCCGCGCCCGCGCGCGCAACGACATGCCGATGACGAAGAGGCTGATCGCATAGGTGGCCGTATCGCCGAGAAAATCGAGCGCGTCGGCCTGAAGAGCGACCGAACCGGCGGCGAAACCGGCGACGATCTCAACCGCGAACATGACGCCGTTAATCGCAAGCGCCGCCCAGAGGACGCGTCGGTAACCGGCATCGCGCAATCGCGCTTCCGGTGTCCCGTGGTCGCAGCATTGTCCACTCATCCTGACCTCGCCAAAAAGAATTCAGGAGGTTAGGATAGGATCTATAGTAACTATAGGGTCAAGACATGGATGACGGAACAAGCATCGGCGAACTGGCCAAGGCGACCGGCACCAAGGTCGTCACCATTCGCTACTATGAGAAAATAGGTCTCCTGCCGGAGCCGCCCAGGACGCGCGGCAACTATCGCGCCTATGACGCGCGGCACCGCGAGCGGCTTCATTTCATCCGACGCTGCAGGGATCTCGGTTTCACGCTGGCGCAGGTGCGCGAGCTTCTCGACCTCTCAAAGAAGACCGACCGGGATTGCGCGGCGGTGGACAGGCTTGCGCTCGATCATCTCGCGGAAATCGGGCGCAAGATTGCCGACCTGAAAAGACTGGAAAAGGAACTTCGGCGCATCAGCGAATGCTGCCAGGGCGGCCGCATCGGCGATTGCCGGATCATTGAGGCGCTGTCGGGTTCCTAGCCTGCAACCTCGTCAAGGCCGCATGAACATGAAATCCTCGTCCGGGTCGAGATGGTCCGCCGCTTCGATCAGCTCGGCGCGAATGTCTTCCGGATTGCGGATGTCGCGCCAGATGCGCAACACCTGCTCAAACAGGATGCGGGCAACGGCGTCGCTCGAAAGCCGCGCGGTCTCCGCCTCCTTGAGCATGGCCTCGATATGTGGCTCGACAATGTCGCGGGCACTGGTCATGGGCGTCTCCTGAAGTTCAATGACATGATGCGGCGGATGCTGGCACAGCGTGCAATCGCCGCCGAGGGGCCAGTTTGTCGCGGGGGGGCGGGGCGGGCCGCTTTGGGCTAGCTTCCGCGCAAATTCATCCCGGAGACGGAACGTTGAGCATTTCCGAGGCCGCAAGCCGTCAGGACAAGGAGTTGGCCGGCGAGATCCGCAAGCGACGGACCTTCGCGATCATCTCCCATCCGGACGCCGGCAAGACAACACTGACAGAGAACCTGCTGCTGAAGGGCGGCGCGATCCGCATGGCGGGCCAGGTGAAGGCCCGCGGCGACAACCGGCGTGCGCGCTCCGATTGGATGAAGATCGAGCAGGACCGCGGCATCTCGGTGACCTCGGCCGTGATGACCTTCGAATACAAGGGTATCGTCTGCAATCTGCTCGACACGCCCGGACACGAGGATTTCAGCGAAGACACCTACCGCACGCTGACGGCCGCCGACAGCGCCATCATGGTGATCGACGCGGCCAAGGGCATCGAGGCGCAGACGCTGAAACTCTTCGAAGTCTGCCGCATGCGCGACGTGCCGATCATCACTTTCATCAACAAGATCGATCGCGAGGGCCAGAACCCCTTCGAGCTGATGGACGAGATCGCCTCGAAGCTCGCGCTCGATACGGCGCCGATGGTCTGGCCGGCGGGCATGGGCGGGCTGCTTCGCGGCATCTTCGATCCCGAAAACGACCGCTTTGTTCCTTACGAAAAGCCGGGTGCGGAAAAGGGTGCCGCCGACAGCGAACCCGAAAGCCTGACCGGCGACCGCATCGCCGACTATCTGGGAACGGATGAACTGACGCATTTCCGCGAGGAGATGGAGCTCGCACGGGAGGGGTCCCCAACCTTCGATATCGAGCAATATCGTGCGGGGCACATGACGCCGGTCTATTTCGGCAGCGCACTCAGGAAGCTCGGCGTACGCGAGTTGCTTGATGCCGTCGTCGCCTATGCGCCGCCGCCGCGCGTCCAGCCGGCCGCGACGCGCATTGTCGAGCCGGGCGAATCGAAGGTGACCGGTTTTGTCTTCAAGGTACAGGCGAACATGGACGCCAATCACCGCGACCGCATCGCTTTCATGCGCATCTGTTCGGGCAGGTTCAAGCGCGGCATGCGGTTGAAGATTTCCGGCAGCGGCAAGACCATCGGCGTCAACAATGCGATCCTCTTTTTTGCGCAGGACCGCGAGTTGCTCGACGATGCCTTTGCAGGCGACATTATCGGCATTCCCAATCACGGTACGATCCGGGTCGGCGACACGCTGAGTGAGGGCGAGGATCTTATCTTCACCGGCATTCCGAACTTCGCACCGGAAATCCTGCGCCGCGTCCGCCTCGACGATCCGATGAAGGCCAAGCACATGCGCCGCGCGCTGGAAAGCCTCGCGGAGGAAGGCGTGACGCAGGTCTTCAAGCCCGAGATCGGCGCCAACTGGATTGTCGGCGTGGTCGGCCAGTTGCAGCTTGAGGTCCTCGCTTCGCGCATCGCCGCCGAATACGACATCAAGGTGCAGTTCGAACCGGCACCCTTCGAGACCGCGCGCTGGGTCCAGGCAAATGACGCCGCCGAACTGAAGCGCTTTGTCGAAGCGCATCGCGGTAACATGGCGACCGACCGCGACGGCGCGCCGGTTTTCATGGCGAAAAGCAATTGGGAAATCGGCTACACGCTGGAGAAGTGGCCGAACGTCACATTCTCTGCAACGCGTGAACGCACTGCCGCCACATAGCGTCGACAAAGCAGGACCGGCCGACACATGATGCAAGGTATACTGAAAAATCTCGAGGACTACTGGTATCTCGTCAGGGACGTCTGGAGTACCGGCGTTCTCGGTTACAGCATCGGCAACATTCTCGTTGCGGTCGCGATTTTCGGTTTCTTCTATGTATTGCGCGGGCTCTTCACCCGCTTCGTTCTGGCGATCGCCGACCGCTGGGTGGAGCGCACGGAGACGAAGGTCGATGACTATATCCGGGACGCGATCCGCAACCCGTTGCGTTTTCTCTTCTTCGCACTCGGTTTTTTCTTCGCAACCGAATATCTCGCTTTCGAAGGCGTTGCACGCGATTTTACCGAGAACCTCAACCGGTCGCTGATCACCGTCGCGATCTTCTGGGCGCTCTACAATTGCGTCGGCCCGGTGAGCCAGGGGGTGAAGAGGCTTGAGCGGGTGCTGACGCCGGAAATTCTCGAATGGCTGGTTGCCGGCGCCAAGACGGCAGTCGTGCTGATCGCGGGTGCAACCATCCTGCAAACCTGGGGCATTCAGGTAGCGCCGATCATTGCCGGCCTCGGCCTTTTCGGCGTTGCGGTGGCGCTTGGCGCACAGGATCTTTTCAAGAACCTGATCGGCGGCATGTCGATCCTGATCGAGCGCCGCTTCGGTATCGGCGACTGGATCAAGGTCGACGGCGTGGTGGAAGGAACGGTGGAAAAGATCGGTTTCCGCTCGACGCATGTGCGCCAGTTCGACAAGGCGCCGGTCTTCGTACCCAACCAGCAGCTTTCGGACAATGCGGTGACAAATTACAGCGCCATGACCTATCGGCGGATATCGTGGCTGATCGGTGTCGAGTACCGCACGACGCACGAGCAGCTGCGGCAGATATGCGACGGCATCGAGCGTTATCTCAACTCAACCGACGATTTCGCGAAGCCTCCATCCGCGCATATTTTCGTGCGTGTCGACAGCTTCGGCGCTTCCTCCATCGATATTCTGGTCTATTGCTTCACGACGACGACCGTCTGGGGCGAATGGCTTGCCGTGAAGGAAGCGCTTGCCTATCGCATCAAGCAGATCGTCGAAGGCGCGGGCACGGGCTTTGCTTTCCCGAGCCGTTCCATCTATGTGGAAACGCTCCCACCATCGCCGGACGAGATTGTGGCAGCCGAGACATAGGGCGGGATCCGTCGGACGGAATCGTATTTCTCTGGAAGAGCGAGCGTCCTGCCGCGCGTTTCGCGCGACAGGGCTTGCGGCTCCTTACAGCCTCGCTTCGAGAACGAGATTGAAAGGTGTCTCGGTCGCGAGCCGGAATGTCGAAAAGCCGGCCTGGGTGAATATCTCCCGGAGCTGCGTTTCACCCGCCTGCGCGCCGAGCGCATAATTTCCCTTCTCGGAAATGGCGTGTGCGCAGCACATCGTCGTCGAGGCGGAGTAGTAGAGCTTGCCGATCGGGTTGAGATTGTCCTCGACCTTGTTGCCGGCGAAAGGCTCGACAAGCATCACCGTTCCGTTGTCGGCAAGTGCTGTCCGGGCATGCCGGGCAGCGGCGTCCGGATGACCCATGTCATGCAGGCAGTCGAAGAAGCAGATCAGGTCGAACTTGCCCTTCGCATAGGCGTCCGCACTGACATGTTCGAAGGTGACGCGGTCGGCGACACCGGCTTCCTCCGCATTGCGCCGGGCGGCGCTGAGAGAGCCTTCATGGGTGTCGATGCCGAGGAAGGCCGATTTGGGGAAGGCCTTGGCCATGAAGATCGTCGAGTGACCATGGCCGCATCCGATATCGGCGACTCTGGCGCCCGTCTTCAGCTTCGCCGTCACGCCATCGAGCGCCGGCAGCCAATTGTCGACCAGATTGGCGCGGTATCCGTTGCGGAAGAACGCCGCGACGCCGCAGAAAAGGCGTCCGTCGTGGTCGCTCCACGGCACGCCATTGCCTGTTCGAAAGGCGTCGATCGTCTTTTCTTCGTCGAGCCACATCGAAGCCGGAACTTCCCATGCAGGCGGAAAGAAGACCGGGCTTTCCTCATCCGCGAAAACCGCGGCCTGCTCGGGCGTAAGTTCATATGTGCCACTTGCCGGATGGTACCGGACATAGCCGGATGCGGCCTGCGAATTGAGCCATTCGCGGACATAGCGCTCGCTGCATTTGGCACGGGCGGCAATCTCGGCGGAAGAAAGCGGGCCAACATTGTGCATGGCCTTGTAGAGGCCGAGCTTGTCGCCGATGCTGACCATCACACCGCCATAACTCGCCGCGAGATCGCTGACGACCTGGTCGAGAAAGGTCTGGAAGGACTGTTGATTGGGCTGGATTGTCATTAGTCTTGCCTCCGTTGGGGGTGGACGACACCGTGCCGTCCGGAATGCGCGGAAACTGACAGTCCGTGCGGCATCCCGATAGAGTGGACCGGGCCACTACCGGTCGGATCGTGCCACTTTCCGCGTCAGGGGAATCCAGATGGTCAAGGATGTGAGCCTGGTCGCCATTCCGGAAGCGATGGCCTCCACGATGAGCGGTCTTTATGACGTTCTCGGTTCACTGCGATCACTGTCGGGTATCGGCGGTACGGTGATCGACGAGGACGTTTTCAGGGTGCGGATCGTTGGCGAGACGCGCGGCACCGCCGTCTCTGCGAGTGGTCTCTCGCTCGAGATTCAGCGTACGATCGACACCATTTCGCGCACCGACATCGTCATCGTACCGTCACTTCTCGTGCCCGAAGGGCGGTGGGAAACGGGACGCTATCCCGAACTGGTCGAATGGCTGGGCACGATGCATCAATCGGGCGCGATCCTGTGTTCCGCCTGCTCCGGCATGTTCCTGCTGGCGGAGACGGGCCTGTTCGACGGCGCGGACTGCACCATCCACTGGTCATATGCACAGCGTTTCCACTCTCTGTTTCCGCAGATCAGGTTGCACCCTGAATGTGCGCTGCTGGCATCCGGAGACCATGCGGACCTCGTCTCGTCCGGGGCTTCGACAAGCTGGCACGATCTCGCGCTCTATCTCGTCGCGCGTTATTCGGGTGTCGCGGTGGCCCAGGCGGCGACGAAGTTCTTCGCCCTGCAGTGGCACGAGGACGGACTCGCGCCCTATATCGTTTTTTCGCCGCCGACCGATCACGGTGATGCCGTGATTGCCGATGCGCAGGCATGGCTCGCGACGCATTTTCCGGTTGGCGGGCCCGTGGAAGAGATGGTCGCGCGTTCCGGCCTGCCCGAACGCACGTTCAAGCGGCGCTTCAGCAAGGCGACGGGGTTCGCGCCGCTCGCCTATGTGCAGCGGCTGCGGATCGAGGACGCGCGTGCCCGTCTCGAGAGGACGTCCGATCCCGTCGACGAGATCGCCTGGCGCGTCGGCTACGAGGATCCGGCATTCTTCCGCCGTATCTTCAACCGCACCATGGGACTGTCGCCCGGCGCCTATCGCCGCAAGTTTCAGGTGCCGGAGGGTGCCGTTCGGCGGAAACGGGCACAGGCCGGCGCGCGCTCATGACACTTCGGCGACCGTTTGGACCGCGCGCCGCGCGCTCGCAATCGCATCGCGGGTCGGGACTCCGCCACGGAAGACAAAGGTGGGTTGCCAGCCGGGCTCGTCGGCGATGGCAGCGAGGCGCGCTTCCGATTCTGCCTCCTTTCCGAGTTGGCGCTCGCGGTCGAGGGTCTCGACCGGCTGGTTAAGCGGATGCATGGCGAGGCCTGCGGCGCTGGCCGTCAGATGAACGCGCTGCCAGAGCCGTCCTGCCGCAAGCGCCTGTGGCCGGTCGTAACGGTCGCGCACCGCTATCATCCCGAGAAGGGCCGCGGTCGGTACATGGGTGTCGCGTGTCTGGTCGAGCCACGCACCATGGCTCTGTTCGGCCGGAAGTGCGGGCAGGAACTTCGCCGCCGCGAGAAGCGCGGACGGGAGTCCGGCGGTATCGAGTTCGAGACCGCTCCGCTCGCGCGCCATTTCCGCCGGACCGTCGCGAAACCAGGCGTGGCTGTCCTCGATCATCGCGTGATCGGCGACAATTTCCTCCGTCGTTTCGACGATGGCGGCGCCGAGTCTTTCAAAAGCGGGGCCGTCGCGGAAGAGCCAGAGCCTGATGTCGGGGCCGCGGCCCATTGCGGCGAGAGATTGCAGCGTCTCGTCGGGGAAACCGCGCGCGACGTCGTAGGGCGCGCGGTTCGTGTGGCGCTTCGGGATCGCATCGTAAAGCGGGTCGACGGGAACATCGGCACGGGTGAGATGGAGCGTCGCGGCGAGAACGGGTGCGTCGCGGCCTCCAATGTCGAGGAGCGAACCGGCGGCGCGCTCGGCGGTAACGGCGTAGCCGTTCGGCGCGGCCGCCAGCGCCATGTTCTCGATGGCGCAGCCGAGACCGATATGCATTTCGCGCAAGTAAGGATCGAACGTGCCGAGATGGCGGCGCGTATCGGCCAGAATGTCGATTTGCGTGTCGGTAACGCGGAAAATCCAGGGTTGCGTGTTGTGTGGATTGGATGCGAGCACGCCTGCCGCAACAAGCGCCAATGGTGTGTTCGCATATTCGGGCGCGTTCCACATCGACCAGGGCGCATAGGCCTCACCTGCCGGATCGGCGAAAACGCCGCGCTCGTTGGCGCGCCAGAGAACGCCCGCAGCGGCGACAAGTGTGATGCCAGAGCCGATTTCGAGAAAGCGTCGGCGCGTGAAACCCGAAGCCTGTGTCATGACGTTCCCTTCCGTTTTGAGGTAGATGCGGCCGCAAAGAGACCGTCGATCATTGCGTCGACGGCGGCGAGTACACGCTCCCAGTTCTTGTCGGTTTTGATTTCGACGCCGCCATAGACGCGGATCTTCAGCGCGCGGGCGGCAAGGTAGTCGATGGCGGCCGCAAGGAGCGCGGTGACGACGGTAATATCAACATCGCCCCAGCCCTTGTGACGCGTGGCCTCTTTCTCCATCAATTCGAGCGAACGCGTCTCGCGCACTTCTTCCAGCGCGACGACAAGCGGCGTACGGTTCGCCGGTTCGGCGGCGATGACGGCGAGTGTCACCGGCCGCTTACGCATTTCGGCGACGTGGTGCCGAAGGCCGCGTTTCAGGGCGTCGGCGGCATCCGTCGCGCCTTCGGTGGCGGCCAGCATGTCCTCGACCGTCCACCAGAAATCGCCATGCTCCGCATAGGCGCGGTAGAGGCCGTCGAGATCGCCGAAATAGCGGTAGATCAGAACCTTGTCGACGCCGGCCTCGCGCGCCAGCGCATTGATGCCGACGCCCGAGAGCCCGTCGCGCAGGATCAGTCGCGACACGGCATCGAGAATGGCCTTCTCGGTCTTCGCGCGGTCGCGCGGGCGAGGTTTCGGTTTGGTCGCGGTTTTTGTCACCATACGGTGACATATAGGGCAAACCGGAACTGTCGTCAAGAAGGTGACAAAGACTGAGTTCAGACGGCGGCGACGGCCTCGTCGATGGCGGCTTTGAGCGTTTCCGCCATGCGGTCGAGTTCGGCGTCGGAAACGATGAAGGCCGGGCCGAGACAGACGATATCGCGGATGGCGCCAGTGCCACCGCCATAGAAGAAGACGCCGCGTTTGAGGCCGGCGCCGATGACGCGCTGTGTGACGGCGGCACTTTCGGGGAAACGTTCGAGCGTCTCGCGGTCCTTGACGATCTCGACGGCGCGCAACAATCCCTCGCCGCGAATTTCGGCGACATGGGCGTGTTGACCGAGCGCGGCTTCGAGGCGGGCGGCAAGCGCGCGGCCGCGCTCGGCGGCGCGGGCGACGAGATTTTCGTCTTCCATGATCTCGAGCACCTTGTCGGCCGCCGCGCAGGCGCCGGGATGGCCGCCATAGGTATAGAACATCAGCGACTGGCCGCCTTCGGCAAGCGGCGCGACGACATCCTCGGAAGCGAAAACGCCGACGATCGGCGCATAGCCGCCGGCAAGCCCCTTGCCCGCGACCAGAATATCGGGCGCGATCTCGAAATGCGCGCAGGCGAAAGCCTTACCGGTGCGCCCGAAGCCCGTCATCACCTCGTCGATGATGAGAAGAATGCCGTGGCGCTTGCAGATTTCCTGCACGCGCGGCCAGTAGCGCGGGCCCGGCATCAGCGCGCCACCCGACGAACCGTTGATCGGTTCGGCAATGAAAGCGGCGATGGTCTCCGGTCCCTCACGAAGCACGAGTGCCTCGAACGCGTCTGCGGCGGCAATGTCGAAATCGGGATGATGCCGCCCGAGCGGCGATCTGAGCGCATAGGGCGTCGGCGCCAGCGGCATGTCGGGAATGAGCTGTTCGAAACCCCTTTTTCGCGCCACATGGCCGGCAATGCCGAGCGTGAAAAGCGTGGTGCCGTGATAGGAGATGTCGCGCCCGACGATCTTCCAGCGCGCCGTGTCGCCCTTCGCCCTGAAATGCTGGACGGCAAGGCGGCAGGCGGCATCGACCGCTTCCGAACCGCCGCTCGCAAGCCAGCTGCGCGTCAGATGCGGCGGCAGCCAGGCGCGGCGCAGACGTTCCATCAGGCGCGTCCGCTCCGGCGTCAGAAAGGGCGGCACCGCATAGGACATCGAAGTCATGGCGGCGGCCGTCGCCGCGCCGACTTCCGGGCGGCCATGTCCGATGTTCGACACGATGGCACCGCCCGACGCATCGAGAATTTCGCCGCCGCCCCGCGTGTGGAGGATGCAACCCTTCGCATGCGTGATATCGACCGCGCGCGCGGCAGGGACGAAGGGCCAGAGGGGACTTGGAACGGTCATCGGGTCTGTGCTCCGGGCTTGTCGGCGTTTCCTGGACGGCGGCCGAGTATGCCGGGCAATTTCCGCCGGTAGAAGTCCTCATGCACTACGCATGCTTTGCCGTCGCCCCCCATTCTTTGCCGTCGCCAAAGCCGCGCGGCTTTGATACCGGTAGGGCCGATTTCGAGCCCCGGATGGCAAGGCAGGTCAATCGTGAAAGTCGCCGTCATCGGCGCCGGCATTGTCGGCGTCGCCACCGCCTATGAACTCGCGCTGCGCGGCGTCGAGGTGACGCTGATCGAGGCGCATGAGGGCGCGGGGCTTGCCACGAGCTTTGCCAATGGCGGACAACTGTCGGCATGCGAGGTCGCGCCCTGGGCGGGGCCGGAAATACCGGGCCTGATCCTGCGCTGGCTCGGCCGCGACGACGCGCCGTTCCGTCTGCGCCCGAAAATGGACCCCGACCAGTGGCGCTGGCTGTTGCGCTTCCTGATGCGCTGCCGGGCATCGGCGCGGCATGAACGTATCCCGCCCAATCTCGAACTGGCGCTGCTGACGCGCGAACGCATGGCTTCATATGAGGCCGGCTTTCGAAACGAAGGCAGGACGCTCGACTTCGACCGCCGGCAAAAAGGTATTCTGCGCATCTTCAGCAGCGCGCATGCGGTGCGCGCAGGCGCGGCCGAGATGGAAACGATGACACGTTTGGGTGTGGAGCAGCAGCTTCTGACGCCCGCCGAATGCGTCAGGATCGAGCCGGCGCTGGCCTCGGCCCTGCAGCGTGGCGAAATCGCGGGCGGACTTTACTCGCCGTCTGACGCGAGTGGCGACGCGCATCTCTTTTCGAAGCAATTGGCCGACGCGGCAATCTTGCGTGGCGTGACGTTTCTGTCGGATACGACGGTAGAAGGTCTCGTCGCCCGCGCCGGGCGTGTCCATGGTGTGGCAACGTCGCGCGGCGTCATCGATGCGGATGCCGTGGTCGTGTCGGCGGGCGCCGGCACCACGGCGCTTCTGAAACCGCTCGGCTTTCGTACATGGATCTATCCGGTGAAGGGGTATTCGGTGACGCTGCCGGCGCCGGAGGGCAACGCACCCGAGGTCAGCATCACCGACGAGGCCCGCAAGATCGTCATCAGCCGGCTGGGCGGCCACCTGCGCGCGGCCGGTCAGGCTGAAGTCGGCGGCTATGACCTGACACTCGAGCCCGCACGCGCAAACTCGGTGCTCGATGCGTTGACGAGCCTGCTGCCCCAGGTTGCGCCGCGGGCAGGGCAAGCCGAATTCTGGTGTGGTCTTCGGCCGATGACGCCGGACGGCAGCCCTGTGATCGGCCGGCTGGAGCCGCTCTCGAACCTTTTTATCAATAGCGGCCACGGC
Source organism: Parvibaculum sp. (assembly GCF_040882025.1). Classification (GTDB taxonomy): domain Bacteria; phylum Pseudomonadota; class Alphaproteobacteria; order Parvibaculales; family Parvibaculaceae; genus Parvibaculum. Next base: position 10,884 of record NZ_JBBECC010000080.1, on the reverse strand, counting down.
ACGCTGGGCTGGACGCTGGGGGCAGGCAGCGCTACGCTCCTTGCGGATTTGATCTGCGGCGGCTTGCCGCAACTGGACGTAAGTCCTTTCTCCATAACAAGATTTTAGGGAGGCAGACGCCGGAAACCGTCTATTTTTGTGCATTGCACAAAAAATACTTGACGTCGGGGCAGGGGCAAATTATCTCATTGTGCAGCGCACAAATCCGGCGCGCCGGTATGTGCGGGGAAACGCTCGCAGTGAGGTGAGCGACCACGCGATACAGGAGATGGAAAAACCATGACCGAAGCGACCCCCAAAGCCAAGAAGACCAAGACGACGACCTCGAAGCCGCGCGCCGCGAAGGCAGCGGCCAAGAGCACCAAGTCCGCGCCCAAATCCGCGCCCAAGGCCGACGCGAAGAACCCGATCGAAGCGGCGTCCGGCATCATCGTGACGCTCGCACGCACCAACTTCGAGGAATCGGTTGAGACCGCCCGTGCCGCCCTGAAATCCGGCAGCATCAAGACGGCGGTGGAACTCCAGAATGAACTCGTTCGCGCCACCATCAAGCGGAACATCGATGCCGCTCGCGAACTCAATGAGCTGACCGTGACGACCGTGCGCGAGGCCGTAGGCCCCTACGCCACGAAGTTCACCGAAGCCTTCGAAAAGCTCCGCGCTGCGTAATTCGCGCGAAGCTCCGGACAAATCACGTCTGTTGAGTATTGTTGCGTAATCGAAAGCCCGGCCCCTGAAAAGGGTGCCGGGCTTTTGTTTGCCGAACGGAAAAGCGTGATTGTCAGACCGCTTCGCGCGTTGCCGCACGCGCCGCGAGGCGTTGGCGCAACGACAGCACCGGCTCGCGCTCGTCGGTCGCGGCCTGATAGGAATGGCTGAAGACGGCGACATTCTCGGCGTAGATTTCCGGCGTGATGTTGTCCGCGACTTCAAGCGCATCGAAGCCGCAGCGGACCATGAAATGAAACTGGTCGCGCAGCACATTGCCGACCGCGCGAACCTCGCCGTTGTAGCCGTAGCGCTCGCGCAGCAGCCGCGCATAGGAATAGGCGCGGCCATTGCGATAGGCCGGGAACTCGAGCGCGACCACCGTGAGCTTGTCGAGATCGTCCGCGATGACGGAGGGCTCCTGACCGCTCTTCAGCCGCACACCGAGCGGCGTGTTGCGCGCGGTGAGGGCATCGCGGTCCTTCTGCCACCTCTCGAGGCTGACGATCACCGCACCTTCCGGCAACGCATCCTCATCGCCGACAGCAGCGAAATCGTCCGCAACGAACTTCCCGTTCCTAATGAGTTGCATAGAGGCTCTCCTTGAACGGGTCGATGCCGGTGCGGCGATAAGTGTCGATGAAACGCTCGCCGGGCTGACGCAGGCCGAGATAGGTCGTCACGATCGTTTCGATGGCGTCGACAATCTGGTCCTCCGTGAAGGCCGGGCCGACAATGTCGCCAATGGCGGTTTTTTCGTCCGCTGCTCCGCCCAACGTCACCTGATAATATTCGACGCCCTTCTTGTCGACACCCAGAATGCCGATATGGCCGACATGGTGATGGCCGCAGGCATTGATGCAGCCCGAGGTGTTGATCTTCAACTCACCGATATCGTGCTGCCGGTCGAGATCGCTGAAGCGTTCCGAAATCTGCTGCGCCAGCGGGATCGAACGGGCGTTGGCGAGTGCGCAGTAGTCGAGGCCGGGGCAGGTGATCTGGTCGGTGATGAGGTTGATGTTGGCGGTTGCAAGATCGGCCGCCCTCAGTGCCGCGTGGACGGCGGGCAGGTCCTTCTTGCGCACATCGGCCAGCGTCAGATTCTGCTCATGCGTGACGCGCAACTCGTCGAAGCTGTATTTCTCGGCGATGTCGGCCACCGCGTCCATCTGGTCCGATGAGCAATCGCCCGGTGTGCCGCCAATGGGCTTGAGGGAGATGTTGACGATGGCGTAGCCCGGCACCTTGTGGGTAGCGACGTTGGACTTCACCCAGTTGGCGAAATCGGGATCGGCGACGATCGCCTTGTTGAGTTCGGTGCTTTCGTCCGGCAGCGTCTCGTAAGCGGGCGGCGCGAAATAGGCCTGAATGCGCGCAACTTCTTCAGCCGGCAGGTGCAACGCGCCGGTCTTGCGGATTTCGGCAAACTCGGCATCCACCTGCCGCTTCATTTCCTCCGCGCCGATCTCGTGCACCAGGATCTTGATACGCGCCTTGTAGATGTTGTCGCGGCGTCCATACATGTTGTAGACGCGCATAATCGCCTCGAGATAGGCGAGCAAATCTTCCTTCGGCACGAAATCGGCAATCTTCTTGCCGATCATCGGCGTGCGGCCGAGGCCGCCGCCGACATAGACTTCGTAACCGATCGCGCCCTTGTCGTCCTGCACGATCTGGATGCCGATGTCGTGCACGCGGATCGCGGCGCGGTCATCCGGCGTGCCGGATACGGCGATCTTGAACTTGCGCGGCAGGAACGAGAACTCCGGATGGAAGGTCGACCACTGGCGGATGATTTCCGAGACGATGCGTGGATCCTCGATCTCGTCTTTTGCCGCGCCGGCATACTGGTCCGACGTAACATTGCGAATGCAATTGCCGGATGTCTGGATGGCGTGCATCTCGACGGTTGCGAGATCGCGCAGGATGTCGGGCGTGTCCTTCAGCGCCGGCCAGTTGAACTGCAAGTTCTGGCGCGTCGTGAAATGGCCATAGCCGCGATCGTATTTGCGGCCGATATGGGCGAGCATGCGAAGCTGCTTCGACGACAGCGTGCCGTAGGGAATGGCGATCCGGAGCATATAGGCGTGAAGCTGCAGATAGACGCCGTTCATCAGCCGGAGCGGCTTGAACTCGTCCTCGGTCAACTCGCCCGAAAGGCGGCGCGAAACCTGCCCGCGAAACTGGGCGACGCGCTCGTTGACAAGCTGCTGGTCGAATTCGTCGTAGCGGTACATCTGTAAACCTTTGTCTCTCGCGGGTTCGTGCGCTCAGCGATGAACGCCCGGCAGCTCCGCCTGCTTGCCGAGATCGAGGCGCACGGTCGGGCCCGCCTGCCGGATCGTTTCGCGTACGCTTGCGGCACGAATGCCGTTTTCCTCGCGCGCCACTTCGAAAAGATACGGCTCGACGATCGTGTTGTCGTCGACCGAGCCTTGCGCCCGCCCGAGCAACGCCTCGCCGGCTTCCTTGCCTTCGGCGATGTCGGCATCCTGCAGCGACTCCGACCACCGGTTATCGGCCGTCAGATAAACGACGATGCCGTCGTCGAGGCGGTTCGCCGTGAGCGCCTGAAATTGCGCTCCCTTGCGGCTGTGCTGGGCCATTGCTGGACGCTCCCTGAGGCTTCGCTTGCGCCGTCCGGCGCTGCCGGCCTCGTCTAGTGATGTGAGGCAGGGCGCAAACCTGCGAAGCCGTTGCTAACTACCCGGTAACATGGGTTTTTTGCTAAAGATCGTCAATAGAAGTGTAGAACAATATTATTCACGTTTTTGAAGAGTTAATTTTAAAAACCCGCAAGATTCAGCCATTTTTCGACGTCGTATCAGAACTCGCGCCGGACAGCGCTTTCGTGCCAGCGCCGAAGCAGCAGATGCTCGACCCAAGTCAGGCAGAAGAAAATCGAGATACCCAGCGCCGAAAGCAGGAAGAGCGCGGCAAACATGCGCGGGATGTCGAGCCGGTAGCCGGCCTCGACAATGCGCCAGGCAAGCCCGGTCCCGGTGCCCGAGCCCGCGACAAATTCGGCAACGACGGCGCCGATCAGCGCCAGCCCGCCTGAAATCTTCATGCCGGCCAGAATGTAGGGCAGGGCGGACGGTAGCTGCAGCTCGGTCAGAATTTGCCAGCGGCTGGCACCATAGAGCCGGAAAAGATCGCGCAGATTGTGATCGGCCGAACGCAGGCCGAGGGTTGTGTTGGAGAGGATCGGGAAGAAGGCGACGATCCAGGCGAGGATCAGCAAGGCGAGTTCGATCCGATCATAGCCGACCCAGATGAGAACAAGGGGCGCGATGGCGACGACCGGCGTTACCTGCAACACGACCGCATAGGGAAAGAGCGCCATCTCGATCCGCCGGCTTTGCGAAAAGAGAATGGCAAGGCCGATGCCGCCGACCGCTGCGAGCAGAAAGGCGGCGAGCGTCACGCGCAGCGTTACCCAGAGCGATGCCATCAGCGAACCGAAATTGAGAATGAAACTTTCCCAGATGCGGCTCGGCGCCGGCAGCACGAAGGGTGGTACATCGCCGATCCGCACAAAGGCTTCCCAGATGCCGAGAAAGACAAGGCCGACGACAACCGGCACGACGACGCGCATCGCGCGCGAAAAGCTGCTGTCTTCGCCATTCATGGTGCCGCTCCCTCGCGCAAGGCCGTGCTGACGACCGCGCAATAGTCGACATAGCCATGCGACCGGCGAAAGGCCGGCCCACGCGGGTAGGGTGCCTCGATGCCGACTTCGCCGAGAACGCGCCCCGGCCGCGCGCCCATCACCAGCACACGCTCGGAGAGATAGACCGACTCGTAGATGCTGTGCGTGACGAAAATAACCGTCCAACGCAGGCTGCTCCAGAGTTGTAACAGATCGTCGTCGAGCTTCTCGCGCGTGAATTCGTCGAGTGCCGCAAAGGGTTCGTCCATCAGCAGCACCGGCGGTTCGGTCACAAGCGCGCGCGCCAGCGACACACGCATCTTCATGCCGCCGGAGAGTTCGCGCGGGAAAGCGCCCGAAAAATCGGCGAGCCCCACGCGTTCCAGCGCCTCCATCAGTTGCGGTTGCGCTTTCTCGCGCGCCATGCCGCGGAGTTTCAGTGGCAGGAAGACATTGTCGAGAACGGATGCCCAGGGCATCAGTGTTGCGTCCTGAAAGACGAAACCGATATCGGCAGGCCGTGCCCCGTCGGCGGTGTGCCAGCAGACATCGCCGCCGCTCGGCCCGATCAGCCCGGCGACAATCCTGAGCAGTGTACTCTTCCCGCAGCCCGAGGGTCCGACCAGCGAAATGAAATCGCCCTGCCTGATCGTTGCATCGACGCCCGCAAGCGCCACCGTCCCGCCGCCATAGGTCTTGGCGACGCCGGAGAGCGTGAGCAAGGGAGGCCGCGTCGACGCGTCGGCTGAGGTCATACTGGCACGGCCGCTTCTCTCATTCGCCCGTCAACTCCCGCTTCAGGTCGAGCCCGACGCCCTGATTGACGAATTCCAGCGTATAGGCGCTGTGAACGTCGAGATCGTCCGAATAGACGCCCGCCCGGACCATGGTCAGGTAAAAGTCCTGCCAGCGCGCATCCGTCATCGCGCCGATGCCGCGCGTCAGCGTGTCGCCGGAGTCGACGATGCCATATTGTTTCATCAGCGAGATCGCATTGACGATGACATCGTCGGTCATTTCCGGATTGTCGCGCTTGATCAGTGCGTTGGCGGGCGCCGGATCGCCATAGAGATAACTGACCCAGCCGCGAATGCTGGCATCGACAAAGGCCTGCACCACTTCCGGCTGTTCGGCGATCGTCCGGTCGGCGGCGAGCACGAAGGCGGCATAACCCGGATAGCCGTGGTCCGACAACAGAAACACCTGCGGTTCGATGCCGGTTTCCTTGTGGATCATGTAAGGCTCCGAGGAGAGATAGCCTTGCTGGATCGCCTGCGGATCGGTCAGGAAGGGCGCGAGGTTGAACGTGTATTTGCGGATCTGGCTGTCCTCGAAACCGTATTTCGCTTTCAGCCATTGCCAGAAGGCGCTGACGGTTGCGTCCGACACCATGATCGGCTTGCCCTTCATGTCGGCGATTGATTTCACATCGTCGCGTGGATGGGCGATGAAGACCTGCGGGTCTTTCTGGAAGGCCGCCATCACGGCCTTGGCGCCGGCGCCCGCCTCGACAATGTTGAGCGGAATGAAATTGTTGGAGCCAATGCCGAAATCGACGGAATGTGCGGCCAGCAGTTGCGGCACGTTGATGCCCGGCCCCCCTTGCACGATCTTCACGTCGAGCCCGGCCTCTGCGTAGTAACTATTGGCCAGCGCCTGATAAAAGCCGCCATGCTCGGCCTGCGCCTTCCAGTCGGTGGCGAAGCTGACCCGGACAAGACCATTGTCCGGCCGACCGCCCGATCCGATTGCCAGTACAATGAGAAGGGCGACGACAACCGCCGCCGCGACGGCGACCAAAATCAGGTTCCGGTTCATGGAGGCCTCCCCTTGGAACGCACGCGGCCGCGCGAAACGGAGCGATGGTATCAGCGGGAAACCCGGACGGCTACCGTGCGAATGGGCCCCGGCTCAGAGCGGCTCGCAATTGGACTGGCGCCGCATGGCGTCGATCTCGGGTTGTGCCTCGTCGGAGGTGATCAACGAACGGAAGAGAATGATGCCGCGGCTGCTCGGCGCGATGACGACCGGCGCGCCATTGTCCCCCTTCGTCGTGTCGTCGGTCGTCAATATGATCTCGATCCTGGCGGCTTTCGCCTGCCGATCGTTGACGACGAAGAAATTGTCGGTGTTGGAGGCAAACATCGAGAGCGACCAATAGGTATCGGGTACGGGCGACGTGACGCGCAGCGGACGTGCACCGACATCGTAAACGCATGCCGTGTAGAGAAGATCGGGGCTCGGACGGACGATGCCGCGCGAAGCCGCGGTCACCGGCGCGGGATAGACAGCCTTGTTGACACCGCCGGCCTGGGTCGAGATGCCGGCCATGGCGCGGTTCATGATGCCGTAGGGCACGGCGAAAACGGTCAGGATATGAAAGACGGCGGCAAGCACCACGGTGCCGGCAATCCACAGGGGCCATGTTTTCATTCTGTGCACGCCTCCCGGGCGATACGCGGCAGCACGATTCCGGATGGATCGCGCGCCGTTTCCTCATTGGGATTGTACAGTCTCAGTGTCAGCGTGAACGTCCCGTCGTTCTCGCCGGTTGGTATCCAGTTGCTTTCGGCTTCCGAGGGACCGACCAAAATGACGAAACTGTCGTCATCTTCACGCGCCACCGTGTCGCCGCCGTAAGAATAGCGGTCCTGCGGATTGGGGATCAGGAAGTGATCGGCGGCATAGGCGGTGATGCTCCACCAGCGCGCCGGCGGATCGGTGCCGATGATCTTGTAGGAGCACCGGGTTCGAAGAGTTGCGCCTTCGTCGTCGGTCGCCGCGGTGAAATAGATCGTCTCGCTGCGATTGAGCGCCAGCAGGCCGCCGACGGCAACGCGGGCGCGCGTGTAGGGGTCTGCGTCGGCCGAACCGATAATCTCGCTCGTCTTCCACGCACCGGCTGAAATTGTCCCGCCGAGCCCACCGCCTTGCAGAAGCAGCAACGCCGAGCCGACGCCCAGGACGAGCGCGACGACAAAAGACGCCAGAAGCTTCAGGATAAGCTTCACCGACCCTCCCTTCGAATCCTTCTGGATTCGAAATTCACCGGCGTTTCGTTCCGCTACACCCCCGCGCGAATCGGAACGCACACCATCCAAACTTGTGCCGGAGCAACAGTCAAAGGGAATATGGACGGGTGGTTAATCGTCAGGTGCCCGAAAGGGCTTCGCGCTTCAGTTCAAGGTCCAGCCAGCGTTCCTCTGCCGCGGCAAGCTCTGCCCGAAGCGCGTCGTGGCGCGCCGTCGCGCTCCGGAATTCATCGGCGTTGCGCGCGTAAAGGTCCGGATCCGCAAGCTTTTTTTCAAGTGCGGCGATTTCCTGCGCCAGCCTTGGCATCCTGTCCTGCAACTCCTCCAGCGCGCGCAGATCCTTGTAGCTGAGCTTGGTGGTCGATCGTGCGCGCTCTGGCCGGGCCTGCGGGGCGGGGCGATCAGGCGCGGATTTGGCCGTTAAGTCGCGTTTTCGGGCCTGGGTCAGATAATCCGAATAGCCGCCCGGATATTCGACGGCGCCGCCGCTGCCGTCCAATGCGACGACCGAGGTAACGACGCGGTCGAGAAAATCGCGATCATGGCTGACCAGCAGGACCGTGCCGTCATAATCCGCCAGCATCTCCTGCAGGAGATCGAGCGTTTCCATGTCGAGATCGTTGGTCGGTTCGTCGAGAATGAGAAGGTTCGACGGCTTGGCAAGCGCCCGCGCCAGCAGCAGGCGGCATTGCTCGCCGCCGGAGAGCGCCTTGACCGGCTGGCGCGCCTGCGTCTCGCGGAAGAGAAAATCCTTGAGGTAGGACACGACGTGACGCGGATGTCCGCGCACCATCACCTGATCGCCGCCGCCTTGGCACAACGTCTGCCAGAGCGTTGCGTCCGGATCGAGCGCCGCGCGTGTCTGGTCGACATAGACCGGTGTGAGGTTGGTGCCGAGACGTATCGTGCCGCTGTCGGGCTTCAGTGCGCCGGTCAGGATTTTCAGCAGCGTTGTTTTGCCGGCACCATTGGGCCCGATCAGACCCACCTTGTCGCCCCTCATGATGCGCGTCGAAAAATCGCGCACGGCGATACGTTCGCCGCCATCCGGTTGCGGCCAGCTCTTCGATATGCCCTTCGCTTCAACGACGAGCGAGCCCGATGCCGCACCACTTTCGGCCGCCAGCTCGACACGTCCCGTCTGGCCGACACGCCGTGCGCGATCGGCGCGCATCGCATGAAGCCGGCGAAGCCGGCCCTGATTTCGTGTGCGCCGCGCCGAAATTCCTTCGCGCGACCACTGCGTCTCTTGTTCGATCAGCCGGTCGAGCTTGTGGGCGACCGTTTCCTCCTCGGCAAGAATTTGCTCCGACCAACCATCGAAGGCGGAAAAACCCCTGTCGAGCCGGCGGATCGTGCCGCGATCGAGCCAAAGGCATCCGGCCGTGAGGCGACGCAAAAAGGCGCGGTCATGGCTGATCAATATGAAAGCGCCGCGGAACTGCGACAGCGTTTCCTCAAGCCACTCGATCGACGGCAGATCGAGGTGGTTGGTGGGTTCGTCGAGCAATAGAATATCGGGCTCCTCGGCAAGCACACGTGCCAGCGCCGCCTTGCGTCCTTCGCCGCCGGAAAGCGTTGACGGAACGGCCGACGGCAGGAGCTTCAGCTCATCGAGGGCTGCCAGCGCCTTGTGCTGCGCCGCACCGCCCGCGGTTGCATACTCGAGTACGCTCGCCGCACCACCGAAATCGGGCGCTTGTTCGAGATAGGCGATGCGCGTGCCGGGTTGACGAAAAATCTCGCCGCCATCGGGCTCGACAAGACCGGCCGCAATCTTGAGCAGCGTCGACTTGCCGGAGCCGTTCCGCCCGACAAGGCACAGCCTATCTCCGGCTGCGAGCGCAAAGCTTGCGCCCGCGATCAACACCTGATCGGCGAAGGCGACGCGAATGTCGCGAAGGGCGAGAAGCGGAGGAGCCAATCTGGAAATCTCTGCGTGTGGGAGCGATGCGTTTATATGGCGCATCGCGCGACCCGACGCAAACAGGGTGTCAGCGCCGGCCGCTCAGCGTTTCGCCGCCACGCCGGAACCCTTGCCCCCACCTGGCCGACCGGCCTTCAAGTTTCGGCGCCGCCGAGAAGAGCTCGTCGAGTTCGGCAAAAAATCCGGTTCGCGCGTCGGTCGCGGTTCTGATCGTGGTGTCGTGGTAACGCACGGCGCCGGGCAGGGGCGCCGGTGGCTGCCCTTCCTGGGCGGCGGTCATATAGGCCTGCCAGGCGCTCGCGGCGATATTGCCGCCGGCGGCGCCGCTGGTCGGCGTGTTGTCGTCGTTACCGAACCAGACACCGGCCGTCTCGTTGCCGGTATAGCCGATGAACCAGGCATCGCGACCGTCCTGGCTGGTGCCGGTCTTTCCGGCGGCAAGCCGCCCGCCGAGCTGTGCCGCGCGTCCCGTGCCATCGGTCATCGTATGGTAGAGCATGTAGGTCATGTCGTGGGCGTGCTCGGATTTGATCGCCTGGGCGACTTCGGGTGTGCGGCTGAAAATCGTGTTGCCGTCCTCTGAGACGATTTCGACAATGCCGTAAGGTGCCGATCTGCGGCCTTCATTGCCGAACACCGAGTAGGCTGACGTCAGCTCCAGCAATGTCACTTCGGCGCTTCCGAGCACCACCGAAAGATTGCGGGGCAACGGCCGTTCGATCCCGAGACGTTGTGCAACGTCGCCGATCCGGTCCATGCCCACCTTGTCGCCGATCTGAACGGCGATTGTGTTGATCGACTGGGCGAGCGCCGTCGAGAGGCTGACGGTTCCCCAGTCGCGCGCCGCCACATTGCGCGGCATCCAACCGCCCATCGACACAGGTTCGTCCGTGACCGGACTGTCCGGCGTATAGCCGGCCTCGAGCGCGGCCAGATAAACGACGGGCTTGAAAGCCGAGCCGGGTTGCCGCAACGCCTGCGCCGCGCGGTTGAACTGGCTCTCGAGATAGGATCGGCCGCCGACCATCGCAAGCACGGCGCCATCGGAGCCGAGGGCGACGAGAGCGCCCTGTGACACGTTGAGTTGCGTGCCCGTCTCCGAAAGGGCTTTCTTGATGGCCGCGGTGGCTGCGGCCTGCCGGCGTGGATCGAGTGTGGTGCGAACGATGTAACGTCCGGTCGCACCGGGCATTGAAGCGGTAACCTGCGCGGTGACCCAATCGACGAAATATTCCTGGCCCTCGGCCCGGTCGCGTATGACGACATCGGCGGGATTGGCCCGCGCGCCTGCGACCTCCTGCGCTGTCAGCCTGCCGGAATCGACGAGCCGGTCGAGTACTTGATCGGCGCGCGCACGCGCACGGTCGAGATCATTGCTCGGCGCAAACCGGCTCGGCGCCTTCGGCAAGCCGGCCAGGATGGCGGCTTCGGCCAGCGAGACGTCGCGCACCGACTTATCGAAATAGTAGTGGGCTGCCGCATCCATGCCGTAATTGCCGGCGCCCATGTAAATGCGGTTGAGATAGAGCGTCAGGATTTCGTCCTTGGACAGATTGTTCTCTAGC
>NZ_JBBECC010000079.1:0-5129 GCF_040882025.1 Parvibaculum sp. | reverse complement strand
CTGGAGCGGGCGATGAGATTCGAACTCACGACCCCAACCTTGGCAAGGTTGTGCTCTACCCCTGAGCTACGCCCGCATCCGGATCAACCGGGCGTCTGAAAACAAGCCGCCCGCCTGTGAGGGCGGTTTTATGGCCTATCGCCAGAACCAATGCAAGGCCCTTGTTTTCTGCCGGAAATCCGCCTGTTACGGGCGCTTGCACCGCCGCCGCGCCCGTGCCAATCAGGAGCCATGAACGACGATGCGACCCCTAAACTGACCAGCAGCGCGGCCTTCCTCGCATGGGCCAAGGCGCAAGGCATCGCGCATGAAACCCGGATGCACCCCGCCCTTCACACGGTCGAGGAAGCGCAAGCCCACCGCGCCGCCTGGCCGGAGGCGGCGCGTACCGGCGCCTTCTGCAAGAACCTGTTTCTCAAGGACAAGAAAGGCCGGCTCTGGCTGATCGTGACGCTGGAGGAGCGTGAGCTGAAGCTCAACAGCCTGTCGAAACCGCTGGGCAGCGCCCGGTTGTCCTTCGGCAATGCAGAACTGATGTGGGAGGTGTTGGGCGTTCGCCCGGGCTCGGTGACGCCCTTTGCACTCGTCAACGACCGCGAACACCGCGTGACCGTGGTCCTCGACGCAGCCATGCTGGAGCACCGGCGCCTCAACTACCACCCGCTCGAAAATACCGCCACGACGGCGCTTTCCCGCGACGATTTCATGGCCTTTCTGGCGCTAACCGGCCATGAACCGATGATCGTCGATCTGGTGGCCGCAGCCGGCTAGCGGCCGAGCCGCATGAGCCAGAAAGCCAGCACCGGCATCAGCAGCAATTCGGCGGCAAGCGAGCCGACAATCTCCTGCTCGAACACCACGGCCGTTTCCGGCGCCGAAAACCGCGCCAGCCCGCCGATGAAAATGGCGCCGAAGGTCAGCAGCGCCGCCTGCCGGTATTTGACCGGATCGGTGGCGGCAAAGACGAGGAAAAGGCCGAGCCCGGTGAAAAGTCCGCCGAAAAAGCGCACGTGATTGTCGATCAGCCGGTATTGCGCTTCGTCGGTCACCGAAAGAAAGGGCCGCTCGCCAAGCCAGCTCATGGTCGGAATGCCGCCCAGCGCGACATTGAGGCCGAGAAAAACGACCAGCGCGCCCGAAAGCACGAGAACAATTCTGAAAAGCGCGGCCGACATCGGCGTCCCCCCTGTTTGCCGTTGAAGCCGGTATATGAGAGGTCGGTGGCCCTTTCGCCAACCCCTGTCACAAAGATTTTCCGTTTTCTTGCACCGCCCGCACGGCCCGGGCTAAACCATTGCTTCCAAACGCCGCCGCTCCATCTCTATGGGGACGGCACAGAAAAAAGGCCCGTACAGGCATGGAACCGATCATTGGCAGTGCAGGCAGTCCCGAGAACGCGGACGGCCTGATCGTCGACACCACCACCCAGACCTTTGCCCGCGACGTACTGGAAGCCTCGCGGCAGGTGCCGGTGATCGTCGATTTTTGGGCTCCCTGGTGCGGCCCCTGCAAGCAGCTGACGCCGATCCTGGAAAAAGCGGTCCTTGCCGCACGCGGCGCGGTGAAACTCGTCAAGATGAACATCGACGATCATCCGGCCGTCGCGCAGCAATTGCGCATCCAGTCGATCCCGGCCGTCTATGCCTTCAAGAACGGCCAGCCTGTCGACGGTTTCATGGGCGCGATGCCCGAAAGCCAGGTCAAGGCCTTCATCGAACGGCTGGCCGGCGGACTGGAACCCTCGCCCGCCGAACAATTGATCGAAGCGGCGCAGGAAGCGCTTGAGGCGGGTGACCTGTCGCGCGCCGCACAGGCTTTCGCCCAGGCCGTGCAGGAAGAGCCCGGCCATCCGGCGGCGGTCGCGGGCCTCGCGCGCTGCTATATCGAGGCCGGCGATCTCGACCGCGCCCGGCAGACGCTGGCGCTGGTCAGACCCGACGGAAAAAACGATCCCGCCTTCACCGCCGCCGAGGCGGCGCTGTCGCTGGCCGAAAAGGCGGCCGATCTTGGCGATGTGTCGGAATTGATCGCGCGCCTCGAAGCCAACTCGAAGGATCATCAGGCGCGCTTCGACTTGGCGCTGGCGCTGAACGTGGCCGGCGAAAGGGAGCGCGCGGTGGAGGAGCTGCTTATCATCGTCGAATACGACCGCAAATGGAACGACGAAGCCGCGCGCAAGCAGCTTGTCGAGTTCTTTGAAGCCTATGGGCCGAAAGACGAGGCAACGCTGAGCGGCCGCCGCCGCCTTTCCTCCATCCTGTTCAGCTAGGATCGACATGGGGTATACGGATCGATACCGGACGACGGCGGACTTGCCGGGAACGATCCCGGTCTTTCCGCTTGCCGGTGCGATCCTGCTGCCGCGCGGACAATTGCCGCTCAACATTTTCGAGACGCGATACCTGAAAATGATCGACGACGCCGTTCGCGGCGAACGCATTGTCGGCATGGTCCAGCCCGATGGCGACGAGGCGATCATCGCGTCGCAGATAGAGGGGAGAAGGCCGCCGCTCTGCGCCACCGGCTGTGCCGGACGCATCACCTCCTTCGCCGAAACCGACGACGGCCGCATGATCATCACGCTGACCGGCATTTGCCGCTTCCGTCTGGCAACGGAATTGCGCACCTTGACGCCCTATCGGCAATTCGAAGTCGAATGGGAAGAGTTTGCCCACGATCTGATACCGGGCCATGGCCAGGACGAGGTCGCGCGCGAACGGTTGCTCGAAGTTCTGAAGGAATATCTCGACACGCATGGGCTGCAAGCAGACTGGCGTGCAATCAAACTGTCGTCGAACGAAACGCTGGTCAACTCGCTCTGCACCATCAGCCCCTACGGACCGCGTGAGAAACAGGCATTGCTCGAAGCCCGCACGCTCGAGGATCGCAATCAGATGTTGATCGCCCTGACCGAAAAGGCACTGCGCGAACTCGCGCCGGGCGATACCACCGTCCAATAGAAAGACAAGAAAGAGACATGAGCGACAACGAGGAAAATATGCGTGCAACACGCATGGAAGTCGACCCGAAGCTGCTCGAAATTCTGGTCTGCCCCGTGACCAAGACGACACTGCGCTACGACCGCGAAAGGCAGGAATTGATTTCCGAGAAGGCTCGTCTCGCTTTCCCGATCCGCGACGGCATTCCGATCATGCTGGTGGACGAGGCGCGATCGCTCGACGATGCCTGATGTCCCGAAGCCTGGCGCCGCCCCCTGGCCGACCGAAATCAAACTCAGGAAGTCCGAACGCGTCCTTGAAATCGCCTTCGACGACGGTGCGCATTTTCGTCTCGGGGCGGAGCTTCTGCGCGTCGAAAGCCCGTCGGCCGAGGTTCAGGGACATGGGCATGGACAAAAGAAAACCGTGCCGGGCAAGGCGAATGTCGCCATTTCAGGTCTTGAACCGGTCGGCAACTACGCGTTGCGTATTCTCTTCGACGACGGTCACGACACAGGTCTCTTTACCTGGGAAACGCTTTACCGCCTCGGACGAGATCGTGAAAAAATCTGGGCCGACTATCTGACCGCACTCGAGCGGCAGGGCTTGAGCCGGGAATGATCAGACCGCTTCGCCCTTGAGCAGCCGCGGCAGGTCGCCGACGGCGCCGCCGGCATGACGCATGAAGAAGCGCCGGAGCGGCGGCAGCTCGTTGACGATGCCGAGCCCGAGATCGCGCGCCAACCTGAGCGGGCCGATGTCGTTGGAAAAGAGACGATTGAGCCCGTCCATCAGCAGCGACAAGGCGACATTGTCGAAACGCCGCCAGCGCTGATAGCGCTCCAGCACGTCGAGCGCGCCGATGTCGAGGCCGAGCCGCGCCGCATCGACGACGACTTCGGCCGCCGCCGCGACATCGCGAAGGCCGAGATTGAGCCCCTGCCCCGCGATCGGATGAATGCCATGCGCGGCGTCTCCGACAAGTGCAAGGCGTGGGCGCACATAGTCGCGCGCAAGCTGCAGCGTCAGCGGATAGGACCAGCGCGGACCGACCGGCGCGCATTCCCCCAGATAGTCCCCGAAACGCGCGCGCATTTCCTCGGCGAAAGCGTCGTCGCCGAGCGCGAGGATCGCCTTGGCGTTCGCCGTCTTTTCGGTCCACACAAGCGAGGCCCGGTTGCCGACCATCGGCAGGATCGCGAAAGGTCCACCCGGCAGGAAATATTCCTGCGCCACGCCTTCATGCGGCAATTCATGTTCGACGGTGCAGACGATACCGGTCTGGCCGTAATCCCAGCCGAATGTCCTGATGCCCGCCGCCTCGCGTGTCGGCGAACCGCGCCCATCGGCCGCAAAGCAGAGCCGCGCGGTAACTTTCCTGCCGCTCGCGAGCGTCGCTGTGACGTGACTGCCGTAATCGACCTTTCTCACGGCATCGGGCGCGATCAGCCGCAGCAGCGGCTGGCTTTCGATCGCCTTGCCGAGCGCCACGCGCATATGCCGGTTCTCGATGAGATTTCCGAGCGGCTCGTCGCCGATTTCCTTGTGATCGAAATGGAGAAACAGAGGCGAGGCGCCCTCGCGCACCCGGCCGTCCGATACCATGATGTCGTTGATCGGCTGCATCTGGCCGCCCAGATGCGCGACAACGCCGAGGCGCTCCAGCATCCGGCAGGACGCAAAGGCGATGGCCGAAACACGACCGTCGAACGCGGCGTCGGTGACAAGCGCCGGGTCGAGCGCATCGACCACCGTCACGCTCAATCCGCCCTGCGCGCAAGCAAGCGCCAGCGGCAGCCCGGCAAGCCCGCCGCCGACAATCAGCACATCGCTGTCTGTCGTTCGTGTCATGGGAGGAAGATCGGTCTTCGGCGGCGCCAAGGCAAGCGGCGGATGGACGCAAGTCCGCCATCCGCCTAGTCTGCCCGGAAATAAGGGAGAGACGTGTGAATTTCGGGGACATGACGGCGCTGGAACTTGGCCGGCTCTTCGAGAGCGGCAACGCCAGCCCGCGGGACGTAACGGAGGATTTTCTCGTCCGCGCGGCGGCGGCCGATCAAGAGCACCGCATTTATGTGCGTTTGCTCGAAAGTCGCGCCAGAGCGGAAGCGGCGGCCGCCGCCGACCGAGCGAAGCGCGGGCTGCGCCGCCATGCACTGGACGGGGTGCCGCTTTCCTGGAAGGACCTGT
>NZ_JBBECC010000078.1:0-5163 GCF_040882025.1 Parvibaculum sp. | reverse complement strand
TCGTGCAGCAGGATCAGCGGCTCTTCGAGCTCGGCGATCATCTTGTCGGCATTGGTGATGAAATAGGGCGACAGGTAGCCGCGGTCGAACTGCATGCCTTCGACGACCTCGAGCTCGGTGTCGAGCGACTTGGCTTCTTCCACCGTGATGACGCCTTCATTGCCGACCTTGCCCATCGCTTCGGCGATCATCGCGCCGATTTCGCTTTCGCCGTTGGCCGAAATCGTTCCGACCTGCGCCACTTCGTCGTTGGACTTCACCTTCTTCGAACGCTTCGTGATGTCCTCGACGGCCACGCGAACCGCGATCTCGATACCGCGCTTCAGGTCCATCGGGTTCATGCCGGCGGCAACCGCCTTGGCGCCTTCGCGCACGATCGACTGCGTCAGCACGGTCGCCGTGGTGGTGCCGTCGCCGGCCGTGTCGTTGGTCTTGGAAGCGACTTCCTTGACCATCTGGGCGCCCATGTTCTCGAACTTGTCTTCAAGCTCGATTTCCTTGGCGACCGTCACGCCGTCTTTCGTCGAGCGCGGCGAGCCGAACGACTTTTCGATCACGACGTTGCGGCCTTTCGGGCCCAGCGTCACCTTCACCGCATCGGCGAGAATGTCGACGCCGCGGATCATCTTCTCGCGGGCCGAGCGGCCGAATTTGACTTCCTTAGCCATTTTTCCTTGGTCCTTCTGAATTCATGAAACGGAACGATCGGTCGCAAGGGCCCAACAAAAAAGCCCGCGACCGGAATCCGGTAGCGGGCCTTACGCGGCGGCCTTCTTCTTGCTGGCCGCGCCTTCCAGCACACCCATGATGTCGGACTCTTTCATGATCAACAGATCTTCGCCGTCGATCTTGACCTCGGTGCCCGACCACTTGCCGAAGATCACGCGGTCGCCGGCCTTGACGTCCGGCGCGATGATCTTGCCGTCATCGCCGCGGGCGCCCGGGCCCACCGCGACCACTTCACCCTGCGAGGGCTTCTCTTGCGCCGTATCGGGGATGATGATCCCGCCGGCGGTCTTGGCTTCTTCCTCGAGCCGTCGAACAACGACGCGGTCATGCAGAGGACGGAATTTCATCTCTGGCTTCTCCTGTGTCTCAAACCGCTAATGCGCGGAAAATTCTTGATTTTTTGGCCCTGTTAGCACTCGCGACGGATGAGTGCCAAGGCGCTGTGGACAAATAGGAGCCTCAAGCCCCCCTGTCAAGCGGGGCAGGGCCGGTATCCTCCCATTTTCCCTGTCTTGTTTTACCCGCGATGCGTTCCGCGGGCCGGGCTCAGGCCATGGACAGCGTGGCGCCGCCATATTGCCGTTTGAGGTGCCCCGGAAGGCCGGTCACGAAAAGCGTGGCGCCGGCGATCTCCATGCTCTCCTCGACGATAAAGGCGGCCGTGTAGGCGAGGCTCTGCTCGCCATAAAGCGTCAGCAGATAGCCGCCCGCCATCTCCATGCCGAGCGCGCCGCCGACGAAAAGGAGGCCCGCCACAAGGAAAACGAGCTTTGTCCGGCCCGGCTGGGCAAGCAGGAAGGGGATATAGGCAAGCCCCACCAGGCCCACCAGCACCGCGCCGGGGATGACCCAGCCGAAATGGAAGATGCCGCTGAGGCCCAGCGCCTCGCGCAAAGGTTCGATGGCAAGCTCGTGAACGCCGGTCGCCTCGTCGGCCGAAAGCCCGGCAAACATGATGGCGAGTACCGCCCAGTGAAACAGATAGCGCTCGCCGTTCCGTGCCGCCGAAGCGGTAACGACGGCCAGGAGCCCCGCCGCCGAGATCAGCAGCAGCGAGGAGTACCAGGCCGGCAGGCAATACTCGGCATTGAGCGCGATATGCCGCAAATCCTCCAGCAGCGTCTCCGTCCCGAAACGGAACACAAACCATTCGCGGAAAATCCCGGCCGCGACGACCGCGAAAGACGCCGCCCACAAGACCGCCGAGAGGCGGGCAGGCTTCAGCGTCAGGACATTGTCCTCGCTCGAATGACTGTCGCTTGACGTCATGGCTCGCTCCCCTGGTCTGGCGCTGCGCGTGGCCTCGCTCTTGAATGAAAAGCGGGAGCAATATGGAGGCCAGCCTTGCACGCGCCCGAATGGTTCAAAACGAGACGATTGCCGCTGCCGGGCCTGCTGCGGCCGGCGGTCAACGGCGCGCTCGGGCTTGCCTGGGCCCTGATGCCGCCGCGCCTCTTGCATCCGCTGGGCTTCGCGCGGCTCGCCCTCGAACGGCTTCTGGGCCGCCGCCGCGGCCTTTTTACGCGCCCCCCTGAGGAGGCGCTGGCCCTGCCCGACGGGCTCGTCGACATAGGCGGGCCGATGTCGGTCGACCGCCTGGTCGCGGCCTATGCGGCCGGCATCTATCCCTGGTGCCACTTGCCGCCGCAGAAATGGTGGGCGCCGTCGCGCCGCGCCGTCCTCTTCCTTGCCGAAAGCCGCATCGAGAAAAGCCTGCGCCGCGTGCTGCGCCAGGGCCGCTACCGCGTCACCTTCGACACGGCCTTCGAGGAGGTCATGCGGGCCTGCGCCGCGCCGCGCCCCGGCCGCCATGCGCTGACCTGGATTTCGCCGCGTTTCATGGCCGCCTACCGCGCGCTCCATTGCGCTGGCCACGCCCATTCGGTCGAGGTGTGGGATGGAGACGGCAATCTCGCCGGCGGGCTCTACGGCGTCGCCTCGGGTGGCGTCTTCTTCACCGAAAGCCAGTTCGCGCGGGCGCGCGACACCTCGAAAATCGCCTTCGTGACGCTCAACCGTCACCTCGCCGAATGGGGCTTCACGCTCAATGACGGCAAGCACATGACCGCCCATCTGGCGGCGCTGGGCCTGCGCGAGATCGGGCGCGAGGAATTCAATGCGATCCTGAAAGCCGGCAGGGTGGCGCGGCCGCCCGCCCGGTGGCGCGTCGACCCCGCGCTCGATGTCGCCGGCTGGGAGCCGGCTGCCTTGTGCCTGCTTAAGCCCTGAGGCCCCGGAGCGTCAGCCGCACGATCGCCGCAAGCCGCGTTTTGAAGGTGGCCTCGTCGGGCGACTTCTCGGCGCCATAGGCGGCCGCGATCAGCACGTCCACGGCCCCGTCCTGGCTCAGCCCCACCGCCTTCGGGTTGAGGGCGCCGCACGCCGTTCCCTCGCGCACGAGCTTCAGCACCGCGTTGCGGAACTGCTGCGTCACCGGCTCGAAATAATCGTTGGAGAGGCGGCTGCTCGATTCCATCAGCTCCGCCGCATGCGGGCTCGACAGCACCCAGCGATAGGCAAAGCCGAACTTCGCTTCCATCAGCGCCATGAGCTTCGGTTCGAGCGGCAGGTCGAGCGCCTCGGCCGCCGTCACGCCTTCGGCGATCTGGGCCGCCAGCGATTGGCATATCGCCTCGAACAGCTCGTCCTTGCTTTTGAAATAGAGGTAGAGCGTGCCCTTGGCGACGGCGGCGGCCCGCGCGATATCCTCCATCGAGGTCCGCCGGTAACCGTAATGGCGAAACAGGTCGAGCGCGGCCGTGAGAATGATCTCCCGCTTGTCGCTTCCCGCTGCCTTTTGCGCTGCCTGTGCCTTTGCCATGATCTTTCGTTTCGTGCCTATCTCCGGATGGAGAAGGCGCAGTTGCGCCCGGCGGCGATAACGACGGTACGCACCGTCTCGCCGCAATTGTAATAGCAGTATTTGCGCGCGCCCGCCCGTTGCTGGCCGCTGAGCGAGCAGGTTCCCTGCGCCATTTGCTGCGGCGCGGGTATCTTGCTCATTTCGGGCTCCGGCGCCCCGGCCGAAAGCGAGGCCAGCACCATCAGCGCCGGCAACGTGATCGATTCCATTTTTACACCCCCGTATAAAACCCGAACTGGCCGACCCTAACATATTGCATGGGGCCTGCCGCAATTCCCCTGTTTGTATGCCGCCCGCGCTGCACTTAGGATGCGCCCCGCACATCAAGGGGAGAACGGCATGCACGGCGCATTGGAAACGAACAGGGCCCTCATTGGCAAGCCGGGATCGCGCGCCCGTCTCGCCACGCCGGCGCTCGTGCTCGACCTCGACGCCTTCGAGCGCAACGTCGCGCTGATGGCCGAAAACTGCAAGGCGGGCGGCCTCGATCTGCGGCCGCATGCCAAGACGCATAAATCGGTCACGGTGGCGAAGGCGCAGATCGCGGCCGGGGCCTTGGGCGTCTGCTGCGCCAAGCTCGGCGAGGCCGAAGCCATGGCTGCAGGCGGCATTGACGGTATCCTCATCACCTCGCCGGTGGTGACCGCCCAGGGCATCGAGCGCCTGACGGCGCTCAACGCGAAAATTCCGGACCTGATGGTCGTGGTCGACAATCCGGTCAATGTCCGCGCGCTCGCCGCCGCCGCGGCGGAAGCGGGCCACCCGCTGAAAATCCTGATCGATCTGGATGTCGGCCTCCACCGCACCGGCATCCGCCCCGGCGAGGATGCACTGGCGCTGGCCGAGCTGGTCGACGCGGCCGACAAACTGGAATTGAAGGGCCTGCAGGCCTATGCCGGCCACCTGATGCATATTCACGACTTCGTCGAGCGCCGCGAGAAGTCGCTGGCGGCGATGCAGGTGCTGGGCGATATGCGCGATACGCTGAAGGCGAAGGGCCTGCCCTGCGACATCGTCTCGGGCGGCGGCACCGGCACCTACAATATCGACCCCGAGGCAAGCGTGCTGACCGAGCTGCAGGGCGGCTCCTACATCTTCATGGACAAGCAATATAACGACGTCGCGCTCGGCAACGGCGCAAGCTTCCCCTTCGAAACCTCGCTTTCGGTGCAGATGACGGTGGTTTCCGCCAACACGAAGAACCTGGCGACGACCGACGCCGGCTTCAAATCCTTTTCGACCGACGCCGACCCGCCCGTGCTGCTGTCGGGCGCGCCGGAAGGGGCCGGCTATTTCTTCTTCGGCGACGAGCAGGGCGGCATCCTGCTCCCCGACGGCGCAAAACTCGAAATCGGCAGTACACTGACGGCCATGACCCCCCATTGCGACCCGACCGTCAATCTCTACGACGCCTACCACGTCGTCCGCGGCGACACCCTCGTCGACATCTGGCCGATCGAGGCGCGCGGAAGAAGCGCATGAGGGCACGCCCCATGCCCGTCGGTCCTCCCCGTGCCTCTCCCCATTCGTCTTTGCCGGACTTGATCCGGCAATCCAGAAGCCGCCGCAAG
>NZ_JBBECC010000077.1:4380-32449 GCF_040882025.1 Parvibaculum sp. | reverse complement strand
CCCGGGCGGCGGGAAAACGGGGGGCCGGCCCGCCGAACATCGCCATCGCCGCTTTTTTGGCTCAATCTCATGACAGAAGACCGCGCGCAGCCGAATCAAGGCCGGAAACAGGATTTCGCCCCTTCATGAGTTCAACGACCTTTCGTCCGGACATTCAGGGGTTGCGCGCCGTCGCGGTTCTGCCGGTCCTCATTTTCCACATCTGGCCAGGCGCCTTGCCGGGCGGTTATATCGGCGTCGACGTCTTCTTCGTCATATCGGGCTATCTGATCACGGGCCTTCTGCTGCGCGAACTGGAACGCGACGGGACCATCGGCATTGTTCGCTTCTATGGGCGCCGCGTCCGCCGCCTCCTGCCCGCCTCGACGCTGGTCCTCGTTACCGTCGCACTCCTGACCTTCACCCTGCCGCCGCCGCAATGGCGGGGCGTCGCGTCCGAGGTCATCGCGAGCGCGCTCTATTTCGAGAACTGGTGGCTCGCCGCGAAGTCGGTGAACTACCTCGCCGCCGACAACGCGCCGGGACCGCTGCAGCATTTCTGGTCGCTTTCCATTGAGGAGCAATTTTATTTCGTCTGGCCGCTGCTGATGATCGGCATGGGCGCGCTCGGCCTGCGCCGGGGTTGGCGCCTGCGCCCCGCGCTCGGCGCGGCACTCGGCGTCGTCTTCGCCGTTTCGCTCGCGCTGTCGGTTTATGAAACCATCCACGCGCCGCAGACGGCCTATTTCGTCTCGCACACGCGGTTCTGGGAACTGGCGCTGGGCGGCCTCCTCGCCGTCGCGGGCGCCCGCGCCGTCATTGCCGGCGAAGCCGCGAAGATCGCCGCGGCCACCATCGGCCTCGCCGCCATCGCGGCCGCCGCCATGCTTTATTCCGGCATGACCGCCTTTCCGGGCTATGCGGCACTGTTGCCCACGCTCGGCGCGGCGCTCGTTCTGACAAGCGGCGGTTCGATTGCGCGCTTCGCGCCGCACCGCCTGCTCGAAAGCCGTCCGGCCATGTGGATCGGCGACATCTCCTATTCGATCTATCTCTGGCACTGGCCGCTGATCGTTTTCTATCGGACATGGACCGACAGCATTCCCGGCCTCTGGGACGGGCTCGCGCTTCTCGCGGGCTCGATCCTGCTGGCCGCGCTGACGAAATATTTCGTCGAGGACCGCTTTCGCGGCGCCGGCTCCTCACCGGCGATCGGCCGCAGCCTTGCCGGCGGCCTTGCTTCGATCCTGCTCTGCCTCGTCGCCGCGGGCTCCGTCTTCGCCATCATCGAAAGCCAGCGCCCGGGTGAACTGACCGCGCAAAATTATCCGGGCGCCGCCGCCCTGATCGACGGTGTGCCCGTTCCGGCCGGCCTTCGCGTCGCGCCGCCACTCGCCCTTGTGCGCGACGACATCGCCGACGCCTATTCGAACGGCTGCCATCTCGATTTCGGCGAAACCGAGCCGCGTGGCTGCGTCTACGGCGCGCCGGACGGCGGCTTCCACGTCATGCTGATCGGCGACTCGCATGCGGCGAGTTGGCTGCCGACATTGCAGACGCTCGCCGAAACACGCGGTTGGCGCATGACCGCACACACGAAATCGGCCTGCCCGCTCATTCTCGGCAGGCTGGAAAAAGGTCCGGCCTGCTGGCAATGGGGCGAGAACATGATCGCCGAGGTCGCACGCGACAAACCCGATCTCGTCGTGCTCGCCATGGCGCGCGACAACAAGATTATCGGCGAAGGCACACGCGAAGAGCGCCTGCCGCTTCTGATCGAGGCGGTGCGCAAAACGGTCGCGGCCTTGCGCGAACAGGGCGTTGCCGTGGTCGTCATGCGCGACACGCCGCGCTTCGCTTTCGATCCGCCCGAATGTCTGTCGCGCGATCCGGAGTGCCGGGCGCGGATGGCCGACGCCTTCCCGGTGCCCGACGCCATGTGGCGCGCCTTTCGCGACGGCCCCGGCGTGCCGGTGATCGACATGACATCCGGCTTCTGTGCCGATGGCGTCTGCCCCATGATCGTCGGCAACGTCATCGTCTGGCGCGACTACCATCACTTCACCGCCACCTATGCGCGCACGCTTGCGCCCGCCCTTGGTCGCGAACTCGATCGGGCGATAGCGGCGCTCGGTATCGGCACAAAGACGGCAACGAAAACGAAATAGCCGAAGGCATCGGGCACGAAGATTGAATCGGGCGGGCGTCAGTGGCAGCACGAACCCTTTTTCGCCGGGTCGTGCTGCGCCGGCTTGAAGAACATGCCGAGTTGCAGGCTTTCGGCGATGCGGCCCGCCTTCTCCATGAAACGCTCGGCCGTCTCCGGCGCGCAAATCTCTTCCGCCGTCTCCCGGAACAGCATCAGCCAGCGGTCGAAATGCTGCGGCGTCACCTGCTTCAGCCTCAGATGCGCCAGCATCGGCTGTCCCTTGTAGCGCCCTGTGGTCAGCATCACCGACGACCAGAAGTCGATCATTTTCAGAAGATGCGGTTCCCAGTTGTCGCCGATCGCACCGTTGAAAATCGGTCCCAGAACCGCGTCGGCGCGAATACGCATATAAAAGGCGCGCACCAGCCGGTCGATCTCGGCTTCATCGGTCACCGGTTGGCTGTCATCGTCCTTGCGCCACGGGGCATGGGTCTCCGTCATCGCCGGCTCCATAAGATGTATTTGAAATACATCTTATGCTGGACAGCATTCGGCCGGAAGGCAATACTTCGTCCAGGCATTGGCCTGCGGCATTTCGCCGGCAAGGCAGCGGAGCCCGTCATGCGTCTCACCGTCCACACCGATTATGCGTTGCGCCTGCTGATGTACCTGGCGCTGAAACCCGGCAAGGTTGCCACCATCCGCGAAGTCGCCGAAACCTACGGCATCTCGCGCAACCATCTGGTCAAGGTCGCCCATGAACTTGGCCGCGCCGGTTTCGTCGAAACCCTGCGCGGGCGCGGCGGCGGGTTGCGTCTGGCGCGGCCGCCGGAAGCGATCGGCATCGGCGATGTCGTACGGACGACGGAAGAGGATTTTCGTTTGGTCGAGTGTTTCGATCCGCAGACGGATCATTGCCGCATCGGCCCGTCCTGCCGGTTGCGGCACCTGCTCCACGATGCCCTCGATGCCTGGCTGGAGGTACTCGACGGGGCGACGCTCGCCGACCTGGTCGAAAGGCCGAAACCGCTGCGCCGGCTCCTGGAAATCACCGCCTGACGGGCTTCGGCCCGTATCAGCCGTAGCTGAAGCCCGAGCGCGGCAACATCCGTGCCCGTTCGCGCCGTTCTTCGGCGCGGGCCTCCTCACGGCGCTCGTCGTTGCGCTCGCTCTGGCGCAGCGTTGCGCTGCCTTGCGGGATCGGATCGAGCGAAGCCAGCACCTCGACGACGCCTGGGGTCAGCTTCAGCGGCGAGCCATAACGGCTCGCTCCACTTGTCCCCGCCCCGGAGGACGAAGGCGGGGCATAACTCGGGGATAACAACGTGGCACCGCGTGTCGCATACCCTCTCTGGCTGCGTGCGGCCGGCGCCTCGAAATGTCCCTCGCGACCGTTTGTGACAGTTTTGTGACTGTTTGATGACAGAGGGGGGGTTTTGGCTGTCGCGTGCTGCTGTGAAGCATCGACATTTTCATGTTTGCTGACCAGGTTTTGATAGACCTCGGCAGCCGTCCGCGCCCGCCCCGAACGGTCGTAGAAGATCGACTTGTTCGCTTCGGCAGCCGCCGGAAAAAGCCTGTCGGCACGGGTATTTGGCGTCTCCTCGGCGGCCGAGATCAGCTTCGCCGCACCGCCCGCGCCAAGGAAATGCGCGATGTAGAGCTCGCCTTCGCTGGTCGACCGCCCAAGGCGATTTTCAAGCAAATCCGCGCTTTCCTGCGTATAAGCCCCGGCCATCAGCGCCGCCGCGCCTGCATCGAACCGCAGGGCAAGAATTTCCTGTCTTTCGGCAGTATTTTCCACGACATAGCGGCCATGGGCGTTGCAGCTGATAGCCTCGGCATAGCGCTCGAGTCCGAGTTCTCCACCATACTTCTTGAGTGTGCCGAGCCAGCTCTGTTCCGTAAATTGGAAGAGACCGGAGGCCGACGAAGTCGTTGATTTTGCGTGACAATCGAGGCTCGACTCGCGCATCGCCGTCTTCAGCAGATAGTCGAAATCGGCGCCCGTTCGCTCGCTCGCTTGCGCAAGCGCGGCGTGGATCGTCTGCGGTCCGCCAATGATTTCGACAAGGCTCATAAGGCCGTTCCTTTGCGTTCTGCCAATGAGTTCGCAAGGGCCGTGCCACGCTTGTTTCGGCAGAATCCCGGCATTTTTTTAAGGAGCGTTTCTCCGCGTTCGCGTTAAGCTTGCCCAAAAGCGCCAGAGGCGCATGAGGACTCTGCAAAGGGAGGGATTGCGGGATGACCGAGGTCGACGTCGCGGCGGAAGTCGAGGAAGAGCTTCACCATCCCAAAAGGGACATCCTGGAAAAGCCTTATCCCAAAGCCATTTACGCCTGGTATGTCGTCGCTGTCCTGGTTCTCGCCTACACTTTCTCCTTCATCGACCGTCAGATTCTGAGCCTCCTGGTCGGCCCGATCAAACGCGACCTCGCGATTTCCGACACCCAGATGAGCCTGCTGCAAGGCTTTGCTTTCGCTGCCTTTTATTCCGTGGCGGGCCTGCCGATCGGCCGTCTCGTGGATCGCTATCACCGCGTCAACATCATCGCGCTCGGCGTTTTCATCTGGAGCCTGATGACCGCGCTCTGCGGCACTGCGCGCGGCTTCCTGCAATTGTTCATTTTCCGCGCCGGCGTCGGTGTCGGCGAAGCGGCCCTGTCGCCTGCCGCCTATTCGATCATTGCCGACTATTTTCCGCCGAAACGCTTGGGTTTTGCGCTCGGCGTCTATGGCATGGGCGTCTATATCGGTGCCGGCCTCGCCCTCATCATCGGCGCTGCCGTCATCGCGCTCGTCTCCGAAGGCGGCAGCGCCACCCTGCCGCTGATCGGCGAAATCTACGCCTGGCAGATCACCTTCCTCGTCGTCGGCCTGCCCGGCATTCTGGTCGCCCTCTGGGTCTGGACCCTGCGCGAACCCGACCGCCGCGGGCACATCCGGCAGGAAACAGGCACCGACGGCGTCAGCCGCCGCGTCGAGGTGCCGGTCTCGGAAGTCTTTGGATATATGGGGAAAAACTGGCGCACCATAGTGCCGCTCAACCTCTGCTACGCGCTTTCGGCGATGATGGCTTACGGCGTCGCAGCCTGGATTCCGACGCTCTTCGTCCGCACCCATGGCTGGTCCTATCCGGAAGCCGGCTTCTGGTACGGTCTGGTGATCGTGATTTTCGGTACCACGGGCGTCATTGCCGGCGGCTGGGCAGGCGATTTCCTGACCGGCAAGGGCATCCGCAATGGCCGCATGATGGTCTGTGCCTTCACCGGCCTCGCGGCCTTCCCCTTCACAATCGCCTATCCGCTGCTCGACGACCCCTGGATCGCGTTGATTGTGCTCTGTCCGGCCACCTTCTTCGCCACCTTCACCACGGGCGCGGGCCCGTCGGCGCTGCAGGAACTGATGCCGAACCAGATGCGGGGCTTTGCCTCCGCCGTGCTGATTTTCGTCGTCACCATTATCGGCCTGGGTCTTGGGCCCACCTCGATCGCGCTGGTAACCGACTATGTCTATGGCGATGAAATGATGCTGCGCTACTCGCTGGCGGTCGTGCCGGCTGTTGTGCTGACGCTGGCCATCACGGCCGGCTTCCTGGGCCTCAGGCCCTATATCGGCAGCCTCGACTATCTGAAGCGTTGGAGCGCAGAACACGAGAAATGATTAACAAAATCAATATATTGTGTTAATTGTTCAACGTGAAACATCAAGATATGGGGCAGTTTCGGCTACGTCATACAATATAAAGCTAAAGACACAATATATAGATATATCAATAGGCTATGGTGCTAAATACTAGGACTTCCTTAAATAGCCCTGCCAAATGGCTGAAGTTGCCAGAGAATCGCTCTTCCGGCGGAATTGTCCGACACTAGGCGTGGCCAAGCATTTTCCGGCCTCAACCGGCATCGCGTACGAGCTTGGGCAAGCTTGAAGCGCAGCAGGGCCGCATCGAACGGTTTCACCAGATAATCGTCCGCCCCCGCCTCCATGGCGCTGCGCACCCCGGCGGCCCCGCCATCGGCACTGACATGAAACAGGCAGGCATTGGAAATCTTGCGGATCGCGGCGACCGCGAGACCGCCATCCGCCGTTTCGAGGCGCCCGTCGACAAGAACCAGATCGGGCCTGAGCTCCCTTGCAAGCGACAAAGTGTCTGCCGCGTCGCCGGACACAATCACGCGAAAGCCAAGGCTTTCAAGCATTTGCGAGGCGGCGAGCCGCATGGCGGCTGATGAATCGGCAACAAGGGCGGTGGTCAAGGTCCCAGCTCCGGCGTGAATCGATCACGTTCGCCGGCAAGACTAGGGCCCGAGTCTTAAACCAATCGTTAACCGTGAAGCGCCTGCGCCAGCTTCTCCGCCAGCGCCGTTGCCTCGGTTTCGGCATAGGGTTCCACCACCCCGGCGCCCCAGACCGGCGCCGGCCAGGCCGCATCGCCGGAAAAGCGGGCGATTACATGCACATGGAGCTGCGGCACCATATTGCCCAGCGCCGCCACGTTCATCTTTTCGGCCGAGGTCGCCGCCCGGAGCACCGCCGAGGCAAGATCGATCTCTGAATGGAAATGCGCCTTCTCCGCCGCAGCCACATCGTCGAAATCCCGCAAGCCTTCCCGCCGCGGCACCAGGATCAGCCAGGGAAACCGCCGATCGTTCATCAACAGCACCCGGCAAAGCGTCAAATCCGCAACCCGGAACGTATCGGCGGCCAGCCGTTCGTGAAGTTCGAAGGACATCTGTAGCCTCAATAAGATTTCGGCAAATCGAGCACCCGCTCAGCGATGAAGCTCAGGATCAACTCGCGGCTCACAGGCGCGATGCGGGCGATCATGATCTCGCGCATGTAACGCTCGACATGGAACTCCTTGGCGTAGCCCATCCCGCCATGCGTCATCACCGCGGTCTCGCAAGCCCGGAAACCGGCCTCCGCCGCCAGATACTTGCCGGCATTGGCCTCCGCGCCGCAATTCTCGCCTGCGTCGTAAAGCGCCGCCGCCTTGAAAACCATCAGATTCGCGGCCTCGAGTTCGGCCCAACACCGCGCCAGCGGATGCTGGATCGCCTGGTTCTGTCCGATAGGCCGGCCGAACACCTCGCGTTCCCGCGCATAGTCGGTCGCCTTCTTCAGCGCGATACGTCCGACGCCGACCGCCTCCGCGCCGATCAGCACGCGTTCGGGATTGAGCCCGTGCAGCAGATAGTGAAACCCCTTTCCCTCCTCTCCGATCAGATCTTCCTTCGGCACGCGCAGCCCGTCGAAGAACACCGCGTTGGAGTCGACCGCCTTGCGGCCCATCTTCTCGATTTCGCGCACCTCCGTCGCGCCGCCCCGGTCAAGATCGGTATAGAAGAGCGACAGGCCTTCGGTTGCCTTCCTGCACTTCTCCTTCGGCGTCGTGCGTGCCAGCAGCAGGATCTTGTTCGCCGTCTGCGCGGTCGAAGTCCACATCTTCCGCCCATGCACCACATAGGCCTTGCCGTCCCACTCCGCCTTCGTCGAAATCGCCGTCGTGTTGAGCCCGGCATCGGGCTCCGTCACACCGAAGCAGCAGCGATCTTCGCCCCTGATCAGCGGCGGCAGATTCTTCTGCTTCTGCTCGTCGGTTCCGAATACCACCACAGGCATCGGCCCGAAGAGATTGATGTGAATGGCAGATGCGCCGGACAGACAGGCACCGGACTCGGCGATTGCCTGCGCAACGATGGCCGCTTCCGTGACCCCGAGCCCCGACCCGCCATAAGCCTCCGGCATCGCGATCCCGAGCCAGCCGCCGGCCGCTATGTCGCGTACGAAATCGTCCGGAAAGCCGCCTTCCCTGTCGCGCTTCAGCCAATAGGCGTCGTCATAGCGTGAGCAAATCCGTCCCACCGCATCGCGGATCGCCTGCTGCTCCTCGCTGAACCTGAAATCCATCCCTAACCCTTTTGCGCTTTTCGTTTTTTGGATCGACGGCGCTATAACCTAGCCGAAGCATGGGGGCCGAGACAGCCCGCGCAACAATGGCAAGGGTGAGGAATGCCGGGACTATATTTCGAGGAATTCAAAGAAGGCCACGTCTTCAGGCACGCCATTCGGCGCACCGTCACGGAGACGGACAATGTGCTCTTTTCGACCATGACCATGAACCCGGCGTCGCTGCATCTCGACCACCACTATGCCGAGACCGAAACCGAATTCGGCAAGCCGCTGGTCAACAGCCTCTTCACCCTCGGCCTGATGATCGGCATTTCGGTGCACGACACGACGCATGGCACGACGATTGCCAATCTCGGCATGACCGACGTCACCTTTCCAAAGCCGGTTTTTCAGGGCGACACGCTGCGCATCGAGACGACGGTGATGGCCAAACGGCGCTCGAAATCGCGGCCAACCGCGGGAATCGTGACCTTTTTGCACAAGGCCTACAACCAGCGCGACGAGGAAGTGGCCTCCTGCACGCGGCAGGCCTACATGCATGCGCATGGAACGGAAGAGGCCTGAAAACATGCGTTCTTTCCTCTTCGTTCCGGCCGACAGCGAAAAGAAACTGGCCAAGGGCGCGGGCTCGGGTGCCGATGCGCTGATCGTCGATCTCGAAGACTCGGTTGCTTTGTCGAACAAGGAAAACGCGCGGAAATCCGCCGTCGAATATCTGAAAAGCGCCGACCGCAACGGCCCGAAGCTTGTCGTGCGCATCAATGCGCTCGACACGCCTTTCTGGCAGGCGGACATCGAGGCGGTGGTGCCCGAAAAACCCGACATCATCGTGATTCCAAAGACGATTTCGGGCGATTGCGTGCGCAAGGTAGGACATGCCATCGACAAGGTTGGGCATGATGCGGGCGGCATGCCTCCGAATGGCATCGGTCTCGGCTGCGTCGCGACCGAGACGGCGGCCTCGCTTTTCACGCTTTCGACCTATGCCGGATCACATCCCCGCCTCGTCTTCCTGACCTGGGGCGCCGAGGACCTCGCCGCCGCCCTCGGCGCGCGTGACAACAAGGACGGGAACGGCAGCTACACCGGTCCCTATCAGCTCGCGCGCACGCTGACGCTGCTCGGCGCCGTCGCGGCGGGTGTCGCGCCGGTCGACGGCATCTGGAAGGACTTCAGGGACGAGAAAGGCCTCGAAGCGGAAGCCCGCGCCGCGGTTCGCGACGGCTTTACCGGCAAGATGGCAATCCACCCCGCACAGGTCGCGATCATCAACGCGGTCTTCACGCCGAGCGAGGCCGATCTCGCCCATGCCCGCGCGGTGATCGAAGCCTTCGAGAAAGCGGGCGATGTCGGCGTCGTGGCACTCGACGGTGTGATGCTCGATATCCCACATTTGAAGCAGGCCCAACGCCTCATCGCCACGGTAAAATAGGCCGATTTCTGGTCATTCCCAAAAATTGGACCTAAGTCTATTTTTTTCTGGCCTCCTCCGCCCGCCGCGTTTAGGCTTCCGCCATTGGCACCCGGAGGAGGAACCCCGTCATGCACGATCTGATCATTCGCGGCGGCACGTTGGTCGACGGCACCGGCGCGCCCGCGCGCATCGCCGACGTCGCCATCGACAACGGCATCGTCACCGAAGTCGGCAGCGTGACCGGCACAGCCAGGCGTGAGATCGATGCGACCGGCCTCGTCGTCACGCCGGGCTGGGTCGACATCCACACGCATTACGACGGTCAGGTGACCTGGGACCCGCTGCTCTCGCCCTCCTGCTGGCACGGCGTCACGACGGTCGTGATGGGCAATTGCGGCGTCGGCTTCGCGCCGGCCAAGCCCGACAAGCGCGACTGGCTGATCGGGTTGATGGAAGGCGTCGAGGATATCCCCGGTGCGGCGCTGGCCGAAGGCATCGAGTGGAACTGGGAAACCTTCCCCGAATACATGGACAGCCTCGACAAACAGAAGCGCGTGCTCGACGTCGCAACGCAAGTGCCGCACGGCTCGGTGCGTGCCTATGTGATGGGCGAGCGCGGCGCGCGCAACGAAGCCGCGACCGACGAGGACATCGCCGCGATGGCGGAGATCGTGCAGGAAGGCATTGCCGCCGGCGCGCTCGGCTTCTCGACCTCGCGCACCATGCTGCATCTGTCGAAAGACGGCGTGCCGGTGCCCGGCACTTTCGCCAACAAGGCCGAACTTCTCGGCATCGGCCGCGCGCTTGGCGCCGCCGGCCATGGCGTCTTCGAAATGGCCTCCGACATGACGCCGGCCGAGGAAGAATTCAACTGGATGAAGGAACTGTCGGCCGAAACCGGATTGCCTGTCACCTATGCGCTGCTGCAATCGCCGGTCGACCCCGAAAAGTGGCGCGACATGCTGCGCCTCACCGACGAGGCACGCAAACAGGGCGCCAACGTGACGGCGCAGATCGCCTGCCGCCCGACCGGCATGGTGCTCGGCTGGCAGAGCACGGTGCATCCCTTCATCGCCCATCCGACCTACCGCGAAATCGCCGCCCTGCCCTTCGCCGAACGCCTCGAAAAGCTGAAGGACCCGGAAACCCGCGTCCGCATCCTCGCCGACAAGCCAGGCGAAATGGGCGTGCTCGGCTACATTCTGACGCAAGGCTTCGACCGCATGTTCCGGCTCGAAAACGGTGCGACACTTGAATACGAGCCAAGCGCCGAAGACAGCGTTGCAGCACTTGCAACACGCACCGGGAAGAACCCGGCCGAGATCGTCTACGACATGCTGATGGAGAAGGACGGAAGGGGCTATGTCTACCTGCCGCTCCTCAACTACACGCTGTTCAACTTCGACCACATCCACGAGATGATGAAGCATCCGGCGACCATCCTGAGCCTTTCGGACGGCGGCGCACATTGCGGCGTCATCTGCGACGCGAGCTTTCCGACCTACATGCTGACGCATTGGGTGCGCGACCGTTCACGCGGCGAGCGGCTGTCGATCGAGGAAGTCGTGCGCATGCAGACGCATGACACGGCGCGGCTTTACGGCCTCAACGATCGCGGCGTCGTCGCACCGGGCATGAAGGCCGACCTCAACGTGATCGATCTCGGCAATCTGCGCATCCTGCCGCCGGAAATGGTCTTCGACCTGCCGGCCGACGGCCGACGCATGATCCAGCGCGCCGAAGGCTACCGCGCCACCATCGTCAACGGCGCCGTGACCTTCGAAAACGGCGAGGCGACCGGCGAGATGCCTGGCCGTCTGGTGCGCGGGCCGCAACGCGAGCCTCGTGCGATGCAGGCCGCCGAGTAAGCGTCAGAGGAGCTTGATCGCAAGCCCGAGCGCGGCGGAAACGCCGAGCACCGGCAGCATGCCGATGTGAAACCTGAGCATGGCGACGAGCGCACCCGCGCTCAACGCCAGCGCCCAGGGGTCGAGCGTCGCAAGCTCCGGCATCCAGAGGCGGAACACCGACACGCGTACCTCCTCCACCGTGCCGAACAGCACATGGAGGCCGAACCAGAGCGCCAGATTGAGGATGACGCCGACGACGGCGGCCGTGATGGCGGCAAAAGCGGCGTTAAGCAACTCGACCTTACGCAAACGCTCGATGTAGGGCGCGCCGAGAAAAATCCACAGGAAGCACGGCGCAAACGTCACCCAGACCGTAATGATCGCGCCGATGACGCCCGCCGTCACCGGGTCAAGACCGCCCGCTTCACGGTAAGCGGCGAGATAACCGACATATTGCAGCACCAGAATGAGCGGCCCCGGCGTCGTTTCGGCAAGCCCGAGGCCGTCCAGCATCTCGCCCGGATTGAGCCAGCCGTAAAACTGCACCGCTTCCTGCGCCACATAGGCAAGTACCGCATAAGCGCCGCCGAAGGTGACGACAGCCATCTTGCTGAAAAAGACCGCCTGCTGCACGAACACATGACCGGTACCGAGCGCCACCAGCAGAGCGACGACCGGCCCGAGCCAGACGAACCCGCCGACCAGCGCAACGGTGACGGTGCGCCCGGCCGTGGTGCGCGTATGCGCCGGCGCTTCAATCTCCGGTTCATCGTCCTCCTTCGCCGCGAGCAACAAACCGAATATCCCGGGCGCCACCCGCGCCGCAATCAGCCCGAAAGCGGCAGCCGCGCCGACGACCAGCGGAAAGGGCACGTCGAAAAAGAAGATCGCCGCGAAGGCAGTACCCGCCAGCGCATAAAGCGCCACCGATTTCAGCATTCGCCTCGAAATGCGGATCAGCGCTTCGATGACGACGGCAAAGACCGCCGCCTTGATGCCGAAGAACAATGCCTCGACAAGCCCGAGATCGGCATAGGCCGCATAGAGGATGCTGAGACCCAGCATCACGGCGACGCCAGGCAGGATGAACATCAGCCCCGCCGCGAGCCCGCCTTTGATGCCGTGCAGCAACCAGCCCGCATAGGTCGCGAGCTGCTGCGCCTCCGGCCCCGGCAGCAGCATGCAGAAATTGAGCGCATGGAGGAATTGCGGCTCGGAGAGCCACCTCTTTTCCTCGACCAGGATGCGATGCATCAGCGCAATCTGCCCGGCCGGGCCGCCAAAGCTCAGGAGTCCGATCCTGGTCCAGACGCGAAAGGCTTCCGCGAAGGTGACAGGTTCGCCACTCGTTTTGTTCACTTGTGCCATCTATCGATCGCGTCCTAACCGGGATTGCGGGTTTCATCAAATAGTCGAAGCCAGTCGCCGCCATTGCCGAAACTGTCTGCCAATCTTTGTGCGGCGTCGCGAAACTACGGCGAGCGGGCGGACTTTTTCCTGCTACATCTCGACCGGACGCCAGTCATGGTGCTGCCCCCGAGCGTGGTTGGCCCAAGCATAGAGCGCGTCGTAGACGATTAGACCTTGGGTCAACAGCGCGTGATCATCAGCATACAGGAGACTGAGGCCCATCGACACCGCATGCAGGCCGGCGGACTCGGGCGCCAGCTCATGCCGGTCGGTATCGGCGCCACGCACTATCGGCGCCAACGTTTGCAAACCGGGATCGTCCAGGCCGAAGGCGTCGAGAAAGGCGTCGAAGCTGCAGCGGTCGCCCACATGCGTCAACGGCGCGCCGGGGATGTCGAAGGCGACGGCCTGTTTACGCGCCGCCACCTCCATAACGTGACCGGTCGGAGCAAACAAGATTTCAGCAGTCGGGTCGACAAAGCGCCGGATCAACCACGGACAGGCGATGCGGTCGATTTTTTGATGCTCGCGCGTCACCCATAGCGTCGGCCTACGAGTTCCGCACAGGATACTCAGCCGGTCTTCAGATTTTGTTTGGCTCATGTCTCACACTCCATCAACCGCCAACGGCGGGAGAAAAGGAGCGGATCTTGGACGGCGCACCGTCTTCAACCGGGCGACCCGCATTTGCCCGATGCCTGAAACTAGTATCGCGGACGATGGGACGCAGGCCATGACCGAGCATGCTCAACCGGCTTCCCGATATGTGGAGCGACCATCGCCCTGACTTCAACGGCGCTGGGCAAGGCGTCCATGCGTACTCGCCAGGCAGCAATCCGAGGCTTTGCCGCCAGCATATCTCCGCCTTCCGGCGTAAGGCTGAGTGTTGTCATTGTCGGCAGCATGAAGAAGTCGGCAAGCGTCAACTGGTTGCCCACAAGATAGGCGTCCCCATGCTCCAGCTCGCGTTCCATCACCTCTAGCCCAACCGCTATTTTTGGCAGCGCTACGGCCACGACCTTTTCGTCGGGTTCGACCCCCAGCACCGGATAGATCAATCGCTCATGGCCAAGGTGGAAAGCAATGTAGGGATAGTAGTAGCCGTTAAGTGCGCTGATCCATTGGTTCATCCGCGCACGCTTTCGGGCGTCCGTCGGTTGCAGCGACGGTCCGTCAAACGCCTCGTCCACATAAACCGCGATAGCCGCAGTTTCATAGAGCGTGAAGTCACCATGCTTCAGGATCGGCACGCGATTGAAGGGGTGCAGAGCTGAGTGACTGGCTCCACCCATTTCAGGTTCCAGATTGTGGAAATCGAAAGGGACACCCTTCTGAGTCAGGATGAGCCGGACGATGTTTACGTAGGTGCTGACAGGAAAACCGTAAACGGTGACATCGGTCATTATCGTGTTCCTCAAGCGTATCGCTCCCGCAGACGGCGGGACCGGGACAGGCGGGACTTGGACGAAAAGTCGTCTGGAGAACCGGGCGTCCGCCAATGGCCCGACGGATCAAGGCTCAAACCGATCGGTTTTGTGGATTGTGCTGGCGGAGCGAACCTGCCACATGCCGATCAAGACGGAACGGTCCGATGAGCAGACCCAAAGCCGATTGCTGACTCGGCGCATCCCGTCCGTCGAGGCCATAGGTGATGTTCCGGCCGTACCTTGACGGCGTGAACGTCCCGCCCAGCCGGTCCCAGATTGAAAATATGTTCGTGTAGTTGCGGTCGGTGAAATGCTGGTCACGCGAATGGTGAACCTTGTGCATGTTCGGGCTGGAGAAGACCACGGTGATCGCCGTGTCCAGCCATTGAGGCAGCTTCACATTGGAGTGTTCAAACAAGCCGTGAAGCGCCGACCAGATGCGGTAAACGGCGAAGGCAGCCGGCGAGACGCCAAACGCAAAGGCGAAAACGGCAAGATAGACGTAGCGGATCACACTCTCGCCGGGGTGCTGGCGAATTGTGGTGGTGACGTCGACAAAGGGGTCCGAGTGGTGGACGGCGTGAAAACGCCACATACCCGGAACCTTGTGCATGGAAACGTGAGTCGCATACCAAGCCAGATCAAGCACCATGATGGCGCCCAGAAACGCCACGAATGGCGGAAACGCATAGGCATTGAACAATCCCCACCCCTTTGACTGCAGCCAGGCGATACCCAGCAGCAGGGGAATATTGAAAACAAGATTGGTCGCAAAGGTCAGGAAGGTCAGAGCGAGGTTGGGGATGAGATGTCGCTTGCTCCATTCGCCGCGCGCGTGCAGCGGGATGAGTGCTTCGATGGCGGAGAAGACTGCGATAGCAGCCAGAAGAAGGCCGATGGTTGATATGCTGGCAGCGAAGCTCATGGTCAAGACTCCGGACCGGT
The DNA here is from genome assembly GCF_040882025.1 of Parvibaculum sp. GTDB lineage: Bacteria > Pseudomonadota > Alphaproteobacteria > Parvibaculales > Parvibaculaceae > Parvibaculum. Next base: position 17,356 of record NZ_JBBECC010000077.1, on the reverse strand, counting down.
CCGGAGGCAGCCTGACGCGCACGCGCCAACCCGCCCTCGGACGAGGACAGGGCAGCGCTTGGACGAGTATCGTCTGGGAAAAACCGGGCGTCTGCCGAAGCCCGATAGAAACTAGCTAAGCGAAATGAATAACCGTGTCAAGACGCGCCATTGAAACGAAAGACGCACAAGTTCGGTGCGAGCGGAGGACTGCGCAGAACAGCGTTAGGCGAGCTAACACCCGCGTGTTGTAATAACCGCGGCATTGACGGGCGCGGCCCGTCTGTGCAGGTTGAGGCTGCTCGCGCCGCAGCAGAAACCGGATTGAAAATTGGCCAACGAACAACCCGCCACGCCCGAAATTCCCGAACGCTACCGGCGGGTGCTCGAGCTGATGAAGCAGGGCAAGCGCGGCATCGCCGAAAAACAAGCCCGCGAAATGCTGGCCGAGACGCCCGAAGATGCTGACACGATGGCGCTTCTCGCCTCCATCATCGTCGAACGCGGCGCTTTCGAGGAAGCCGGAAGCCTGCTGACCCGCGCCATGCAGATCGCGCCCCGCAACGCCACGACCTGGCTCAACTTCGGCCGCCTGTTGCAACAAATGCGGCGCTGGGGCGAGGCACTCAATCATTACGAGCGCGCGGCCGAGTTCTTTCCGGCGCATCCGGGCATAACGTCAACGCTCGGTCAGCTTTACCAGCGCGCCAACCGCTTCGCCGAAGCCGAGACGCAGTTTCGCCGGACCCTGGAATCCGAGCCGCGCCCGATCCACCACGTTTCGCTCGGCATGGTGCTGTTGAGGCAGGAGCGCACCGACGAAGCGATCGACGCCTTCCAGACAGCGATTGCCGGCAACCCGAATCTTTCGCCGGCCTATGGAAATCTCGGCAATGCCGAACAGAAACGCGGCAACATCGAAGCGGCTGCAGCAGCCTATGAGAAGGCCGTGACGCTCAACCCGAAGGACAGCGTGTCCTATGTCAGCTTCGGTCTGGCGCGACTGCGCCTCGGCCACGCGCGCGAAGCAACAGAGATTTTCGAGCGCACGCTGGCGCGGCACGGACCGGAGAGGCGCGCCGCCGCGTGGCTGCCATTCGCGCGCGCGCAAGAGCTCGGTGAAATGCCGGCGGGCTACCGCGCCGAAATGGGCAGTCTTGTGACACGTGCGACGCTCGCCCGGCCCGAAGGTTATGACGGTGTAACCGCTTTCAACGCCACTCTGGCCGCCGCACTGCGGGAAGACCCGACACTTGTATGGGAACCGCAGGGCAAGGCAACGCGCAAGGGCGGCCAGACGGGATTGCTGCTCGACAATCCGCGCGAGCCCTTCATCGCTTTCGAAAAAGTCCTGCGCCTTGCCATCGACGCACATTTCGACAGCGTCAAACGCGAACCCGGTCATCCCTGGCGCAGCCAGATACCGCGGACCTACCAGCTCGACCTGTGGGGCACGCTGTTGTCGGAGGGCGGCCATCAGCATTCGCACATCCATGTCGGCGGCTGGATGAGCGGTGTCTACTATGTGTCGCTTCCACCGACGATGGGAAAGGACGAGGCGCGCGACGGCTGGATCGAGTTCGGCCATCCACCGCCGGAATTCGACGCGAAATTTGTACCGCAGACCATTGCCTACGAGCCCCGTGAGGGCGATGCGTTTTTCTTTCCGTCCTATCTCTTTCACCGCACCCTGCCCTTTTCGGGCGACGCGCCGCGCATCAGCCTCGCCTTTGACGTCAAACCGACGAGCTGGCGCGACTGACCCCCGGCGAAGCACGGTATGGACGGCGCCCACGGGACGCGTATCATGCCCGGCAAGCAAGAAGACGCCGGGAGAAACGCATGACCGAAGATGACAAGACCCGCCACGTCGCGGCGGTCGAAGCGCAGGGCTACACGATCGTCGAAAACGCGATCGAGCCGGCATTGATCGACGAGCTGAATGAAACCCTGTTGCGGCTCGAGCACGACATGAATGTTGTGCCGGCGAAAAACAGCTTCGAAGGCCACAAGACGGTTCGCATCTACAACTTGCTGGCGCTTGCCCCCGTCTTCCAGCGCATTCCGGTACATGCAAACGTGCTGCCCGTCATCGAGGGCGTGCTGGACGCGGGATGTCTGATTTCCTCGCTCTCCTCCATTTCCATCGACCCCGGCGAAAAGGGTCAGCCGATTCATGCCGACGACCAAGTGATGCCGGTGGCAAAACCCCATGCCCCCTTCGTCTGCAATTCGATGTGGGCGCTGACGGACTTTACCGAGGAAAACGGCGCGACGCGGATCATTCCCGGCACGCATAAATGGGACCATTCGCCGGTATACGGCCAGCACTACGACAGCATTCCCGCCGAAATGCCGAAGGGTTCGGTACTGATCTGGCATGGCAGCCTGTGGCATGGCGGTGGCGCCAACAAATCGGACAAACGCCGCGTCGGCGTCGCGATGAATTATTGCGCTGGCTACATCCGCCAGCAGGAGAACCAGCAGCTCGGCATTCCGCTCGATCTCGTCAAATCGTTCGAACCGCGTCTGCAGGACCTTTGCGGTTTCGGCACCTACCAGAACCTGATCGGCCACATCGACAAGAAGACGCCGCAGCAACGCCTGCTCGGCGCCGAGCGCGACTTCAAATCGATATGGGATCTGGTTTAGGCACGGAACCCATTAGTCCCGCAGTACGTCACGACCGCTTCGAGCCCGAAGCGCTCATCTGGCGGGCTCTGCCGAAGGCAAACGTGGAGACGTGGGCGGACATCAATCCCGGGACGACAAAGCGTTCCGCTCCAGAAAATCCATGATACGCGGCGCCTGGTCCGGCAGGAAGTGATAGCCCTCTTCGATGAAGCATATCTCGGCCTGCGGCGCGGCCCGCTGCAACCTGTCTCGCGTGTCGCGCGATGAGAGCAGCACGTCCCGCCCGCCAACGATCGCAAGGATCGGCATGGCGAATTTGCCGAGCTCTGCGTCCGTCAGTTGCGGAATACGGACTACCCGCGGCCTGGCAGCCCGCCCCACAGCCTCCATAAGATCGGCGAGCGGCTGCATCTCGTCCGGCAGCGTCCCCGGCGCAGGCCCGAACACCAGTTCCCATATCCGGCGCCTGCCCCATGGACCGAGCAGGAGAAGCGGCAGCACCTTCAGGAGGAAGTTCTTCTGCCGGCCGATGCCGGCGGGACAGATCAGCGCCAGCGCGCGAACGGCCTCCGGCCTTCTGCGGGCGTAATCGAGCGCCAGCCATCCGCCGAGCGACGTGCCGGCGAAGGTGGCGCGCGAAAGGCCCAGTCCCTCAAGCACATCGTCGAGCCACAGCGCATGGGCGTCCCCGGCAAGCGCCGGCCGGACACGCGCGCTGAAGCCCGCCTCGCCGATCATGTCGACCGCATAGAGCCTGAACTTCGTCGCCCATAACGCGACATCGGGCATCCAGACGGCCGAATTGGCCATCGAGCCGTGCAGCAATAGAACGGGCGGCGCGTCTTCCGGCCCGCAGGCCAGCACGAATGTCGGGCCCTGACGCGTCGGCAGATGCAGCTCGGTTTTCGGCACCGGCCACCGCTCGAGCGCGCGCCTGTAGAGCGCCTCGACCTCGGCCGCGGCTTCGGCGCTTCGATAAACCGCGTCGCTCACGGCCGGGCTTTCAATTGCAGATGCAGCATTTCCATCAGCTTGCCCACGTCGGACGGACTGCCGATCACCACCACCTTCATGGCCTGGGCGGACGGGTCGAACGCCGTTTCGAGATGCAGCGGCGGCGTCTCGGCGGTGCCGGCCATCGCGGCCGAATGCAGGAATGTCGTCAGCCGTTCCGCCCGGTCCACAACGATGTCCGGGATGTCGACGATGCAGGTCGTCCGCGCGCCTATCCCCGTTTCGGCTTTGCCGCCCGCGACACCGGTAAAGGCGTCGAGGGCGGCGCCCGCGATGCGATAGGACTTGCCGATCCGCGTCGCCTTGAGCCGTCCGTCGCGGATGTAGCGCAGCACGGTCTTGGGATGCAGGGTCAGCCGTTCGGCCGCCTCTTCGACGGTGACAAGCCTGTCCGACATGAATGGATACTCCCTATTATTCCTTTATATGCATATAATAAGGAATTATAAGTATCAATAAGGAATAATCGTTTGCGATACTGGAATGCGCTGGAGGATGCGGCCGTGCCGAAAGATACCGGAAGAGACATGAAGGCCCGGCTGCGCGCCGATCTGAGCCGTGCCATGAAGGACAGGCGCACCCTCGAGGCGAGGGTCATCCGCGTACTCATCGCCGCGATCGACAACGCCGAAGCGCCGCTCACTCCCACGAGGCATGCGGCGCCGGTCCACCACCGCTTTCACAACGGATCGGCGGAAGTCGAACGGCTTCTTCTGGGCGGGTCTCGTCTGCGCCAGGTGTTGCTGGCGGAAATCCACGAGCGCGAACACGCGGCCACCGAATTCGAACGTCTGGAAAAGACAGACCGTGCCGAAACCCTGCGCGCCGAAGCCCGCGTTGCAAGGCGCTACATCGAGTGACGCGTTTCGCCTTCCCGCAGCGTATCGAGAAGCGCCGGCAGCGCGACGATGCTTTCGATCACGTGATCGGCGAAGGGCGCAAGATCGTCATGCGCGCTGGTGCCCGTCAGCACGCCGATATTGAGCGCCGCGCCCGCACTGCGCCCCATCTCGAGATCGTGCCGGTTGTCGCCGACGACGGCGATCTGATCGGGCGCGAGCCCCGTCGCGGCGCAGAACGCGAGCGCCATGCCGGGACCGGGCTTTGCGCCGTGGCCGCTGTCATAGCCTGCCGAAAAATCGATGAAACCGTCCAGACCGAAACGCTCGATCGTCGCATCGGCGGACGCCGCCACATCGTTGGTCGCGATGCCGAGACAAAGTCCTCTGTTTTTCAACGCCGAGAACAGGACGGGCAAATCCGTAACCGGCGGAAACCGCAGCGGCACAAGGCGCGTGAACAACGCGTCCATTTCCCGGACAAGCACCTGCCGCTCCCAGCCGCCGGCTATTGCGAGCCACGCGTCCGCGAGATCGAACGTGTTGCCGGCACCACCGATACTGCCTGCCGCAAAGCGCTCGGTTGCCCGGTCATAGCCGATCGCGGCAAGCATCTCCGGCACAAGCATGCTTTGTCCCTTTGCGGCGATTTCCGCCGCTTCGGAAAAAACAGCGCCCCAGCCATGATCGTCGAACAGCGTGCCGTCCTTGTCGAACAGGACGCCCCGCAAGGCTTCGCCCGCCGCGTTCATTTCGCCTTTCCCGACCACACAGAAACGATCTCGGAAAGCTCCGGCCGCGGACGTTCGTCCTTCTCCGCCCCTTCACTACCGAGATAGATGAAACCGGCAACGCGCTCGTTCTCCTTCAGCCCGAGCGCCCGCCCGATCTCGGGATCGAACGCATACCACTCGGTCAGCCATTGCGCGCCATAGCCGAGCGCGGTTGCCGCAACCAGCATGTTCTGGCAGACCGCGCCGGCCGAGAGAAGCTGCTCCCATTCGGGTATCTTGATCCCGGGCGTGACGCGCGAGATCACGGCAACGACTGTGGGTGCGCGGGTAAAACGATTGGCCTCGAACTCGATCTGATCGTCGCCGGCATTCGGCTGCACCTTGGCATAGACGGCGCTCAGTATCGCGCCGAACGCCCGACGCGCCGCGCCCTGGAAAACGACGAACCGCCACGGCGCCAGCTTGCCGTGATCGGGCACGCGCGTGCCGATGCGCAAAATTGTCTGAAGCTCCGCCGCATCGGGGCCGGGCTCGACCATGGTGAGCGCCTTGGCCGACCGGCGTGTCAGCAGCAGATCGATGGTTTCCTGAGAACGGGGCAATACGGGTCCTTCTCCTGAACGGGACGGCGAGAATAGCGCAATCAGGCTCTCTAGTTAGAGCCCGCGCTTTACACAGACAAGGCCGTCCATCACCATCGGCCGGACCGATGGAGGGGGGAGATTGCGGCCGGGGTACCCGCGAAGACCACGAAACTCGATCCTTGCAGCGCTCGTCGTCGCTTTCCCGTCCATCGCGGACGAGACATGCGCGGGCGGTTGGCCGCTTGCGCCCGGCGCCGGCGAATTGATCGTGCCCATGACCCACACGACCGCCGACGAACGATACGATACCGACGGCAAGAAGCAGTGGAAGCCCCGCTACACCAAACTCGAAATCGCGCCCTATGCCGAATACGGGCTGACCCGCCGGCTGACCCTTGTCGGCGAGGTGGCATGGGTCAGCGACGAAACCGACTTCTTCGGCATCAAGTTCGAGGAACGCGGGCTGACGCGCATCAAGGCCGGCGGACGCCTGGCAATCGGCACATGGAACGAGGCGCATTTCTCGCTGCAATCGCTGGCAACGGTGCATCTGGCGCACGCCGCCAACGATCCCGCGGCCACCAAGAGCGGCGATGCCGACGCGGAGCTGGCGCTGGTCGTCGCGCAGAACGACACGTTGCTCGGGATCGACACCTTCTCGGTGCAGGAGATCGGTTATCGCTATCGCGACCGGGACCGGCCCGACGAAGTCCGCGCCGACCTCACCTTCGGCCTGAAGCCGTGGCCGGACACCATGCTGCTGGTCAGGAGCCTCAACACCGTCGCGACGAAATCGACAGCCGCCGGAGCCTCCTATCAATCGGGCAAACTGGCGCTCTCACTCGTCTACGACATCGTACCCGGTTGCGCCCTCGAAGCCGGCATCGAACGCTCGGTCTTCGGGCGCGACGCTATCGCGGAGAAGGGGCTCAGGCTCGCCGTCTGGTACCGCTTCTAGATCGGCTTCCGCCGCCTGCAACGGATTTTCCGCAAGCCCGGCGGTTGCGTGCAGCGCGTCCATGACATCGGTATCGGGCGGTGCGTCCCGGCCGCTGCCCGGCGCGCGCGCCTCAAGATCGGCCAGCGAGAATCCCATGCGCGCGTCGTAGGTGCGCTCGGTCTGGTTGCGAAGCCGCTGCTGCGCGTCGTACCAGGCGTGCTTGTCGTTCCCGTCGGGACAGGTGGCGAGTTCCGCTTGCGCGCGTGCCCCCCAGCGCAGTTCCGGACAATGATGCGGATCGAAGGAGAAGTCGAAAACCCGCCGGCGCGCCTCGTCGAAACTCAATACGCGTTCCGAGCCGTCGCTGGCGACATAGGCAACCTTGCAGGCTCCGGCCTCCTGCGCATAGGCCGCCTTGAGATCGCCGGCAAGATCGGCGCCCGCATAATCGAGCTTCGGATCGCCGGCTTCCGCCATCGCGATGAAACGGACCACCTGATCGCGCAGCTCGGCGAAGGAGGCTTTCAGGCGCGCATCGCGCGACGGTGTCGAATAGGTCTCCCAGTCGCCGGAGGTGCCGTAGATATTGTCCGGCAGGCGCGGCGGCTGCGGCCGCCGGTGAAGCCCGGCCTTGACCGCGATGTCGACCGAAATCGCGCGATAATAGAGATCGTCGCACAACTCGCGCACCATGGCGCGCGTTTCGACGATCGGGTCGTAGGCAACTTCGTGTCCGGCGACGGCCTGCCGCACATAATCGTAATAGTCGAGGCGCGCGCCTTGATGAACAAAGGCGGCCGCCGACCAGTGCGAGGGGCGCGGGCTTTCGGTGCCGTGGAATTGTTCGTCCGACCAGTCGGCAAGTTCGGCATCCGCCGCCGGCACCACGCGCCCGCCGATCCATGTCCCGTCGGCGCCCTGCCGCGCGCCGGCCAGTTTCATCGGCCGCCAGTTCTTGAACCCCGCCCCCATCGGCGGCGAGGCGCGCACGAAGCGCTTGCCATAGCTGCCCCGCGTCAGCGAATTGTCGGGATGACTGTCGATGAAACGGATACGGCCTTCATCGTCGACGCTGTAGACGACCGCCACATGGCCATTCGGATCGTAGATCACGGTGCCGGGACGAATGCTCCCCTTCTGCAGCTTCACCGGATAGAAATCGAACAGCGCGCCGCGCGTACGCTCCGGCGCGAAGCGATACATCGCCGTCGACACGAAATTGTTAATCGCGGTGAGAACGGCACGCGCATTCGGAAACGCGCCCTCGGCCTGCGGCACCACATCGCTGCGCCGTACCGCGTAATTGCCGTAGCGCGAATAGCGCAGATCGCGCGACCGCCCGACCGGCGCGACGCCGCTGACATAGGAAAAGGGCAAGCCGTTCTTCCATGCGAAATAGGCCCTGAGCGCATAAGGCAGGTCGGCGCAATCGGCATAGAAGAACATGCCCTTCGGGTCGCTCGCCCGGTAGATGTTCCACGGACCCTTGAGGCATTCGTCATAGGTCCGGCAATTGCTGTTGCCGATGGCGGCGACGAACTCGCCGAAGGCGCGCTCGTCGCTGTCGCTCCATGCGAGCTTCGTGATGCGCCAGCGGAACCCTTCCGGCGCTTGCATGAGGGCCGCATCGGCATGCTCGGCCCCGCTCGCGACCGGCGCCATGGTCGCGGTTACGGCCGAGGCATGGGTCTCCGCGCCGGCGCTGCTTGCACAGACCGCCAGGCCGAACGCGACCAGCACGCCCGGCATCCCTGTTCGAAAATTCATTCTGGAGGCTCCATCAGCATCCGATCGGCACCCCGTGCGGAGTTTAACCATAAACGGGCGGTTTTGGCAGGCAGATCCGCCCTTTTGCCGACGGCCGGTCGTCTTTCTTTATTTTCTTATTGACTTAATTAAGTAAATTTGAAAACTAGAATCCATGGAAAGCTTTACAGCCCTCGCCGACCCCACACGGCGGCAGATCGTCGAAATGCTCGTCGCCGGCGAAATGCCGGCGGGCGACATCGCACGGCGCTTCGAAATGAGCGCGCCCGCCGTCTCTCAGCACCTGAAGGCGCTGAAATCGGCACGGCTGGTGCGCATGCGCGTCGACGCGCAGCGGCGCATCTATTCGATCGACCCCGAAGGATTCGAAGGACTGGAAAACTGGTTGGCAAACATCCGCCGCTTCTGGGGCCCGAAGCTCGACGCGCTGGAACGGGAGCTCACGGCGGCGGCGGAAAGGGACAAAAGGAAACCATGACGGGAAATGGACAAATCCTGCCAATCAGCGCCGTGGAGTTCGAACGCCTGTTGCCGGGGCCGATCGAGCGCGTCTGGGATTACCTGACGAAGACGGAGCTTCTGCCCGGCTGGTTCGGCACCGGCACGATCGAAACGCGGGTCGGCGGCGCGGTCAGCCTGATGGACGGCCACATTCGCGGCACCGTTACGCAATGCCGGCCGCCGGAACTTCTCGTCTACACATGGAACGTGTTCGACCCCGGCCAGGAGATTTCCGGCTTCCCGGAATCCTATCTGACATTGCGGCTCGAGACGCAGGGCGACCGGGTCCGGCTGACGCTCACCCACTTCCCCGTTCCCGAACCCTTCCAGAAGCAGACCGCGATGGGATGGCACACCTTCCTCGACATGCTGGAGGCGGGCGTCCGCGGCGAAACGGTGAAGCCGCGCGCCGACTACATGACGGCAAACGCCGCGCGCTACGGCGTCGATCTCAACAACCTGGCGAGGTAATCCAATGAGTGACGCAAAAGCCTATGGCACCCTGATCGACCCACACACCGTGCGCTTCGAGCGCCTGCTCCCCGGCCCCATCGAGCGCGTCTGGAAATATCTGACGGATGCGGAACTGCGCGGGAAATGGTTCGCGGCCGGGCCGATGGAACCGCGCGTCGGCGGCGCCATGAACATCGTCTTCGACAACAACAATCTCGGACCCCATCCCTCCACACCGCCCGAACGCTTCAAGCAATATGGCGGCACCTTCGACAGCAGGCACATCGTGACGATTTACGAACCGCCCCACAGGCTCGGCTTCACCTGGGATGACGACATGGACCCGAAGGGCTCGGTCGTGGAAATCGAATTGACGGCGGAAGGCGAGAAGGTCCGCCTCGTCCTGACCCATCGCCGCGTCTCCGGCGTCGGCGACGCGATCAACTTCTCGGGCGGCTGGCACACCCATCTTCAGATGCTGGCGGAGCAGCTCGAAGGCAGCCCCAAAACGCCCTTCTGGGAGGCCTTCGACGGCATCGAGGACGAATACCGCGCGCGTTACACCGGAAAGGCGGACAAATGACCAGCCTGAATATCCGACCCTTCCTGATGTTCGAAGGCGCCGCCGAGGAAGCGATGAACCTCTATGTCTCGCTCTTCCCCGGCAGCCGCATCGACAGCATCAACAAATACGGACCGGGCGAACAGGGCGCCGAAGGCACGGTGCAACTCGCGACCTTCACGCTTGCCGGCCAGACGGTCATGTGCATCGACAGCCCGGCGAAGCACGCTTTCACCTTCACGCCGTCCTTTTCTTTCTTCGTCGATCTTGAGACCGGCGAGGAACTCGAAAGACTGGCGGCCACGCTCGGCGAAGGCGGTGCGGTGCTGATGCCGCTCGACAATTACGGCTTCAGCCAGCGCTTCACCTGGCTCAGCGACCGCTTCGGCGTGTCGTGGCAGTTGAACCTGCCCTAACGGCGCAAATCGGGCGGCGTCGCCTCTTCCGCGAGCGACGTCACCACGTCGGCAAGCGACAGGGTCTGCTGGTCCTGCGAGCCGAGGCGACGAACGGAGAGCGTGCCTTCCTCCGCCTCGCGCTTGCCGGCGACGAGGATCGCCGGCACCTTGCCCACCGAATGCTCGCGCACCTTGTAGTTGATCTTCTCGTTCCTGAGATCGAGCTCCACGCGAAGCCCGGCGGCGCGCAACTCGGCCGCCACCTTCTCCGCGTAATCATCCGCATCCGACGTGATCGTCGCGACCACCGCCTGCACCGGCGCGAGCCACATCGGCATCCGGCCCGCGCAACTCTCGATCATGATGCCGATAAACCGTTCCAGCGTGCCGAGGATCGCCCGATGCAGCATGACGGCATATTTGCGCGAGCCGTCCTCGGCGACATAGGTCGCGTCGAGACGCTCGGGCAACACATAGTCGAGCTGCAGCGTGCCGACCTGCCAGGAACGTCCGATCGCATCCTTGAGGTGGAATTCGAGTTTCGGCGCATAAAAGGCGCCCTCCCCCTCAGCGACGACGAAATCGTGCCCCGTCGCGCGCAAGGCATCGCCCAGCGCCTTCTCCGCCGCGTCCCAGCGCTCGATCGTGCCGCCGAAATTTTCCGGCCGCGTCGCGAGTTTGATGACGACGTCGGAAAAGCCCATATCCTCATAGACCGCATAGAGCAGGTTGACGAAATGCTCCGTCTCCGACTGGATTTGCTCTTCCGTGCAGAAAATATGCGCATCGTCCTGCGTCATCTGGCGCACGCGCATCAGCCCGTGCAGCGCGCCATGCGGCTCGTTGCGGTGGCAGCAGCCGAATTCCGCCATGCGCATCGGCAGGTCGCGATAGGACTTGATGCCCTGGTTGAAAATCTGCACATGCGCCGGACAGTTCATCGGCTTGATCGCCATGAGATCGGCCTCGCCCGACAGCACGGGCGCGTCATCTTCCGTATTCGGAATTTCATCGGGCACCACGAACATGTTCTCGCGGTATTTGCCCCAATGGCCGGATTGCTCCCAGAACTTCGACGCCATCAGCTGCGGCGTCTTCACTTCCCTGTAGCCCGACGCATTCAGCCGCCGCCTTATATAGGCCTCGAGCTGGTTGTAGATGACGAAGCCCTTGGGATGCCAGAACACCGACCCCTGCGCTTCCGGCTGGAAGTGATAGAGGTCCATCTCCTGCCCGATCTTGCGGTGGTCGCGCTTCTCGGCCTCCTCGATCATCGTGAGGTAAGCCTTGAGATCGTTCTCGTTGGCCCAGCACGTCCCGTAGATACGCTGCAGCATCTCGTTGCGGCTGTCGCCGCGCCAATAGGCGCCGGCAAGCTTGGTCAGCTTGAAGGCCTTGCCGAGCTTGCCCGTCGACGGCAGATGCGGGCCGCGGCAAAGGTCGAGCCAATCGCCCTGCCGGTAGATCGACACATCCTCGCCCGCCGGAATGCTCGCGATGATCTCGGCCTTGTAATGCTCGCCGATCTTCCTGAAATGCGCCACCGCCTCATCGCGCGTCCACACTTCGCGCGTGATCTTTTCGTCGCGGTCGACGATCTCGCGCATCCGCTGCTCGATCTTTTCGAGATCTTCGGCCTTGAAGGGTTCGGCGCGCGCGAAATCGTAATAGAAACCGTTCTCGATCACCGGCCCGATCGTCACCTGCGTCCCGGGAAAAAGCTCCTGCACGGCTTCGGCCATCACATGCGAAGCATCGTGGCGCAACAGGTCGACGCCGTCCGGCGTCTCGCGCGTGACGATTTCCACCGCGGCATCGCGGTCGATCAGCGTCGACAGGTCCTTCATCTCGCCATCGAGCTTGATCGCGACCGCCTTCTTCGCCAGCGACTTGGCGATGCTTTCGGCAAAGGCCAGCCCGTCGAGCGGTTTTTCATGTTCACGGACGGAACCGTCGGGAAGTTTCAGTTTGATCATTGTCTTTCTCTCAATGCGTTCCGTGCGTGCATTCCGACGGCGCCGGCGGCATCCGCCAACGCCCATATCGCCACGGCGCCCAGAAGGGCTGGCTCTCCAGCCGCTCCGGCACCGGGTCGAACCCGTGGCTCCCGTAAGGATGGCACCGCGCGATGCGCGCCAGCCCCAGCCAGAAACCGCGCCACCCGCCATGCCGCTCGATCGCCTGCATCGTATAGTCCGAGCAGGTCGGCAGATGCCGGCAGGAGGGTCCCAGCAGCGGCGAAACGAACCACTGATAGAACCGGATCAGGCCGCGCATCGGGAGCGAAAGGAGGTCGCGCCGCATGGGAAACCACGTCGTTATGACACGCACTTGTTAGCGTCTAATCGGAATGGGCACAACCAAGGCGCAAACGCGCGCGGGCTGCCCGTGACCGATTGATTCGTCTGGAAAAAAAGCCGCCCGGACGGGAGACGCGGGAGCGGCAGGGCCCGGCGCTTTCTAAGCGGCCGGGCCGGTGCTAGTGGCGGTGCCGGTCTGCGCGGCAGTCCCACTCCCCCGCTTGGCGGCAAGCGCGGTCTCCACCGCCTCCTCCACCGCATCGAACACCAG
>NZ_JBBECC010000077.1:0-4280 GCF_040882025.1 Parvibaculum sp. | reverse complement strand
GGCGCGTCGAGCCGCTCGCTGAACGGAATATCCGCCGCGAGTGCAAGAATGCGCTTGTTGTAGATTTCGTTGAGCATCTAGCTCGCCACTCTCCAGCTTGTGCCTTGCGGCCCATCTTCGATTGCCACGCCCATATCGGCAAGCGCGCCGCGGATGCGGTCGGCTTCCGCGAAATCCTTGTCCTTGCGCGCCGCATTGCGCGCCGCGATCAGCCGCTCGACCTCTTCCCCGTCAATATGGGAAGCCGCCCCCGCCCCTGCAAACCAGGCCTCCGGGTCCATTTCGAGCACGCCGATCAGCCGCCCGGCGCCGATCAGCGCCGCCTTGAGCTGCGCCCGCGTGCCGGGGTCGGCCGTCGTGTTGGCCTGTTTGGCGAGATCGAACAACACCGCCAGCGCCTTCGGCGTGTTGAGATCGTCCGTCAGCGCCGCCATGAATTCGTCCGGCGCCGCATCGTTGGTCGGCTCCGACCTGACGTCGGCAAGCCCGCGCAGCGCGCCGTAAAGCCGGTCGAGCATACGCTTGGCTTGCTGAAGCCCCTCCTCCGACCAGTCGAGCGGCTGGCGGTAGTGGGCATTGAGCAGCGCCAGGCGGATCGCCTCGCCGGGCGCTTGCTGGATGAGATCGTGAACCAGCAGCACATTGCCAAGCGACTTCGACATCTTCTCGGCGCCCATATTGACGAAGCCGTTATGCAGCCAGAAGCGCGCCAGCGGCACGCCATGCGTGCATGTGCTCTGCGCCAGCTCGTTCTCGTGATGCGGGAACTGCAGGTCGATGCCGCCGCCGTGAATGTCGATGGTCTCACCGAGATGCTTCTCGATCATCGCCGAGCATTCGATGTGCCAGCCGGGTCGGCCCCGTCCCCACGGACTGTCCCAGCCGGGCTGGTCTTGTGTCGACGGCTTCCACAGGACGAAATCCGCCGGGTCCTTCTTGTACGGCGCGACTTCCACCCGCGCGCCGGCGATCATGTCGTCGCGGTCGCGGCCCGAAAGCTTCCCGTATTCGGCAAAGCTCGGCACGTTGAAGAGCACATGCCCTTCCGCGACATAGGCATGACCGCTCGCGATCAGCCGTTCCATCATCGAGATCATTTCGGCGACGCTCTCCGTCGCTTTCGGTTCGAGATCGGGCGCCAGCACGCCGAGTACGCCCATATCGTCGCGATAGATTTGCGCGTATTTCTCGGTCACGACCGAAATCTCGACGCCCTGTGCCGCCGCGGCGGCGATGATCTTGTCCTCGATATCGGTGATGTTGCGCGCATAGACGACATGCGGGTAGAGCCGCCGCAGGAGCCGCGCCGGCACGTCGAACACGACGGCCGGCCGCGCATTGCCGATATGGGCGTGGTTGTAGACGGTCGGGCCGCAGACATACATCGTCACGCGGTTCGGATCCGCCGGCTCGAAGATTTCCTTCTTGCGCGTCAGCGTGTTGTAGAGCGAAAGCTTGTGTCGGTTGGGTTGGGCGTTCATCGGGCAGGCCTTTGTGTCGTCAGGGGCTTCGCGGGGGCGGCCCGTGCGACGACGGGCCTCAGGCGGCCGGACAGTCGGCCGCGCAACGGGTGGTCGTGCCACCCGTGGTCGGCGAAGTTCGACAACATGTCGTCAGGCGAACCATGGCCCGAAATCTCCGAAATCCGCGAATCGCGCCCCGCCTGCGGGGGCGCTTCGTGCCTTTATTAAGCGAGCCGATCCTGCCCGGCAAGCCTTTAAGAATTAACCAACCGCCCGCGCCAAACCGCCTGTTTTGCGCCGTCTCGTTGTCCTGCGGGTCTTGATAGGCCGTTTCCGCAAGGCTATATGCAAGGTTGAGACGATGTCACATCAACTTCAGCATGGCATAAGACCCCGTGCTTGATGGGCAAAACGGGCAGCTTTCCTCGGGATTTTGATGGGGAATGCGGCCTGTGACTTGAACCGGATGCCGGCCCTCGACGTAGAGGACAAGCTGCCGGGAAACCCCTAACGAGATTGGTCGAATGGACATGAACGCTGTAGTTGATGGGCTTAAGGCCCGGACGGATGACGACCGCTTGTCGACCGTCGAAAAGCCGAGCCGCGAAGAGGCCGAAGCCGCCGTCCGCACCCTCATTGCATGGGCCGGCGACAATCCCGACCGCGAGGGCCTGATCGACACGCCCGGCCGCGTCGTGCGTGCCTATGAGGAATTCTTCGAAGGCTACAATGTCGACCCCTTCAAGGAACTGTCGCGCACCTTCGAGGAAGTCGAGGGCTATGACGACATGGTGATGCTGCGCGACATCAACATCGAGTCGCATTGCGAGCATCACATGGTTGCCATCCTCGGCCGCGCGCATATTGCCTATGTGCCGACCCGGAAGGTCGTTGGCATTTCCAAGCTCGCCCGCGTCATCGAGATCTTCGCCCGCCGCCTGCAGACGCAGGAAACCATGACGGCGCAGATCGCCGACACGATCAACGCCGCGCTGCAGCCGCAGGGCGTCGCCATTCTGATCGAGGCGAAGCATCAATGCATGACGACGCGCGGCATCAAGAAGCCGGATGTCGCCACCATCACCACGCAGTTCACCGGCGTCTTCCGCGACGATCCGCGGATGGAAGCCCGTTTCATGCAGATGATCCGCGGATACTGAGCCGTCGAAACCGAAGTTTTGACAAAAGGCCCCGCCTTCATCTGAATGGCGGGGCCTTTTCAATTCGGCCACTTGAATATGGATGACGACATGACAGGCACATCCCCCTTCGGCTCTCGCGGCACCGCGCAGGAAATCGAGGAAGGCGCGGCCTTCGCGCCGAAATTCGACCGCGACGGCCTCATCACCGCAGTCACGACGGATGCGAAGTCCGGCGAACTGCTGATGGTCGCCTGGATGAACGCCGAAGCGCTCGCCCGCACCGTCGAAACCGGCGAGGCCTGGTACTGGAGCCGCTCGCGAAACGAGCTCTGGCACAAGGGCGACACCAGCGGCCAGATACAGACCGTGAAGGAACTCCGCACCGATTGCGATCAGGACACGATCTGGCTGAAGGTCGAAGTCGCCGGCGACGGCGGCTGCTGCCATGTCGGCTACCGCGCCTGCTTCTATCGCCGCGTGCCGCTCGGCAAGCTGCCCGCCACGCTCGAACACACCGGCGTACAAAAGGTCCGCTGATGCCGCCCGTCCCCAAACTGAAAATCGGCATCGCCCTTGGCGCCGGCGTCGCCCGCGGATGGACGCATATCGGCGTCCTGCGTGCCTTGTCTCGCGCCGGCATCGAGCCCGACATCGTCGCGGGCACGTCCATCGGCGCGCTGGTCGGCGGTTGCCTGGCTGCCAACCGCCTCGATCCGCTCGAGGACTTCGCGCGTTCGCTGACGCGCCGCCGCATGCTGAGCCTGCTCGACCTTCGTTTCCGCTCGTCGGGCCTGATCGGTGATTCGAAGCTCGCCGAACTGATGCGCCAACAGCTTGCGGACCTGCGCATCGAGGATCTCGAGCGCACCTTTGTCGGCGTCGCCACCGAATTGACGACCGGCCACGAACTCTGGCTGCACAAGGGCGATCTCACCCAGGCGATCCGCGCCTCTTACGCGCTTCCCGGCGTCTTTGCGCCGGTCGCCGTCGACGGCCGCTGGCTGATCGATGGCGCGCTGGTCAATCCGGTGCCGGTTTCGGTCGCCCGCGCGCTCGGCGCCCGTGTCGTCATCGCCGTCAATCTCAACAACGATCCCTTCGACCCCTCGATCCATCGCCGGGTCCGGCCGGTGGCCCGCTTCCCGGGCTATCTCGACACCGCGCCGCCGATCCTCGCCGAAGACGATCTGCTCGAGGAATTGCGCGAACGCATGTCGGAGGAACTGGAAGAGGACGAAGTGTCCGTCCCCGCCGGCGACGCAAACCGTCAGGTTGCCGCCCGCCTGCGCGAGAAGCTGAAATCGCTGCGCTGGAAGAAATCGCCCGAACAGGAGCTGATGCGCCGCGTCATCGGCGGCAAGCGCCGCGGCCCCGGCATCGTCAGCGTGATGCTGGCCTCGCTGAACATCGTGCAGGACCGCCTCGGCCGCATGCGCATGGCCGGCGACCCGCCCGACGTGATGATCGCGCCGAAGGTTGGCCATCTGAGCCTGCTCGACTTCGACCACGCGGACGAACTGATCCGCCTCGGCGAGGAAGCCGCCGAAGAAGCGATTCCGCATATCCGCGAGACGATTGAGTTGATGACGTAGTCTCCAGCCGCCCACATATCCGTCATTGCGAGGAGCGAAGCGACGAAGCAATCCGGAAAGCCGCAGATGCGGAGTCTGTCGCC
>NZ_JBBECC010000076.1:0-5246 GCF_040882025.1 Parvibaculum sp. | reverse complement strand
TATTTCCACAACTGGACCGGCAACCGCATCACCTGCCGCGACTGGTTCCAGCTCTGCCTCAAGGAAGGGCTGACGGTTTTCCGCGACCAGGAATTCACCAGCGACATGCGCTCGCGGCCGGTGAAGCGGATTTCGGACGTGCGGCTGTTGCGCGCGCATCAGTTTACCGAGGATGGCGGGCCGCTCGCCCATCCCGTCCGTCCCGACAGCTATATCGAGATCAACAATTTCTACACGGCGACCGTTTACGAAAAAGGCGCCGAGCTTTGCCGGATGATCCATACGCTGGCGGGACCCAAACGCTTTCGCAAAGGCATGGACCTCTATTTCGAGCGGCATGACGGAGAGGCGGCGACGGTCGAGAATTTTCTCGATGCGCTCGCCGACGGCGCCAAGCTCGACCTTTCGCAGTTCAGACGCTGGTACCACCAGTCGGGCACGCCGGAAGTTCTGGTGTCCGGCCGCTACGATGCGGCGCGCCAGACCTATACGCTGAAACTCAACCAGATCAGCACGCCGACGCCAGGACAGCCGCACAAACAGCCCTATCACATTCCGATCGCGCTCGGGCTTGTCGGTCCCGACGGGAAGGACATCAAGCTGCAGCTCGACGGCGAGGAAAAGCCCGGCGCGACCACGCGCGTGCTGAGCCTGACGGAACGGGAAGCGACATGGCGCTTCCGCAATGTGAGCGCGCGGCCGGTGCCGTCGCTGCTCCGGGGCTTCACGGCGCCCGTCAAGCTCAGCGCCAATCTCAAGGAACGCGATCTCGTGTTCTTGATGACCCATGACAGCGACAGCTTCAATCGCTGGGAGGCGGCGCAGCGCTATGCGACGGGGCTTCTGACCACCATGGTCGCCGCGCACAAGACGGGCGGCGCGCCGCGCAAGGGCGCCGCGTTTGCCGAAACGATCCGGCGCATGCTCGCCTCGAAAAAGACCGACCCCGACTTCGCGGCGCAGATGATCGTGCTGCCGAGCGAGCAGACGCTGGCGCAGACGATCGGCAAGGATGTCGACGTCGATGCGATCCATGCGGCACGGGAGGGCTTGCGCGTCTCGATCGCGGCGCAACTGAAAGACGAGTTCCTTGCCGCCTATCACAGACTGAAGATCGAGGGACCCTACAGCCCCGACGCTACCCATGCCGGCCGGCGCGCGCTCCGCAATGCCTGCCTTGCCTATCTCGCCGTCGCGCCGGGCCGCGACGGCATCGAACTGGCGGCCGCGCAATTTGCGCAAGCCGACAACATGACCGACGAGATCGCAGCACTGTCGGTGCTGGTCAATATCGATTGTCCGGAGCGGGTGGCGGCGCTCGAAGCCTTCCATGCGCGGTGGAAGGACGATCATCTCGTGATGGACAAGTGGCTGTCGATCCAGGCGATGTCGGCGCTGCCGGGAACGCTCGACGAGGTGAAGCGGCTGACGGCGCACCCCGCCTTCACGATGCGCAATCCCAACAAGGTGCGGGCGCTCATCACCGCTTTCGCGACCATGAACCAGCTCCACTTCCACGGCGCCGACGGCAAGGGCTATGAATTCGTCGCAGACAGAGTGCTCGAACTCGACACGCTCAACCCGCAGGTCGCCGCCCGGCTCCTCGGCGCCTTCAAGAGCTGGCGGCAATTCGAACCGAAGCGGCGGGGCCTGATGGCCCGGCAGCTCAAACGGATCGCAGCCGGCGAGAGGCTGTCGCGCGACGTCTATGAGATCGCAAACAAGACGCTTGCCTGACTTCCCGTCCGATTTCAGAGACAAGCGGGGCAAAGCGCCCCGAAGCGGCACAGCCGCTTAACCGGGCGTTAACCCCGATTCGCTTTGAGTCGGGTGAGTCCCATTTGCATCGGTTAACAAAAAGTAAACGCCACCTATGGACATCGAGACTCCAAGACCGAATCATCGTTTCAGGCCGCATGATTCGGACGGGAGGATTTCGCCCGCCGGTGCTAAGTTGAATTTGGCCTCCAGACGCATCACCGGGGCGAAGCGACGCATGTCCGACGCGACAACCACACGATCCGAAGCCCTCAAATGGGAAGACGAGGCACGGCCGCGCCGCCGCGTACTGCCGGCCGGATTGTTGCCGCGCATCGCGCTCGGCATTTCGGGTGTGGCGCTCGCCGCGCTCAACGGCGCGCTCTATTTCCAGGACGGCACCTCCCGCGCGCTGATCTTCTCGGCCCTGCTGTCGGGCGGCTACATGGCGCTCGCCTATATGCTGGTGCGGCTGCGCGAGAGCAAGATCGAGGCGGATGCGGCGCTGATCGAAAACCAGCATCGCTTCGACATGGCCTTTGCCGGCGCGCGCTGCGGCATCTGGGACTGGGATCTCACAGCCAACCGCATTTACTGGTCGTCGGCGATGTTCGACATGGTCGGGCTGAAGCAACCGTCGAAGCGCCTGACGCCCGCCGAGGTCAAGGCACTGGCGCATCCGGACGATGCCGGCGCCATCGACGACATCATGGGCGCGGCGACGCGCGCCTCGCGCTCCTACGACACGACGTTCCGCCTGCGCCACGCCGATGGAAACTTCGTGTGGATGCATGCCAAGGGACAGGTCTGGGGCGGCGGACGGACCGGAAGCGAGCGGCTTGTCGGCATCACGATCGACATTACCGACCAGAAGATCGCCGAGGCGCGCGTCTCGGAAGCCAATGAGCGGCTGCGCGACGCGATCGAAAGCGTCGGCGAGGCCTTCGTGTTGTGGGACGCCAATAACGGGCTCGTGACGGCCAACAGCAAACTTGCCGAATTCCTCAATCTCGACGATGCGACGCTGCATACCGGCGCGACGCGCGCCGACGTGATGGCGCAGGCGGGCCTTGCCGATGCCTGGCCGGAAGCCGGCGGCAGCACCGAGAGCGTCAGCGAAATCCGCCTGGCGAACGGCCGCTGGCTGCAGATCAGCGAACGCCGCACCAAGAATGGCGGCCATGTGAATGTCGGCACCGACATCACCGCGATCAAGGATCAGGAAGCGGCGCTGACCGACAACAAACTGGCGCTTGAAAAGACCGTGCGCGACCTCGAAACTTCGCGGCGCAAGCTGCAGGAACAGGCACGGCAGTTGGTCGACCTCGCCGAGAAATACGCCGTCGAAAAGACGCGCGCCGAAACGGCCAATCGCTCGAAGTCGGAATTCCTCGCCAACATGAGCCACGAGCTCAGGACGCCGCTCAATGCCATTATCGGCTTTTCGGAAATCATGGAGACGGGCCTTTTCGGCGAGCTCGGTTCGCCGAAGTACAAGGAATATGCAACCGACATCCACGCGAGCGGCGCACATCTGCTCGAACTCATCAACGACATTCTCGACATGTCGAAGATCGAGGCGGGACGGATGACGCTCGAAACGCAGCACCTGCCACTTGCCGAGGTGCTGGAGGAATCGTTGCGGCTGGTGTCGGGACGCGCCGACGTCGCCAGCGTCAAGATCGTCGACGCGCTGGGCGAGATGCCGCCCGTCGAGGCCGACAAGCGCGCCGTCAAACAAGTGTTGTTGAACCTGCTGTCCAACGCCATCAAGTTCACGCCGGCCGGCGGTTCGATCTATCTGCGCGGCAGTACCGCCAACGGCATGGCGACGATTACCGTCGAAGATACCGGCATCGGCATTCCGGCAGACGCGCTGCCGAAGATCGGCCGACCGTTCGAGCAGGTCGAAAGTCACCACGCCAAGTCGCACAAGGGCACCGGTCTCGGCCTGGCCCTGTCGCGCTCGCTGGTGGAGCTGCATGGCGGCACGCTGACCATTGCCAGCACCGAAGGCGTCGGCACGCAGGTCAGCTTCACGCTGCCGCTGGCGCGGGACTGAATTGATCCGTTGACGGATCGTTCCGGGCCGCGCGGGCGCCGAAAGCACGGATTTCGACAGCGAAAAGCACAGCGGACCCCCCCCTCTGTCACAAAACTGTCATAAAATTGTCACAAATCTACTTATCTCCGGGATAAATGCACTTAATCCCCGGGGATAAGTCGATTTATCTCCGGGTGCGCACGAATTTCGGAGACGATTTGAGAGACCAGGAAGGTGCTTTTCTTGGTGCGATTTCGGGATGCAGGCTCAGAATTGAGACTGCGTTTTTCGAAGCAACCCCCTCACCCTTCCCTCCGGCGGGGAGAGGGAGTGATTACAAATACCAGTCGTATTCCAGCGGCGAGATGGCGCGCTGGAATTTGTCGTATTCGAGCATCCTGGTTCCGGCATAGACATCGACATAGCGGTCGCCGAGATCGTCGCGCATCACCTGCTAGTTGCGCAGGTGCCGGCACCCGGGTCAGATTCACGCTGACGAGGGCGGGATATTGAATTTTCTGAGAATCGCGGCTCCGCCTGGCGTTGTCGGTCCCAAGCTCGCTCCGCGTGTCAGGCCTCCCTTGTAAATCACACAATTTTCGGTCGGCTCGCCCAAATCCCAAGCCGCCTCTTGGCGTGTCACTATGATTGTTTTCTCACCCGTCCGCACACCACGCATCAGCACGTCTGCGACATACCGCTTCGCGGCTCTCGAAGAAGGGAGCGATTTGATCAAGGTGTGTCCGTTGAAATGAGAAGAGTGATACGGCACCAACTCCACGAGTGCCAGCCTCCTCGACAAATCACGTAATGCGTCCAGATAGCTCCCATCGTACTTCGCCTCTGCGATCATCATGACGACATCGCGGAGTTTCTTCTCCCACCAGACAAATCCGCTGTGCCAACTGAACTTCGGATCCAGCCAAAGAAACGGAAATTCTTCGTCCTCAAAATTCTGGGCAAGATTTTTCTCAAGTCGTTTCCTGAACTCCGGCATCTGGAACTCGCCAAAGTAGTCGGCATGCGAGAATCCCGGATTCAGAAGCAGAACGAAAATGTCTGCGCGAGACAGGTCTCCTCCATAGGGGATGGGAAGCAGCGAGGTATGAAACCGTGAGTCACGCTTTCCAAAATGTTCGCTGCGAATGTATGATTCAAAATCGACTGCCTCCTTGTGAATATGCTTGTCACCGCCGCGACCGAGAACAGGCTCGTCGTCCGGGTGCACGAAGAACCGTCCCGACAAGTCACAGTGTTTCCAAAAATTCACAAGGTCATTCGGCATTTCGATCCAACCACGAAATTCAAATATTCACAGCGTAACCAAAGCCGAAGAAAAGACGTGGATGGCCCGGACAAGCCGGGCCATGACGATTTTGGGTTGTTCCGGTATAATGCCCCCCCCAACAAAAAACAGTCATATTACAGCGGGGAGATGGCGCGC
>NZ_JBBECC010000075.1:0-5285 GCF_040882025.1 Parvibaculum sp. | reverse complement strand
GCACGATCGGCACCTTGCCGGTCAACGCCAGGCCGTCCTTGTAGTTGACCGTCGAATAGTCGACCGCGACCGTGACATCGCCCTCCATCAAATCGGCTTCCGTGAGGGTCACGAATTCCGCCTTTGGCGGGCCCCCTGCCTCGTTTTTCGAGACGCGAAGGGCACGGAACTTGTCGGGCATCTGGAGAAATCCTTCCCTGAGAAGATGACGGTTCTTGCGGGCTGATTTTTGACGGTTTCCAGCCTCTTGCGGCGACAAACGAACCCAAATCGGGGGCGCGGTCAAGCAAACCCGGCCCGTTTGGCACTCGTCCGGGCTGCCGAGTGCCAAACCTATGATTTTATTGAACGAATCGGTCTGTGGGGAATTTGTCAATCTCGACGCGTCAGAATTTGCTGCCTAGGATTCCGCTGTAATCTCGTTGTTACCCGGAGGTGTCGCGTGAGGCAGGTTTCCGAATTCAAGAAGTTGCTCGACGGCTACCGGCTGGTGACCGCCGAAATTCTCTACCGGTTGCCGGACCATCCGAAATTGCTGCAGAGCTATATCTGGCAGGATTACGACATGGCGCCGAAATATCCGGTGCTCGGCAAATTCCTCGATTTCTGGTCGCGTGAACTCGACGGGCCGATCCATTCGGTGCGACTCGGCACGAGGCGCGTGATCCATCCGTCGGAATTCATCCGGGCGGATTTCGTGGCGACGATGCACTGAAGGCCCAGGCTCAGTGCCCCGGCAGATTCTCGACGAAGAGGATCGGCTCACCTGTCGCCGAGCCCTGCAGTTCATCTTCCCACATGACACGGCGGCCGCGCACGACCGTGCCGACGGGCCAGCCCTTTACCTTCATGCCGTTATAGGGCGTCCAGCCGCATTTGCTGACGATCCATTTGTCTTCGATCACACGCGTTGCGCGCAGGTCGACGACCGTGATGTCGGCGTCGTAGCCGACGGCGAGGCGTCCCTTGCGCGCCATGCCGAAAATGCGCTGCGGACCCGCCGATGTCAGATCGACAAAGCGCTGCAGCGTCAGGCGTCCGGCATTCACGTGATCGAGCATCACCGGCACCAGCGTCTGCACTCCGGGCATGCCGGCGGGCGATTTCGGATAGGTCTGTTCCTTTTCCTCGATCGTGTGCGGCGCATGGTCGGAGCCCAGCACGTCAACGACGCCGGACGCGATGCCGGCCCATAATCCGTCGCGATGTTCGTGGCCACGGATCGGCGGGTTCATCTGCGCGAGCGTACCCAGCGCCTCGTAGCATTCGGGCGCGGCAAGCGTCAGATGCTGGGGCGTCACCTCGACGGTGGCGATGTCCTTCGCCGCTGCAAGGATCGGGATTTCATCGGCGGTCGAGACATGCAGCACATGGATACGCTTGCCGGCATCGCGCGCGAGGCGCAGCAGGCGCGTGGTGCAGAGAACGGCGACTTCGGCGTCGCGCCAGACATGATGCGTGTCGACATGACCGAGCAGCGCCAGCTCGCGGCGTTCGCGCAGACGGAACTCGTCTTCGGAATGGACCGCGGCGCGGCGGCGGATCGCTTTCAATACACGCAGCACGTCCTCGTCCTTCTCGACCAGCAGATTGCCGGTGGAAGAGCCCATGAAAATCTTGATGCCGCAGCAACCCGGCTCGCGTTCGATGTCGGCCAGGATGTCGACATTCTCGGTCGTCGCACCGCCATAAAAGGCGAAATCGCAATACATGCGATGGCGCGCACGGGCGACCTTGTCGGCGAGTGCATCCGGCGTCGTCGTCGGCGGTTTGGTGTTCGGCATTTCGAAGATCGACGTGACGCCGCCCAAGGCCGCCGCGCGACCACCCGATTCAAGATCTTCCTTGTGCTCATTGCCCGGTTCTCGCAGATGAACCTGGCTGTCGACGACACCGGGCAGCAGATGAAGCCCCGTCACATCGACCGTTTCGGCGGAGACGGCGCGTGACAGGTCGCCGATCGCAGCGATACGGCCATCCCTGACCGCGATATCGGCAAGGCCGGCGCCGTCCTGATTGACGACGGTACCGCCGCGAAAAACGAGATCGTAGGTCTGGCTCACACCGGTCTCCTCTCGGTCTGGGGGGGGGCATTGTCGCCGCTCGCCGCCGTTCGCGCCAGCAGCGCGATGGCGGCATCCTCGACGGTGGCGACTTCGAGATCTTCCATGTGACTCCCTCTCTGCCAGCCCGCCTCCCCGTCCGCCCCGGCTCTGAGCTCCTCAAGCGAACGCGGCACACGGACGAATGCGGTTTTCTTTCCCCAGGGCCGGTAGAGGTCTTCGGGCGACGGGCCGAAAAGACCGACGGTCGGCGCCCCCGCCGCCGCCGCGAGATGCATGAGACCCGAATCGTTGCCGATATAGAGACGTATGCGTTCGAAACAGGCGGCCGTTTCGTCGATGGCAGCGCCGACGAGATCGATGCGGCGGTCTTCCGGTACCGCATCGAGAAGCGGCTGACAGATGTCGCGATCGGCCGGTCCGCCCGTCACCAGAAGATGCGCGCCCTCCATCGCACCGCCCGGCTGGAGGAGGCGCCGTGCCAGTTCCTTGAAGTTTTCGATCGGCCACATCTTGCCGCGCCAGGCGGCGGCGGGCCCGATCGCCAGCACCGACATGCCGTCGGGAACAATGTCGCGTGCACGCGCGCGCATGGCCTCACCCGGCCAGACGCAGGGATCGGGCGGCGGATCGAAGCCCGCGACGGTTGCGTTGTGAACGACACGGTGCAACGAATGATCAGGTTTCAGGATGTAGCGTTTTTTCGTCCAAAGCAGCCAGGCGGTGGCTGAGCCGCGCAAATCGACGACCACGTCCCAGCGGTGCGGCAAGACGGCTGCCAGCAGCTTGCGCCAATGACCGGCGCGCGGTGCCTTTTTCATCTCGATAATGCGGGTAACGCCCGGCGCGTGCTTGAAGACCGGCGTTGCCAGCGGGCCGCAAGCCACCCAGAACTCGGCCCCCGGATAGCGTTCGCCGAGACCCGCCAGGATGCCCGTCGAGAGAACCGCGTCGCCGAGGCGATTTGAGGTGATGAAGAGAATGCGCATCGCGTTCCGCCGGGCCCCAAGTCTTCGGCGGGTTATAGGTGGCCGGAGAGCGGAAGCCAAGCCGGACGCTTGCAGGCGCAGGGCAGCGGGCCTACATCTGGTGGCACGATGAAACGGGGCAAGACGCCATGATTGCGGTGAAGGCCTGTACGCTGGCGGAGCGCGGGGTGCTGAAGGTTGGCGGGCCGGACGCCCGGAGCTTCCTGCAGGGGCTCATCACCAACGATGTCGAGGCCGCCGCAGGCGCCCGCGTGGTCTATGCCGTCCTGCTTACACCGCAGGGCAAATTTCTTTTCGATTTCTTCATGTCGGCCGATCCGGCCGATAAACAGGCGCTGTTGCTCGATTGCGATGGCGCCCGGATAGCCGATCTCGTCAAGCGGCTGACCATGTACAAGCTCAGGGCCAAGGTTGAAATCGAGGATATGAGCGTGACGCATGGCGTTGCCGTCTATTGGCATGAGGACGGCACGCCCCTGGCGGCCGATGGGCCAATGCTTCCCGACCCGCGCCTGCCTGCGATGGGCGCGCGCGCCATCCTGCCCCGGACGGCACTCCCGGCGGGCGGCGCGGCTGGCTGGCACAGGCACCGGATCGGACTTGGTGTCGGCGACGCGGCGGAGGATTTCGAACCGGACAGGACCTTTCCGCTGGAGGTCAATCTCGACGCACTCCATGGCATCGATTTCCACAAGGGCTGCTTTGTCGGACAAGAGGTGACGTCGCGCACCAAACGGCGCGGCAACGTGCGCAAGCGGCTCCTGCCCTGCACTGTCGAAGGCGACCTGCCGACGCCCGGCACGCCGGTAAAAGCGGCCATGCGCGAGGTCGGCACCGTGTTCTCGGGCGACGGCGAGACCGCGCGTGTGCTGGCGCTGCTGCGGCTCGACCTCATCAAGGATGCGACGCTCGAAGCGGGCCCGTCCGGCCTCACGCCCGATATTCCGGGCTGGCTCGCGCCCGAGATGAAAGCGGAAGGAGACGACGATGGCGCCTGAGGCAAACCGTTGTCCCTGGCCGGGCGAGGATCCCCTTTATGTCACCTATCATGACGAGGAATGGGGCGTGCCCGAATATGACGACCGGGCCTTGTTCGAAAAACTGATGCTCGACGGCTTTCAGGCCGGGCTTTCCTGGATCACGATCCTCAGAAAACGCGAGAGTTTCCGCGATGCGTTCGACGGGTTCGAGCCCGAGCGCATTGTCCGCTACCGCCCGGCGAAGATCGAAAAACTTCTCCAGAACCCCGGCATCATCCGCCATCGCGGCAAGATCGAAGCGACGATCGGCAATGCGCGCGCCTGGCTCGACATCATGGAAGAGGATGGCGGTTTCTCCGGCTTCCTGTGGGAACTCGCAGGCGGCATCCCGAAACAAAACAAATGGAAGCGCATCGGCGAGGTGCCGGCCGAAACGCCGATGAGCATCGCCATGTCGAAGGCGCTGAAGGCGCGCGGTTTCAAATTCTGCGGTCCGACCATCGTCTACGCCTTCGCGCAGGCGGTGGGCATGGTCAACGATCATCTTGTGAGCTGCCCGCGACATGCGGATTGCTCGGCGTTGGCGCGAACGACAAAGCGATAATTCAGCGTCGTTACGGGCGCCTGTCCCGGCGCAAAACAATCTTCTGCCACATTGTCGGCACATGTGGGCCACGTTGAGCGATTACGATTTCTCTGCGATTCAGTCAGCGGAGGGAAATCCAGAAAATGTTCAAACGCCCCAAGGGTGTTTCCGATCCCGATCCGTCGGCGCAAACCCAGGCGCCCGGGCAGGACGAGCCGTCCAAGAATGCGCGCGGCGAAACAGCCGACACCAGCGGCGAAGCGGGAACCCGCGTCGTCACTCCATCCTATCAAGCGAGGAAACCAACCGTGCGCACGCTCCACACACCCGCCGGGCAGCAGCCCGCCGCGCCGACCACTCCGGCCGCCAACCTGCATGTCGGACGTGGACTCAAACTCGAGGGCAAGATTCAATCCTGCGACTCGCTTGTCATCGAGGGCGATGTCCAGGCGACGATCGAAAGCGGCACCCTGACCATCAGCGAGACCGGCGAAGTGCGCGGCGACGCAACGGTGGACGAGGCCGAAATCAACGGCAAGTTCGACGGCACCCTGACGGTCCGCAAGTGCCTGACCATCAACGCGACCGGCCGCGTGACAGGCACGGTTCGCTATGGCGAGCTGCGCGTCGAGCAGGGCGGACAGGTCAGCGGCGAAATTCAGGCCGA
>NZ_JBBECC010000074.1:0-1001 GCF_040882025.1 Parvibaculum sp. | reverse complement strand
CAGATTGCGGCGCAATACTTCATCGAAACCCCGGCGATTCAGCAGGCCGGTCAATTCGTCGGTCTGTGTCAGCGCTTCGAGCCTGCGTATGCGCGCGTTGAGTTCAACGATGCGCGTTTCTGCCTCGTTGGCGAAGGCGAGCGCCCGGTCGACCAGATCGCGGCTGGCCGGCTTGCGCGAGACGGCGCCGATACTGCGGCGGAATCTCTCTGTCGGCGGATCAATCGGCAGGGTGCCGTCGGTTAAAGAAGGCGCTCCCGTCCCGGTGCCGGCCATGCGTTTCACGTAGCCCATTGTTCCCTCGCAACTTGCTTGCGATCCCCTACAAGGCTGGTTTTTCGGATATGGGAAATGCAAAGGCTTTGCCAGAGAAAAAATCTTTTATAATCAATATGTTAAATGCTCTATCCTGTGTCGCCACCCGGCAAAATATGCCCGTGTGACTCAGCTTTGCCGGGTCAAATGGCGCTACTGCTCAAGGTCGCGGACGAGCCGGAACCCGGCAATCGAGAGCCGATCGTCAGGCGAGCGGCTCTCGCGTGCCCCGATGCGGATCGGGCCGGGTGTATCGGTCCATGAGCCGCCGCGAAGGGCGCGGGTATCGCAATTTGTGGCGATGTTCGAGCTGCCGTCACGTGGCCCAAGGCTGTAGTCGCCGAGCCAGCAATCGGCGAGCCAGACCCAGGCATTGCCTATCATGTCGTACAGGCCGAAAGGGTTGGGGTGGAAGCTGCCGACAGGGCTTGTGTACATGAATCCGTCGTCGCAGGGTTCGGCGACTTTCGCGACTTTGTTCTTGGCCGTCAGATCGTTGACGTTGGCATAGTTGCAGGTGAGGCTGTCGTCGTCGCCCCAGAAGTTCACGCCTGTCGTGCCGCCACGCACGGCGTATTCCCATTCTGCTTCGGTGGGAAGGCGATAGGGCTTGCCGGTTCGTTCGGTCATCCATGCCGCATAGGCGACGGCGTCGTGCCATGAGACGCACACCACGGGATGTGAAG
>NZ_JBBECC010000073.1:0-33502 GCF_040882025.1 Parvibaculum sp. | reverse complement strand
GCGGCGACCGATGAAAAGCACGACGTCGCCCGCTTCGAGGCCGAAGTGCCGGCCGGCAAGCGCCTTGCCGCGCGCGGCATCGAGGTCGGCCACATCTTCTTCTTTGGCACGAAATATTCCGAAGCCATGGGCTGCGTCGTCGCCGGTCCCGACGGCAAGGAAGTGCCGCTCCAGATGGGCTCCTACGGCGTCGGCGTCTCGCGCCTTGTCGGCGCCATCATCGAAGCGAGCCATGACGAGGCGGGCATCGTCTGGCCGGAAGCGGTCGCCCCTTTCAGGGTTGGCCTGATCAATCTGAAATCGGGCGACGCCGAAACCGATGCCGCTTGCGAGGACCTCTATGCGAAGCTCGCCGCCGCCGGCATCGACACGCTTTACGACGACACCGGCGAGCGGGCAGGGGCCAAGTTCTCGAACATGGACCTGATCGGTCTCCCCTGGCAGTTGGTCGTCGGTCCGCGCGGCCTTAAATCCGGCGTAGTCGAACTGAAAAGTCGCGCCACCGGCGAACGCGTCGAGCTCTCGCCGGAGGCGGCACTGGCGAAACTCGCCGGCTGAACGCTCAACAAGCGTGATCGAGGACGGGATATGACGGATACGGCACGGCCCGGCATCGAAACTTCAGGCGGCAAGGCGCGTCCCTTCGGCGCCTTCGAATGGCTGCTCGCCATGCGCTATCTGCGCGCCCGCCGCCGCGAGGGCTTCATCTCGGTCATAGCCGGTTTTTCTTTTGCCGGCATCATGCTCGGCGTCGCGACGCTGATCATCGTCATGTCGGTGATGAATGGCTTCCGCACCGAACTCCTCTCGAAAATTCTGGGTCTCAACGGCCATATGTTCGTGCGCGGCGTCGGCACGCATGTGATGAACTACGACGAGATGGCCGCCAACATCGCCGAGCTGCCCGGTGTCGTCAGCGTCATGCCGCTGGTCGAGGGCCAGGTCATGGTCTCGAGCCCGCGAAATGCCGGCGGCGCCATTGTGCGCGGCATGCGCGAGCGCGATCTGAAAAGCATGACGAGCATTTCCGGCAGCATCGTGGCGGGTTCGCTCGACGGTTTCGATCGGGGCGGCGTGGTTGTCGGTTCGCGCCTGGCCCAATCGCTCGGTCTGGTCGTCGGCGACAACGTCACGCTCCTGTCGCCGCGCGGCGCCATCACCCCCTTCGGCACCGCGCCCCGCGTCGGCGCCTACCCGATCGTTGCCATCTTCGAACTCGGCATGTCGGAATACGATGCGAGCTTCGTCTTCATGCCGCTCGACGAGGCGCGCATGTATTTCCGCACCTTCGAGGGCGTCAGCGCGCTCGAAGTCCGCATCGGCGATCCCGATCGCGTCAATGCGGTTGCGCCCGCGGTTCGGACCGCCGCCGGTGACTGTTGCGATGTACAGACATGGCAGCAGACCAATCAGAGTTTCTTCTCGGCGCTGCAGGTCGAGCGCAATGTGATGTTCCTGATCCTGACCTTGATCCTGATCGTCGCGGCGCTGAACATCGTCTCGGGGCTCATCATGCTGGTCAAGGACAAGGGCCGCGACATCGCCGTGCTGCGCACCATGGGCGCGACCAAAGGCGCCGTCATGCGCGCCTTCTTCATCTCCGGCGCTTCCATCGGTGTGGTGGGAACCATGGCCGGTTTCCTGCTCGGTCTCGTCTTCTGTCTCAACATCGAAACCCTGCGCCAATGGCTGTCGAAACTGTCGGGTACGGAATTGTTCTCGCCGGAAGTCTATTTTCTGAGCCACATGCCGGCCGAGATCGACGTGAGCGAGGTGACGGCGGTGGTGCTGATGGCGCTGGCGCTGTCCTTCGCCGCGACGCTTTATCCGGCATGGCGCGCGGCCTCGCTCGATCCCGTCGAGGCGCTGCGCTATGAGTGATGCCGTTCTCAGCCTCCGCCGGATCACCCGCACCTACAAGCAGGGCGAGGAGACCTTGCGCATTTTCGCCGGCGCCGATCTCGACATCCATGCAGGCGAGATTGTCGCGCTGGTCGGCCCCTCGGGCTCCGGCAAATCCTCGCTGCTCCACATCGCCGGCCTCCTTGAAGCACCGGACGAGGGCGAGGTCTGGGTCGCCGGTCGCGAAGCCGTCGCGCTTTCCGACAGCCGCCGCACCGCGATCCGTCGCGGCGAAATCGGTTTCGTCTATCAGTTCCACAACTTGCTGCCCGAATTCTCGGCGCTCGAAAATGTCGTCCTGCCGCAGATGATTGCCGGCGTCCCGCGCCGCCGCGCCGAAACCTTCGCCACCGAATTGCTGACGCGCATGGGCCTCGCCGAACGTGCCGTCCACCGTCCGGCCGAACTGTCGGGCGGCGAACAGCAGCGCGTCGCCATTGCCCGTGCCCTCGCCAACCGCCCGCGCGTCTTGCTGGCCGACGAGCCGACCGGCAACCTCGACCCGAAAACGGCCAAAATGGTCTTCGGCGAACTGCTGGGCATCTGCCGCAACCAGGGCGTCGCGGCCCTTGTCGCCACCCACAATCTCGACATCGCCAGCCACATGGACCGCGTCGTCCTCCTCCACGAGGGCCGCCTCCTCGAAGGCGCCGACCTCGCCGCCACCTTCCAGAGCCTCTGAGGTTGAACGGACAAGCTTCCACCCTCCCCTCGGGGAGGGTCAAACGGCCCATTTTGCAGCTTGTCTGCAAATGCAGACAAAAGAGGGCCGTTTGGGGCGGGGGCGCGGCGATTGTCTACCGCCCCCAAAAAGACCCTTCTATAGACTCGGAATTTAGGCCTACCATCGTCTCCGGGAGACATGGAGGAGGAGGGCGAATCCTTGAGGGGGGAAACGCAACAACTTGTCGCCGTCGATCTGCAAGGGTCCTTTGGGGCCTTGGCCGAACGCGCGGCGCCGCTGCTGGCCTCGGATCCGGGGTTGGCGACATGGGGCTGGATCGGCGTGGCGGCGATGCTTTTCGCCTATGCACTGCTTTTTGCACCGGCGGGACGGACGGCGCGGAATCCTTCCGCTGCCCGACCGGTTCGGACGGCCTTTAGCCCGCGGCTCCAGCGCCGCTAAGCCATCGCAATTCGGTACCTGCGGGCCGGTCATCCGCCGCAAACCCTTGAATCCGGTTTCGTCACATGTCATATTAAAAACGACAAGTGGCGGAGATCTCTGAGATGGCCGAAATCGCAGGCACGAGCCTTCACGATGCGGAGCCGACGGAGCAGCAGCGCGCGGCCGATCTGCTGGGTGGCGCGCGCGTGTTGCGCCGCGCGATCCGCACCCCCCTCGATGCCCATGAAGTGATCCGCCGGGGTCTGCCCGCGCAGGCGCTGACCCGCCTCGTTGGCCGTCTGACGGTTCTCGGGATGACAGATGGCAGGCTTGAACGGGCGCTGGGTATGAGCCTGCGCACCTATCAGCGTCGCAAGGACGTGCCGGCGGGTCGCCTCAGCGTCGAGCAGAGCGGCCGCACCTGGAAATTCGCCGAGATTCTGGCAAAGGCGACCGATCTCCTCGGCTCGCAGCCGGAGGCCGAACAATGGCTGGAGCGGCCGGCCATGGGGCTCGACCGGCAGCGGCCGATCGACCTGCTGGAAACGCCGGCCGGCGTCGAGATGGTCGAGGACTTCCTGACACAGCTCGAATATGGCGTCTACGTATGACGCCCTTGCCGGCGCCGCTTGGCGGCGGCGAACTTGTGGTCTGGCGCATCGACCACGCGCGCCATGCATCCGCATGGGATAGCGGTGAGGGTGCCTTTCGCATTGGGGGGCGCTGGAACAGGCGTGGCCGCCGCGCGGTCTATTGCGCAGTCGACCCGGCGACGGCAATCCTCGAAGTGGCCGTTCACAAGGGCTTCGACGCGCTCGACACCGTGCCCCACATCCTCAGCGCGATAACGATTTCCGCGCCCGCCGGCGTCCGCGTCGTCGAGCCCGCCTCCATTCCCGATCCCGGCTGGCTGAGACCGGGCATCCCCGATGCCGCACAACAGACCTTCGGCGACGCCCTGCTGGCGGAAAACAAATTCGTTGCCATACCGAGCGTCGTCTCGAGCCATAGCTGGAACCTTGTCTTCGTCGCTGCCGATGCTGCCGGCGCCTACGAACTCAAGTCGCAGGAACCCCTCATCCTCGACCCCAGGCTCCATTCGCCCGCCATGCGCTGAAAGCTGTTGCACTTCGTTTGTGAACTCGGGGGATCCATGGGCCGAAAACCGGTCCCCGGGCAGGCGCGTTTTGCGCCGGTCGTGGCCTGAAAGGGACGCGGGACCTGTAACCCATGTCCCCGAACGGGTGTAACCCATGTCTCCGAACGCGCATTGCGCCGTGCCTGCCTGTTGACACGAAAGAACAAACGGGC
Source organism: Parvibaculum sp. (assembly GCF_040882025.1). Taxonomy (GTDB): domain Bacteria; phylum Pseudomonadota; class Alphaproteobacteria; order Parvibaculales; family Parvibaculaceae; genus Parvibaculum. The sequence goes on along the minus strand of NZ_JBBECC010000073.1, from coordinate 29,181 downwards.
AACAGTCCGATTGAGAACATTACATGAACTCATGGAGGGCGGCCAATGCGTGGAATGTGGAACCGGACAAGGGACAGCGAAGCCGGTGACTGGCTTCAGGACGTGGCGGCGCTGATCTCGGTTGCCGCCTTCATCTGGGCGGCCGGTGCCTGGGTCGGCATCGCCGAAGCCCTGATCGGCTGAGGGACCGGCATGATCGGTGGAAGCTGTTTCTGCGGCGCGATCGCGTTCGAACTCTCCGCCCCGCCGGTCGTGATGGGGACCTGTCATTGCTCGCGCTGCCGAAAGGCGGGAGCCAGCACCATCGTTTTCGTGAAAAGGGAAACCTTTCGCTGGCTCAGGGGAGAGGAATTCGTCGCGCGCTGCGAGCCGGAGCCGCCGTTCAAATTCGCGCGCTGCTTTTGCCGGAAATGCGGCACGGCGCTGGGCGAGCCTTTGTCCGGCGAAGACGCCTTTCCCATTGCCGCGAACTGTCTCGACGACGATCCCGTGGTCCGCAACGCCTTTCATGAATTCGTGAGCGCCAAACCGGCATGGTACGATATCTGCGACGGCGCAAAGCAGTTCCAGGAACATCCGGTGAAGTAGCGACCATGAATACCGGTTATGAAATCCCGCTCAAGGGCGGCTGCCAGTGCGGCAAGCTCCGCTACGAGATCGCGCGCGCGCCGCTGGATGTCTATGTCTGCCACTGCCGCGAATGTCGCAAGCAATCTTCTTCCGCCTTCGGCATCTCGGTCATTGTCCGCAGCGCCGATCTCCATCTCGTTCAGGGTGAACCCCACCGCTGGTCCCGCCCGACCGATAGCGGCCGGACGCTCGATTGTTTCTTCTGCCCCGATTGCGGCTCGCGCGTCTGGCATGGCAACAGGGAGCGGGACGAAACAGTCAGCATCAAGGGCGGCTCGCTCGACGAGCCGGTCGACCTCGGCGCCGCATATCACATCTGGACCAGCCGCAAACTCCCCGGCGTCCTGATCCCCGAACAGGCCCGGCAGCACGATCTGGACCCCGGTTAGGCGCGCCGCATTCGCGCATTTGGTATTACCGGGAAATTGGAGATTTGATCATGCGCCGCGCGTCCCGGATCAAATCGATCGGGTATCTCAAGGCCAACACCGCCGAAGTCCTGAAACGTCTGACCGAACGACGTGAGCCTTTGATCATCACGCAGAACGGCGAAGCAAAGGCGGTCCTGCAGGATGTGGCCTCCTATGAGGAAACACAGGAAACGCTGGCGCTGCTGAAGATTCTGGCGCTGGGCAATCGGGACGTGGCTGCGGGCAAGACGAAGCCGGTCGGCGATGTCGTGGCCCGGCTGCGTGCCAAACGTGCATCGGCCTGATGGCACGCAGCCGCGTCATCGGGCTTGCAAATATTGCTCGATCCCCGTTTTGAGAATGCCTGCGGTCTCCAGAAGACCGAAAACCAGACAGATGGCGCCCACCCCGAAAAAGATCCAAGCGTGATAACGCACATTCACGTCGAGGACGGTGTGTTCCGTGACGATCACATTTCGCGTGCCGGTCTTCCGGTCGTACACGATTTCCCGCAGCGGTTCCTTGAGAAAGATGCGGCCGAGCGGCAGCGTCACCAGGCCCATGAACAGCATGTAGAAGGAAAACAGGTACCACACATTCTCGTCAGCCGAATCTGTGTCCCCGAAGACGTTGTCGGGAAGCATCATCGTTCCGTAAACATACAACGCCGCCACGACGAATATTGCGCCGATGAGAAGGAGGAACGTCACATATCCCTTTCCCGTCCAGGTGATAAAGAACATCGTGTCCCCCGAAATCGGCCGCCGTCCCGCTGGCCCGCGCCGCGTTCTCATCCCGATAGACGGACGCTCTGCATGTTTTGAAATGCGTCACGGTCCGGTTGTCCACAGCTAAAACCCGTTTCGGCGCTCGCGAGGCCCCTGCGGGCGTGACTCTCGCCGTCAGGCACCCGAAAATAGCGCATGCCCGACTCGCCTCAGTTCATCCATCTGCGCCTCCACACCGCCTATTCGCTGCTGGAGGGCGCGATCCGCGTCAAGGAAGTGCCGAAGCTCTGCAAGGCCGACGGCATGCCGGCGGTCGCCATCACCGACACGGCCAATCTCTTCGGCGCGCTGGAGTTTTCCGAAACCCTCTCCGAGGCCGGCATCCAGCCGATTGTCGGCTGCACCCTGCCGATCCTGCTCGACGGGGGCGAGGAACCCGGCCGTGGCCCCTTGCGCCGCGAGCCTTGCGGGATGCTCGCCCTGCTGGCCAAGGACGAGGAGGGCTACCGGAACCTGATGAAGCTCTCGAGCCGCGCCTTTCTCGGTCCCGAGCCCGGCGAGCCGCCCTATGTGCCGATGGCCCTGCTGGCGGCCCATCATGAAGGCCTGATCTGCCTCACCGGCGGCCCGGACGGTGTCGTCAACCGCCTGCTCGAAGCCGGCCAGCGCCCGGCGGCGCAAGAACTGCTGTTGAGCCTCAAGGAGATTTTCGGCGACCGCCTCTATGTCGAGTTGCAGCGCCACGGCCAGCCCCGCGAGCGTCAGGTGGAACCGGCCCTGATCGAACTCGCCTATGCCCATGCCCTGCCACTGGTCGCCACCAACGAGCCCCATTTCGTCGCCGAGGCCGATTACGAAGCGCATGACGCGCTGATCTGCATTGCCGAGGGCGCCTATGTCGTGCAGGCCGACCGCCGCCGCCTGACGCCCGAGCATCGCTTCAAGACGCAGGCCGAAATGGTCGCGCTCTTCGCCGACATCCCCGAGGCGCTCGAAAACACCGTCGAGATCGCGCGCCGCTGCGCGGTCCGTCCGCTGACCCGCGATCCGATCCTGCCGAAATTCTCCGCCGGCGTCAGCGCGGCCGACGAGCTGCGCCGCCAGGCGGAAGAGGGCCTAGCGCAACGTCTCGCGACGCTCGAAACCGTCGCACCGGAAGAGGAATACTACGCCCGCCTGAATTTCGAGCTCGACGTCCTCATCAAGATGGACTTCCCCGGCTACTTCCTGATCGTTGCCGACTTCATCAAATGGGCGAAGGGGCAGGGCATTCCGGTCGGGCCGGGCCGCGGTTCGGGCGCGGGTTCGGTTGTCGCCTGGGCGCTCACCATCACCGACCTTGACCCGCTCCGTTTCGGCCTCCTCTTCGAACGCTTCCTCAACCCCGAACGCGTCTCGATGCCGGACTTCGACATCGACTTCTGTCAGGATCGCCGCGACGAGGTGATCCGCTATGTGCAACAGCGCTATGGCGAGGACCGCGTCGCGCAGATCATCACCTTCGGAAAGCTGCAGGCCCGCGCCGTGCTGCGCGATGTCGGCCGCGTGCTGCAATTGCCCTATGGTCAGGTCGACCGTCTCTGCAAGCTGGTGCCCAACAATCCGGCAGCACCCGTAACGCTTGCCGAGGCGATCGCGGGCGAACCGCGCCTGCGCGAAGAGCAGGCGTCGGACGAAGGCGTGGCCCGCATGCTCGAAATCGGCCTGCGTCTCGAAGGGCTCTACCGCCATGCCTCGACGCATGCGGCGGGCGTCGTCATCGCCGACCGTCCGCTCGACGAGCTGGTGCCGCTCTACCGCGATCCACGCTCCGACATGCCGGTGACCCAGTTCAACATGAAATGGGTCGAACCGGCCGGCCTCGTGAAGTTCGACTTTTTGGGGCTGAAGACCCTCACCGTGCTCGATCAGGCGGTGAAGCTGGTCGCCCGCCGCGACATCGCCGTCGATCTTCTCAATCTTCCGCTGGAGGATGAAAAAACGTTCGAAATGCTGACGCGCGGCGAAACCGTTGGCGTGTTCCAGCTTGAAAGTTCGGGCATGCGCGATCTGGTGCGCCAGGCCCGCCCCACCAACATCGAGGACATCATCGCCCTCGTCGCGCTCTATCGTCCGGGTCCGATGGAGAACATCCCGAAATATCTCGCCTGCAAGCATGGCCGCGACAAGCCTGAGTTCCTGCACGAAACCATCGAGCCCGTCGTCGCCGACACTTATGGCGTCATCATCTATCAGGAACAGGTGATGCAGATTGCGCAGGTCTTCGCCGGCTACTCGCTCGGTGAAGCCGATCTCTTGCGCCGCGCCATGGGCAAGAAGATCAAATCCGAAATGGAAGCACAGCGCGAACGCTTCGTTTCCGGCGCGGTCGAGCGCGGCGTCGCGCCGAAACAAGCGGCGTTCGTTTTCGATCTGGTCGACAGGTTCGCGGGCTACGGCTTCAACAAATCGCACTCGGCCTGCTACGCGGTCGTCGCCTATCAGACCGCCTGGTTGAAGGCCAACCATCCGGTCGAATTCCTTGCCGCCTCCATGAGCCTCGATCTCGGTAACACCGACAAGCTCGGTATCTTCAAGCAGGAGGCCGGGCGTCTCGGCATCCAGGTGCGCCCGCCATGCGTCAACCGGTCGGAAGCGATGTTCGGCGTTGCCGACGGTGAAATCCTCTACGCGCTCGCCGCGATCAAGAATGTCGGCCGCCAGGCGATGGAGCATCTGGTCGAGGTCCGCCGCGAGGGTGGGCCGTTCCGCGATCTCTTCGATTTCGCCCGCCGCATCAATCCGCGCATCGTCAACAAGCGCGCCTTCGAAAATCTGGCCCGCGCCGGCGCCTTCGACTGCCTCAATCGCGACCGTGCGCAGGTGCTGGCCGCCGTCGATCTCGTTCTCGGCACGGCCAACGCCTCCGCCCAGGACCGCGAGAGCCAGCAGGTGAGCCTCTTCGGCGATGCCGGCGGCGCGCCCGAGGCGTCCCCGGCGCTGCCCGCCGTCGAGCCCTGGCAGCCCGTCCAGCGCCTCACCGAGGAATTCAATGCGGTCGGCTTCTATCTCTCCGGCCACCCCCTCGACGACTACCGCACCTCGCTCCGCCGCGCCGGCGTTTTGACCTTCGTCGAGCTCTTGGCCAAGGGGACGCAGGCTGGTTTCGTGGCGGGGACCGTGACGGCCAAGCAGGAGCGCAAGTCGAAGAAAGGCAATCCCTTCGCCTTCCTGAGCCTGTCGGACGCCACCGGCCAGTTCGAGATCGTGGTCTTCTCCGAAGTCCTCGCCCGCTCGCGCGACCTGATGGAGCCGGGCAGTTCGGTCGTCATCGGCGTCGAGGTCGATCGCGCCGGCGAGGAGGTCAAGCTCCGCGCCCAGTCGATCCGCACCGTCGACGAGGTCGTGAAGGATGCCGGCGAGGGTCTGAAGATATTTCTCGACGATGCGGCCGCCCTCGAGCCCGTCAAGGCGCGTCTCGGCGAGCGCGGCAAGGGTCTCGTCTCTCTGGTCCTGATGAGCGACGGGGGACGGGAGGTCGAGCTGCGTCTCAAGGGACGCTACCGCGTCACCCCCCAGGTCCGCGGCGCGGTGAAATCGATCCCCGGCATCGTCGAGGTTCAGGATATATGACAGTTTTATGACAGTTCCGTGACAGAGGGGGGGTACGGTTGTTGTCAGTGCTGCTGTGCTAACGGCCTGTCAGCGCTTGCTTTTTGCCCGTTTTGCGCCTATCAAGGCGCCATTCCACACGCGGGGTTCGGCTCTCCCACTTCCTTTTTGTGAAGGAAAACATAGGGTTAGTCGGTCCGGTGCGGCTTCAGGGCCGTTCACTCCCCGCGGAGGTTCAACCGGAAAAGGAGCACAAGTGCCATGGCACTTCCCGATTTCTCTATGCGTCAATTGCTGGAAGCCGGCGTTCACTTCGGCCACCAGACACATCGCTGGAATCCGAAGATGGAAACCTTCCTCTTCGGCAGCCGAAACAACATACATATCATAGACTTGGCGCAGAGCGTGCCGCTCCTCCACCAGGCTCTCGTCGCGGTGCGCGACGCGGTTGCGGGCGGCGGGCGCGTGCTCTTCGTCGGCACCAAGCGTCAGGCTTCCGATCCGATCGCCGCCGCCGCGCGCCAATGCGCTCAGTACTACATCAACCACCGCTGGCTCGGCGGCATGCTAACCAATTGGAAAACCATCTCGAATTCGATCCGGCGCCTGCGCCAGCTCGACGAGATGCTGTCCGGCGAAGCCAAGGGCTTGACCAAAAAGGAAGTCCTGAACCTGACCCGCGAGCGCGACAAGCTCGAGCGCGCCATCGGCGGCATCAAGGACATGGGCGGCCTGCCTGATCTGATTTTCGTGATCGACACCAACAAGGAAGAAATCGCGATTCAGGAAGCCCGCAAGCTCGGCATTCCCGTCGTCGCGATCCTCGACTCGAACTCCAATCCCGACGGCATCGCCTATCCCGTTCCCGGCAACGACGACGCAGCCCGTGCGATCGCACTCTATTGCGACCTCGTTTCGCGCGCTGTCATCGACGGCATCTCGCAGAGCCATGCCGCGTCGGGTGCGGATGTCGGCGCCGAGGCCGAGCCTGTTGTCGAGGTGCCGGCCACCGCCGATTAAGGCGTCCGGCCGCTCCGCTTCATACGATTACCGAGGAAATACAATGGCTGAAATCACCGCGAGCATGGTGAAGGAACTGCGCGAGAAAACCGGCGCGGGCATGATGGACTGCAAGTCGGCGCTCAACGAAACGGGTGGCGACATGGAGGCGGCGGTCGACTGGCTGCGCACCAAGGGTCTCGCCAAGGCAGCGAAAAAGGCTGGTCGTGTCGCGGCCGAAGGTCTGATCGGCGTTGTGGCGCAGGGCACGAAGGGCGCGGTCGTAGAAGTCAATTCCGAGACCGACTTCGTCGCGCGCAACGAGCAGTTCCAGAAGATGGTCAGCGACATCGCAACCGCCGCGCTGGCGACGGATGGCGATTTCGACAAGCTCGTTGCCTCGACCTATCCGGGCACGTCGAAATCGGTGAAGGATTACGTCACCGAAATGGTCGGCACCATAGGCGAGAACATGAATGTGCGCCGCGTCGGTTCGATCTCCGTCACCGACGGCGTCGTCGCGGCTTACGTTCACAGCGCGGTCGTGCCCGGGCTTGGCAAGATCGGTGTCTTGGTCGGCATCGAGTCGACGGGCGACAAGGCGAAGCTCGCCGAACTTGGCCGCCAGATTGCCATGCACATCGCCGCGACCAATCCGCTGGCAACCCGCACGGAAGATCTCGATCCCGCTATCGTCGAACGCGAGCGGAATGTTCTGATCGCCGAGGCAAAGGAAAGCGGTCGTCCGGACAACATCATCGAGAAGATGGTCGAGGGCCGCATTCGCAAATTCTACGAGGAAGTTGTCCTGCTCTCGCAGGCCTTCGTGATCGATCCCGACAATACGGTCGAAAAGGCGGTCAAGGCCGCGGAAGCCGGAATCGGCGCGCCGGTCAGCGTCGTTGGTTTCGTCCGCTTCGCCCTGGGCGAGGGGATCGAAAAGGAAGAGTCGGATTTCGCGGCCGAAGTGGCGGCTGCCGCTCGCGGTTAAGCCGTTTTGGACGATTGAATTGACGCCCCCTTCGCCATTGTGCGTCGGGGGCGTTATTGTTGGGCCGTACCGGCGGATTCGGCCTCAACGCCGTGCCCGTCGGGCGTCCCGCCATGTCTGATGGAAGAGAACATATGTCCCCGAAACCGCTCTACACGCGCGTCCTGCTCAAGGTTTCGGGCGAGGCCTTGATGGGCGAGGGGCAGTACGGCATCGATGTCGATACGGTCGGACGGATCGCGAGCGAAATCAAGCAGGCGACCGATGCGGGCATCCAGGTCTGCCTTGTCATTGGCGGCGGCAACATCTTTCGCGGGTTGTCGGGTGCGGCCAAGGGCATGGAGCGCGCCAGCGCCGACTATATGGGCATGCTGGCGACGGTGATGAACGCACTCGCGATGCAGCAATCCCTTGAGAGTATCGGCGTGCCGACACGGGTTCAATCGGCAATCCCCATGATGACGGTCTGCGAGCCCTATGTCCGCCGCCGTGCCGTCCGGCACATGGAAAAGGGCCGTGTCGTGATTTTTGCGGCCGGCACGGGCAACCCCTTCTTCACCACCGATACTGCGGCGGCGCTCAGGGCCGTCGAGATGGGATGCGACGCTCTCCTGAAGGGCACGCAGGTGGACGGCGTCTATTCGGCCGATCCGCACAAGGTCGCTAATGCCGAGCGCTATGACCGGCTGACTTACATGGATGTATTGTCGCGCGACCTGAAGGTGATGGACGCCTCCGCCATCTCGCTCGCGCGCGAAAACGCCATCCCGATCATCGTCTACTCACTCGACGATGCCGGCGGCTTCCTCAATGTTCTGACGGGGGCAGGCCGCTGCACTATCATTTCGGATGCGGCCTGAACTGGCCGGCCGAAGACGAGAAGGACCGGAAGGACAGGAAATGGCTGATACCGATTTTGACCTCGATGACGTCGAACGCCGCATGCGCGGTGCATTGCAGGCGCTGAAGCAGGAGTTTGGTGGCCTGCGCACCGGCCGGGCCTCGGCGAGCCTGCTGGAGCCCATTGTCGTCGAAGCTTATGGCCAGACGATGCCCATCAATCAGGTCGGCACCATTGGTGTTCCGGAACCTCGTATGCTGACGGTACAGGTGTGGGACAAGGGCATGGTCTCAGCCGTTGAAAAGGCCATCCGCAATTCAGGACTCGGCCTCAACCCCAATATCGACGGCACCCTGATCCGCCTACCCATTCCGGAGCTCAATCAGGAACGCCGAACCGAGCTCTCCAAGATTGCGGCGAAATATACAGAGCACGCCCGGGTGGCGGTCCGGAATGTCCGTCGTGATGCCATGGACGAGCTCAAGCGCCTCGAAAAAGACGCACACATGGGCCAAGACGACCACAAGGCGTGGACCGACAAGGTCCAGAAGCTGACAGACAAGATCATTGGCGAAATCGACGCTGCGCTCGCCCACAAGGAAGCGGAGATCATGCAGGTATAAAAGTCATCCGGCATTGTCTCGTATTTAAGATGAAGATAAGGTGTTAACTATATATATTTCAAAGAAAAAGACCTGAGGCGATGATGCTGAAGTCCCGCCACACGATGAGCGATGCCGCACCCGGCACAATGCCGCGGCATGTCGCGATCATCATGGACGGCAACGGGCGCTGGGCGGCGAAGCGACATCTGCCGCGGGTTGCCGGTCATCGGCAGGGCGTGGAGACCGTCCGTGTCATCGTCCGGGCGGCGGGCGAGCTTGGCATTGAGTATCTGACGCTCTATGGCTTCAGCTCCGAAAACTGGAAGAGACCGGCCGAAGAAGTCAGCGATCTGATGGGACTATTGCGGCTCTTTATCCGCCGCGACCTCGCGGAACTGCACCAGAACGGTGTCCAGGTCCGCGTAATTGGTGAGCGCGACCATCTGGAACCCGATATCGTGGCGCTGATCGACGAGGCTGAAACGCTGACCCGCGACAATCACCGGCTGAAACTGATGATCGCCTTCAACTATGGCGGCCAGTCGGAAATCACTTCCGCGATGCGCCGCATTGCCCGTGAGGTCAGGGCCGGCAGCATTGACCCCGAAAACATCACCCCGGAAACGGTTTCTGCACACCTCGACACAGCTGGCGTGCCGGACCCTGACCTCATCATCCGGACAAGCGGCGAAATGCGCCTGTCGAACTTCCTGCTCTGGCAAAGCGCCTATTCCGAGCTAGTGTTCGCCGAAGCGCTTTGGCCGGATTTCACACCTGACGAGTTGCGGGCGGCGATAGGCGAGTATCGCCGTCGCAGCCGCCGCTTCGGTGCGACCAGCTCCGATGACGTGCCGCGTGGCGAAGGATAGGCCGAAGATGGTCGAAGATGCGGTTCACCCCATCACCAAAGCGGGTTCCGATCTGAAAACGCGGGTCTTGTCGGCGGTGGTATTGGCGCCCGTCGCGTTGGGAGCGGCATGGGCCGGGAGCTGGTTTTTTTCGGCTTTGTTGGCCGCAGCAACGCTGATTATGGCGTGGGAACTGACCCGGCTTCTCTATGCCGCGCATGGCCCCCAAACTGTAGGCTTTCGCGACGCTGCCGGCCTGATGCTGGCAGGCTTTGCCGTGATCGTTCTGGCAACGGCCGGTCTGCCGGGTGCCGCATTAGCCGCAGGAGGTGCTGTACTGGCATTCGCCCTGGCGGGCCGGAGTTGGAATGGTCGCAGCTTGTTTCCGGCGCTCGTTGCTTATCCCTATTTGGTACTGCCGCTCATTGCGCTGATCTGGCTCCGTAATGACCCCCAGTTGGGGCTTGCCGCTATTCTCTGGTTGTTGGCCACAGTCTGGGCTATCGACATAGGTGCCTATTTCGCTGGTCGCTTTATCGGCGGGCCGAAGCTCGCGCCGCGTATCTCGCCCAAGAAAACCTGGGCTGGGCTGATTGGTGGCATGATGGGCGCCGCCATGGTCGGCATGGGGACTTCGCTCTGGATAGGCCTTGGATCGCCTGTTCTGCTGGCGCTGATCGGAGTAGGCATGACGGTGATCGAACAAGCCGGTGATTTCTTCGAGTCGGCACTCAAGCGCCGTGCCGGGGTCAAGGATTCCGGTACCCTGATCCCCGGTCATGGCGGTATTCTCGATCGTGTGGACGGGCTTGTTGCGGTCGCGATCGGCGCGGCGCTGCTTGCGCTTCTGCACAATGCTGCTCATCCGGGCGCGGGAGTTTTGATTTGGCCTTGATTGCTGCGGCAGTGCATGGCGGTCCCGCTGAAGCGGACAGCGAGGGTGTGAAGACCGTTACCATCCTGGGATCGACCGGGTCTATCGGTTGTTCAACCCTCGATCTGATCGGGCGGGAACGGTCGCGCTTCGATTTGGTGGCGTTGACTGCGCATCGCAATGTCAAAATGCTGATCGAGCAGGCTAGGGAACATCGGCCGCATCTCGCAGTAGTGGCCGATCCTGCCTGTTATGCTGAACTGAAGGCCGGGCTGAGCGGAACAGGCATAGAAACCGCAGCGGGTCCAGAAGCGGTGGCGGCTGCGGCCGCGCTTCCCGCCGATTGGGTAATGGCCGCGATCGTCGGTGCGGCTGGATTGGCGCCAACCCTCGCGGCGGTGAAGCGCGGCACCTGCGTCGCGCTCGCCAACAAGGAATGCCTCGTTTCGGCAGGTCCTCTTTTCCTCGATGAAGTGAGCCGCTCAGGCACGACGTTGTTGCCGGTCGATTCTGAGCACAACGCGATCTTCCAGGTGCTCGACGCAAACCGGCTTGAATCAGTAGAGCAAATTGTCCTGACCGCATCCGGCGGTCCGTTCCGGACCTGGAGCCTCGAAGAGATGGCCAGGGCCACCCCAGCGCAGGCCGTGGCCCATCCACGCTGGGATATGGGTGCCAAGATATCGGTCGATTCAGCGACTTTGATGAACAAGGGCCTCGAGTTGATCGAAGCCCATTATCTGTTTCCGGTGGGCGAGGAACGCCTCGACGTCGTCATTCACCCGGAGTCCATTGTTCACAGCATGGTCGCCTATATCGATGGATCGGTGCTCGCGCAGCTCGGTATGCCCGACATGCGGACGCCGATCGCTCACGCTCTGGCGTGGCCCCGGCGAATGAGTACGCCGTCGGCCCGCCTCGATCTCGCGCAAATTGGTCAATTAACCTTCGAAGCACCTGATTTAAAACGATTTCCGGCTCTAGCGTTGGCGCGCGAGGCACTGCGAATCGGCGGCGGTGCACCGACCGTGCTCAACGCCGCAAATGAAGTCACCGTTGCCGCCTTTCTGGCCGGACGTATAGGATTCCCCGATATTGTGGCCATCACGGACACGGTACTGGAACATGCCGAAGCTCTCGGCGCGCCACCGGCCGGGCTCGCCGATGTTTACGAACTTGACCGAATAGCGCGGATTCGGGCAGAGGAGATGGTGCAAAGATGCGGCTGCTGACGTAGGCTGTGGCCCGTTAGGTGGCCTTGGGTCATTGGCTCCCCTGAAATGGGGTGCGGAGGTGTGTTCTCGGGGGGACACGGTCGGCTGACAGGCAGCGCGGCCGGTTTGAGTAGTGGGAAAATAGCTTGAACGTGATGGATTTTCTGACCGGTGTCGGTGGCTTCGGAGGCGTGCTCGGAAGCTATCTCATCCCTTTCCTGTTCGTGCTGACGATCGTGGTCTTTTTTCACGAGTTGGGGCACTTTCTGGTGGCGCGCTGGTGCGGCGTGAAGGTGGACACCTTCTCCATCGGATTCGGCCGCGAGGTGGTCGGCTGGAACGATCGCCACGGCACGCGTTGGAAGGTGAGCTGGATTCCGCTCGGCGGTTACGTGAAGTTCGCTGGCGACGAAAATGCCGCCAGTGTTCCCGATCGTGAACGTCTCGCGCAAATTCCTGCCAGCGAGCGTGAGCATCTCTTCCATTTCAAGCCGCTGCCGCAGCGCGCGGCGATTGTCGCGGCCGGACCGGTTGCAAACTTCATCCTCGCCATCGTCATTTTCGCGAGTGTATTCACCTTTGTCGGGCGAACGGTTGCAACGCCGATTATTGACGATGTTATGCCGGAAAGTCCGGCTGCGGCGGCTGGATTTGAGGTCGGCGATAAGGTCGTTTCGATAGATGGCAGCCCTGTTGCCAGCTTCGAGGAGATGCAACGTATCGTGTCGACGAGTTCCTCTGAGCTCGACTTTCGTGTTGAGCGCAGTGGTGTTGAGGTGGCGATACGCGCGACACCGGAAATTCAGGAGGTCGTCGACAATTTCGGGAACGTCCATCGAATTGCGCGGCTTGGTATCCAGCGCCATGGCGGAGCGGGCAATATCGAAGTTGTTCGTAGCGATCCCGTCAGGGCGCTATGGCTCGGCACAAAAGAAACCTGGTTTGTCGTCGAGAGGACGCTGAGCTATCTCGGGGGTATCGTGACTGGGCGCGAAAGCGCCGATCAGTTGCGCGGTGTTCTGGGCATTGCCCAGGTTTCCGGTCAGGTTGCGACCATTGGATTTATGGCCCTCTTGAGCATGATCGCCGTGCTCTCGGTCAGCATCGGTCTGCTCAATCTCTTTCCGGTGCCGCTGCTTGATGGCGGCCATCTTCTGTACTATGCGGTTGAGGCCATCCGCGGCCGTCCGCTGGGCGAACAAGCGCAGGAATACGGGTTTCGCATCGGCCTCGCGCTGGTGATGATGCTGATGGTTTTTGCGACATGGAACGATCTGGTCCACTTGCAGGTCTTTTCGTTCCTTACGGGGCTTTTTAGTTGATTGTTTCGCGCTTCGTCGGCTGACGCCGAACGCGGGATGGACTGTGCCGTCGGCTTTCGACCGACGCATCAAGACAGGCAGGGGACAGGATGGGGCGACTGGCCGGATTTGTGACCGGGATTGCGAATGCCGGCGGGCTTGCAATAGCGCTTGTCTTTGCTTGTGCGCTTGCCGTCGGCGGGCCACTTGTTGTTGGCGCGGCATGGGCGCAGGAGACGCCCGCAGGACCGGTCATCACCGAGATCGCTGTTCAGGGAAATCAACGCATCGAATCCGAAACGGTGCGTTCCTACATGCTTCTCCGCACGGGTATGCATTACGATCCCGCGGTTGCCGACGCGTCTCTCAAGCGACTTTTCGGGACCGGTCTTTTTGCCGACATTACGATGCGCCAGGAAGGCAGCCGCGTCATCGTGACGGTCGTTGAGAATCCGATTGTCAATCGCGTCGCCTTCGAAGGAAACAGCGCTCTCAAGGAAGAAGACCTGCAAAAAGAGGTGCAACTCCAACCGCGTATTGTCTATACGCGCGCTAAAGTGCAGGCCGACGTCACGCGAATGATCGAGCTCTATCGTCGCAGTGGCCGTTTCTCCGCGACGGTCGAGCCGAAAGTGATTCAGCTTCCGCAGAATCGTGTCGACCTGGTTTTCGAGATCACGGAAGGTCCGAAGACAAAAATCGCGTCGATCAACTTCATCGGCAACACCCGCTTCAGTGACGGAAAATTGCGCGAAGTAATATCCACCGGCGAGTCCGCATGGTGGAAGTTCCTGTCGTCATCGGACACTTATGACCCCGATCGTTTGACTTATGATCGTGAGCTGTTGCGTCGCCACTATCTTCAGCGCGGCTATGCGGACTTCCGAGTCGTTTCGGCGGTTGCCGACCTGAGCCGCGACGACGCCGCCTTCCATATTACCTTCACCGTCGACGAAGGCGAAGTTTATGAATTCGGCGACATCGCAGTAACGACAACGCTCGACAAGCTCGATCAGGCCGAGCTCGAGTCGCTGGTGTTGGCCAAGAGCGGCGAGATATATAACGCCGGTTTGATCGACAAATCGATCGACGCATTGACATTCGCTGCCGGCACAAGCGGCTATGCTTTTGCCGAAGTCCGACCGCGCGTCAGCCGCCGCAAGGACGAACGCGTGATCGATATGACATTCCAGATCACCGAAGGTCCGCGAGTCTATGTCGAGCGCATCAATATTACCGGCAATTCACGCACACTGGACAAGGTTGTGCGCCGACAAATGCGAATGTCGGAAGGAGACGCCTTCAACAAAGTGTTGCTCGACAAATCGGAAAAGAATATCCGGGCTCTGCAATTTTTCAGCAGGGTTACGGTAACTCAGGATCCCGGCACAGCGCCCGACAAGACAATCCTGAATGTCGATGTTCAGGAACAGTCGACCGGCTCACTGTCGCTCAGCGCCGGCTTTTCCACGCTCGACAATGCGGTCGCAGGTATCCAGCTTTCCGAACGCAACTTTCTCGGCCGCGGCCTTCAGCTCAGTACATCATTGTCGATCTCGAAGCGCCGTCAGCTGATTGAGTTCCACTATACTGATCCCTATTTCCTGGATCGCGATCTTGTCGGCGGTATAGATATCTTCGGCAGCGAAACCAATTTCCAGAACGAGTCGTCTTTCGACTCCCGCTCGCAGGGCTTCGGATTCAGGTTCGGATTTCCCCTTTCCGAAAAGAGCCGGTTTCTGGCTCGTTATCAGTTTCGCTTCGATGAGATTTTCAACGTTCACCCGCAAGCGTCGAATGCGGTCAAGGCGTCAGAGGGCAGCAACTATAGGTCAATTGTCGGATATGATTATTATTACGACAACCGCGATGATCCCGTTGAACCGACCGCTGGTTGGGACTTCTTGTTCACGCAGAATTTTGCCGGGTTGGGCGGCACGGTTCGCTATGTGTCGACGGAAGTGCTGACACGATACTATTATCAGGTCGCTGATGGGTTCCTTACGAGCTGGCGCATTGATGGCGGCTATGTCCAGGGCATCGGTCAGGATGTCGAGCTCAACGATCACTTCTTTAAAGGCGGTAACACGATCCGCGGCTTTGCTCGTGCCGGTGTCGGTCCACGCGATCTGGCCTCGCCAAACAAGGACGCTGTTGGCGCCAAGGCTTTCATTTTCGGCACATCGGAATTGTCGTTTCCCAATGGGCTGCCGGAGGCGTTGGGCGTCAAAACATCGGTTTTTGTCGATGCCGGCTACATAGGTTATTCGGATTTTGACGGCGTCGTCTTTCCGGGCGTGGTCGACGACTTCGCGCCGCGCGCGTCGGTTGGTCTTAGTGTCTACTGGCAATCGCCGTTCGGGCCGATCCGCCTCGATTTCGCGAATGTTCTTGTTGAAGAACCCTATGACGAAAAGGAAGCGTTCCGTTTCAGTGCGGGGACGTCGTTCTGAGGTGCCGGCCTGGCCGGCGAGCCTGTCACCAATACAGTGAGGAAGCTTCGTGATGATGTTGAAGTCGACTATTGCGCGTACTCTTGCGGCTGCCGCTCTCGTTTCGCTGATCGGAGCACCCTTCGTTGCTAGCACCGCTCTGTCCGCAGGTCCGGCGGTCATACTGATCATCGATACGGAAGCGGTTTTTGCTCAGTCGAAAGTGGGGCAGAGTATCCGCACCCAGTTCCAGGAGCAGGCAAAAAAGTTGCAAGCGGAAGGGGCGAAGACCGAGGCCACCCTTCAGGCTGATGAAAAAAAGTTGAGCGACGAGCGAGCGCTTCTTTCGCAGGAAGATTTCCAGAAAAAAATCCAGGCTTTGCAGAAGCGCGTGGTGGACTATCAGCAATCGATGCAAGAGAAGAGTCAGGCGCTTCAACTAGGCGTCCAGCAAGCCAATGCCAAAGTGGAGGTGGCGCTTCGGCCAATCTTTGCGGAAATAATGAAGGAAAAAGGCGGCACCGTTCTTTTCGATCAATCGGTGATTGTCGCTGGCGGTTCCGACCTCGATATTTCGGCGGAAGTTTTGAAACGTCTCAATGAGAAGATGACGACAATCGAGGTGAAGCCGGTTTCTCCGGCTGATCTGCAGGCGCAGCAGAAGAACGGCAACTGACTTGACGGAGAGGCGCGCCGGGGATGCGGCCGCCGACACACGACGGCCATGGCGGATGAACGCTTCTTCGCGAATTGCGGTCCCTGCACGCTCGGCGACATCGCGGCGCGGGTGGGGGCGGAGCTTGCGCCGGGGGTAGATAAAACGCGGCAAGTCGATGGCGTCGCGACGCTCGATGCGGCCGGTCCCAGTGATCTGAGCTTTCTGGACAACCCAAAATATGTGGCTGCCTTCGAGACAACCTCAGCTGGCGCCTGCATCGTTCATCCCCGCTTTGCCGACCGGGCGCCCTCGGGCATGGCGTTGCTGCTGTCCGCGCAGCCCTACAAGGCCTACGCGCTTGCGGCGCAATTGTTTCATCCGGAGACGATCAAGGGTGGAGATACGTACGGAGAGTATGCCCGTATTGACCCTCGTGCTGCGATCCACCCGACCGCGAAGTTGGGCGCCAACGTTACAGTTGAACCGGGTGTCACGATCGGCGCGCTTGTCGAGATCGGTCAAGGTACTGTCGTCGGTGCCAATGCCAGTATCGGCAAGGGGTGCACGATCGGCAGAGACTGCTTTGTCGGTCCCAACGTTACGATCAGCCATTCACATATCGGTGACCGTGTTCTCTTGCACCCTGGAGTTTGTATCGGCCAGGACGGTTTCGGCTTCGCAATGGGGCTCCCGCGTCATGAAAAGGTGCCTCAGCTCGGACGCGTCATCATCCAGGACGATGTTGAGATCGGCGCCAACTCGACGGTCGATCGCGGCGCGGGTCCTGATACCGTGATTGGGGAAGGGAGCAAGATCGATAATCTTGTGCAGATCGGTCACAATGTCGAGATTGGCCGCCATTGCATTATCGCCGCGCAAACCGGTCTCGCCGGCAGCGCAAAACTGGAAGATTTCGTTGTGCTCGCGGCGCAGGTCGGCGTTACCGGGCATCTGACGATCCACACAGGTGCGCAGATCGCGGCGCGCGGCGCGGTTGTGCATGACGTTCCCGCAGGGCAACAATATGGAGGTGTCCCGGCCAAGCCAATGGCCGAGTGGCGCCGTGAAGTCGTCGAATTGCGAAAGCTTGGGAGGCGCCCGAAGCCGACCAAAAGCGACGAAAAATAAGTTCGCAGCGGAAAAGCGGATATCCGATGCGGGGCTTGGAAGGACGAAGGGCATGAGCGAAACAAAAGCGGCGGAGAACCTCGGCAGCGCCGATATCCAGAGAGTACTGGAACTTCTTCCGCATCGCTATCCGATGTTGATGATCGACAGCATCATCGAGATGAAGGGCGACGAGTCGGCAATCGGAATCAAGAATGTCACCAACAACGAGCCTTTCTTCCAGGGTCATTTCCCGGGTTATCCGGTAATGCCGGGCGTGCTGATTGTCGAGGCGATGGCGCAAACTGCGGGGGCGCTCGTCGTCAACCATCTTGGTACGTCAGGTACCAACCAGCTTGTTTACTTTATGACGGTCGACCGTGCCCGGTTCCGCAAGCCCGTCGTGCCTGGCGACGTGCTGCACATCCACGTAACAAAATTGCAGAGTCGTGGCACAGTCTGGAAGTATCACGGCGAGGGTCGCGTCAACGGTCAGCTCGTCGCTGAGTGCGATCTCGGTGCAATGATTGCCAGTCGGGCGGAGAAATGACAGAAGTTCATTCCACGGCCACCATCGACGCGAAGGCGCAGCTTGCACCGGATGTGAAGGTTGGGCCTTATTGCGTCGTCGGCCCGGATGTAGCGTTGAGTGAAGGTGTCGTGCTGCACTCGCATGTTGTTGTCGAGGGGCGAACGAGCATCGGCGCGCACACACAAATATACCCCTTCGCTTCCATAGGTCACGCGCCGCAGGATCTCAAATACAAGGGAGAACCGAGTCGGCTCGAAATCGGCGCGAACAATCTTATTCGCGAACACGTCACCATGAACCCGGGCACCGAAGGCGGTGGCATGATCACGAGTATCGGAAACAATTGCGCATTTCTGGCTGGTTCGCATGTCGGGCACGATTCGATCATTGGCGATCATGTAGTTTTCTCGAACAATGTGATGCTCGCCGGCCACTGCAAGATCGGCGACTACGTCATTTTTGGTGGGGGCGCCGCGCTGCATCAGTTCGGACGGGTCGGCAAGCATGCATTTATCGGTGGCATGAGCGCTGTTGAAAACGATGTCATTCCTTACGGTCTTGTCGTCGGCAATCGCGCCGTTCTGATGGGTCTCAATCTCATTGGTTTAAAACGGCGGGGTTTCTCGCGTGACCGGATACATGCCATGCGTGAGGCTTATGGTGTTCTCTTCGCCGAGGACGGGACTTTGCGAGAGAGATTGGTGCGTGTGGCCGATCGCTTTGGCGATGAACCCGAAGTGATGGAAATCGTCGACTTCATCCGGGCGGAATCGGATCGGTCGATCTGCATGCCCCGACATGACCGAGCGGCCTGAGGGGGTGAACCCCATGCGTCAACGTCATGACTGACAAGCCCCGGAAGCTGGGTATTGTAGCGGGACGCGGGCCATTGCCGGTTGCGCTCGCGGAAGCCGCGATTGCGGCGGGACGCGATATTTTCATTGTCGCAATCGACGATGAGGTCAGCAAAGGTATCGAGCGCTTTCCTCATGCCCATGTCCGCATCGGCGCGCATGGCGAGTTCCTTCGGCTGTTGAAGGAAAACGGCTGCCAGGACATCGTTCTGATTGGCGGAATCAATCGCCCCGATCTGTCGAAGATTGGCCTTGATTTCGCCGGCGTCAGACTTTTGCCGCGCCTTGTGCGTTGGCTGGCGCAGGGCGACGACGGTTTGCTGCGCGGTATTGCTGACTATCTCGAAAAGGACCACGGGCTAAAGGTCATCGGCGCGCATGAGGTGGCCGAGAGCCTGCTTGCTCCCGAAGCCGTGTTGACGAGAGCCGTGCCCGAGGAGAAGCATGCCGTCGATATCGATGTCGCAATTCGGGCGGCGTTGGATATCGGCGCGCTTGATATCGGGCAGGGCGCTGTCGCCTGCCGCGGCGCTGTGCTCGCACGGGAAGACGACGCGGGAACCGATGCCATGTTGAGACGTGTGGCGGCGATGGATCCGGCCGTGCGCGGACGGCCCGGCGCGCTGGAGGGCGTGCTGGTTAAATTGACAAAACCGGGTCAGGAACGTCGTGTCGATATGCCGACAATCGGCGTGAAAACGGTCGAGAATGCCGCCGCCGCCGGCCTTGCGGGCATCGCGGTCGAAGCGGGGGGCACGCTCATCGTCGACGGAGAAGCCGTTGCTTCGGCCGCAAATGCGCACGGGCTCTTTGTAGTAGGCCTCGGGCTGGATCGAATTGCGGAGGCGCGCCGATGAATGCCGAGGGCGACCCGCTACACGTCATGCTGGTAGCCGGTGAGCCCTCCGGCGACGCGCTGGGCGGCGAGTTGATGGCCGCGCTGCGGAACATGACAAACGGCCGCGTTCGCTTCTCGGGTGTCGGTGGCCCGCGCATGCAAGCGGAAGGAATCGCTTCGATCTTTCCGATGACCGATATTTCGGTGATGGGACCGCGCGAAATCATTCCGCGCCTGCCGCTCATCCTCAAACGCGTCCGCCAGACGGTAAACCATGCCGTCACCGAAAAGCCGGATGTCCTGATCGTCATCGACAGCCCGGAGTTCACCCATATGGTGGCAAGGCGTGTGGCGCGTCGTGCGCCATCGCTTCCGATCGTCGACTATGTGCTTCCCAGCGTATGGGCGTGGCGGCGGGGCCGCGCCCGGGCAATGAAGAAATACATCCGACGCGTCCTGGCCTTGTTGCCCTTCGAGCCGGCCTTTCTCCGGACCGTTGGCGTCGACTGTGTCTATGTCGGGCATCCGGCGATTGATCGTCTGCCGGAGCCCGGCACGGGCGCGCGATTCCGCGCCGCGCGGGGCATACCCGCCGATGCGCCGTTATTGCTGGTTCTGCCGGGCAGCCGCCTTAATGAGGTCAAGCACCTGATTGGTATTTTTGGCGATACGGTGCGGCGTCTCGCGTCAGATATGCCGGGTTTGCATGTTGTCCTGCCGGTTGTGCCTCACGTGCGTGCGCGTGTGGAGGCTGCCGTCGCCGACTGGCCGGTTGCGGTCCAGATTGTTGAAGACGAGATGGAAAAGCGCTCGGCCTTCGACGCCGCCACTGCCGCACTCGCCGCATCCGGAACCATTTCGCTGGAACTCGGCCTTGCGCGGGTTCCGATGGTGATCGCCTATCGCGCGGAGGCTATCGTCGGATGGTTCGCGCTCAATATCCTGAAGATACCGTCAGTGGTACTGGTCAATCTCATTCTCGACCGTCCGTCCGTTCAGGAGTATCTGCAGTTCCGTTGTACGGCCGACGCGCTGGCCGACGGGTTGCTGCCGCTGCTGCGTGACACGCCGGAGCGTGCCCGCGCTTTGGCCGATTTCGACGAACTGAGGGACCGAACAGGTGTCGGCGGGGAGGCGCCGAGCCGTCGCGCGGCGCGTGCCGTCCTGGAAATTCTCGAACAGTCACCATCCTGAAAAAAGGGCGCCTCACTGGAGGCGCCCTCGATTTTCGTGCAGCGGAAGCACTACTTGCGCTTTCCGGCCTCGACATAGTTCCGTTGCGGTGCGCCGGTATAGAGCTGGCGCGGGCGTCCGATGCGCTGGCCCGGATCCTCGATCATCTCGTTCCATTGCGCGACCCAGCCGACGGTGCGCGCCAGAGCGAAAAGAACGGTGAACATTGTGGTCGGGAAGCCCATCGCCTTCAGCGTGATGCCCGAGTAGAAATCGATATTCGGATAAAGCTTCTTTTCGACGAAATATTCGTCATTGAGAGCGATCCGCTCGAGCTCCAGCGCGACGTCAAGCATCGGATCGTCGTTGATCCCGAGCACCTTCAAAACCTCATGGCAGGTCTGTTGCATAACACGTGCGCGGGGATCGTAATTCTTGTAGACGCGGTGACCGAAGCCCATCAGGCGGAACGGATCGTCCTTGTCTTTCGCCTTCTTTATGTACTCGGGGATGCGATCGACCGTCCCGATTTCCTGCAGCATGTTGAGCGCGGCCTCGTTGGCGCCGCCATGTGCCGGTCCCCACAGACAGGCAATGCCGGCCGCGATGCAGGCAAACGGGTTGGCGCCCGACGAGCCGGCAAGGCGTACCGTCGAGGTCGATGCATTCTGTTCGTGGTCGGCGTGGAGAATGAAGATGCGGTCCATCGCGCGCGCAAGGATCGGATCGACCTTGTAGGGCTCGGCCGGCACCGAAAAACACATATGCAGGAAGTTCTCGGCATAATCGAGGTCATTGCGTGGATAGACGATCGGCTGGCCGGCCGAGTACTTGTAGGCCATGGCTGCAATCGTCGGCATCTTGGCGATCAGACGGCGGCTGGCGATCATCCGTTGCAGCGGATCGTTGATGTCGGTCGAGTCGTGATAAAAAGCCGACAGCGCACCGACCATGCCGCACATGATTGCCATGGGATGGGCGTCGCGGCGGAAACCGCGCAGGAAGAAGTTCATCTGCTCATGCACCATGGTGTGCATGGTGATGGCGCGTTCGAATTCCTTGTATTGCCCGGCGTTCGGGAGTTCGCCGTTGAGCAACAGATAGCAGGTCTCGATAAAGTTCCCGTGGTCCGCGAGCTGGTCGATCGGATAGCCGCGATACAGCAGGATACCTTCCTCACCATCGATATAGGTGATGTCGGATTCGCAGCTTGCCGTGGAGGTGAAACCCGGATCGTAGGTAAAGTGGCCGCTCTTGCCGTAGAGCGTCGAAATGTCGACGACGCTCGGACCCAAAGACCCGCCATAGACAGGAAGTTCGTAGGACTTGCCGTCCACCGAAAGGGTCGCGTTTGAAATCGCGCCGGCTCTGGTTCCGAATTTTGTCATGCTTGCCTGCCTGTCCCTGTCTGTCCGTCCGGTCCGCCTTCTCGTCGCTGGCGGTCCGGACCGTGTGTTGAATACCATATGTTTGTGCCGTCATCCCATCGCGTGATCGGGGGGTCAGGCAGCTTGATCCTTGATTCGGCCGAGCGCTTCGTCGCGTCCGAGCGTTGCCAGCACATCGAAAATCGGCGGCGAAACCGAGCTCCCGGTCACGGCCGCGCGCAGAGGCTGCGCTACCTTGCCGAGCTTGAGATTTTCGTCTTCCGCGAAGCCACGCACGGTCGCTTCGATTTCGTCGGCCACCCAGGCATTGCGCACTTCCAGCCGGTCGAGTAGCCGCTTCAACAACGCCCGTGCTTCGCCGTTGAGAAGCTGGGAGGCCTTGTCGTCGAGGGCAATGGGCCGCTGCGCGCGAAGAAAGGCGGCGCCATGCCCGATTTCCAGCAATGTCTTTGCGCGCTCTTTCAGCCCTGGCATCGCGGCGATCAGCTTGTCGCGGAACGCGGCATTGCTTATCCAGCCCTCAAGGCGTTCCATCAGCGCGATTGTCTCGTCGGCAAGTCGGACGTCGTCAGCCTCGCGGATATAATGGCCGTTCAGATTTTCGAGCTTCGCGAAGTCGAACCGTGCCGGCGAACGGCCGATGCTGTCGAGATCGAACCACTCGATTGCCTGCGCGGTCGAGAATATCTCGTCGTCGCCATGGCTCCAGCCAAGCCGCACGAGGTAATTCCGCATCGCCTCGGGCAGATAGCCCATATCGCGATAGGCCTCGGCGCCGAGCGCCCCGTGGCGCTTCGAGAGCTTCGAGCCGTCGGGTCCGTGGATCAGCGGCACATGAGCGAATTCGGGCACAGGCCAGCCAAGTGCGGCGTAAATCTGGCTCTGTCGTCCGGCATTGGTTAGATGGTCGTCGCCGCGAACGATATGGGTGATGCCCATGTCGTGGTCATCGACCACGACGGAAAGATTGTAGGTCGGCGTTCCGTCGCTTCGAACAATGATGAGGTCGTCGAGTTGATCGTTCGGGAAACGGACGTCGCCCATGACGTGATCACGCACCACTGTTTCGCCTCCGTTGGGAGAGCGGAACCGAATGACGGGCTTGACGCCCTCTGGGGCTTCGGACGGATCTCGATCGCGCCAGCGCCCGTCATAGCGGATAGGCCGCCCTTCGGCGCGGGCCCGCTCACGCATTTCGTCGAGCTCCTCGGGGCTGGCATAACAGCGGTAGGCCTTGCCCTGCGTCAGCAATTCATTGGCGACCTCGACATGCCGGGTCTGACGTGAAAACTGGTGCACGACCTCGCCATCCCAGTCGAGGCCAAGCCAGCGCAGACCCTCGAAAATGGCGGCCACAGCCGGCTCGGTCGAGCGCTGCCGGTCGGTATCCTCGATCCGCAAGAGGAACTGGCCCTGATGGTGTCGCGCAAAGAGCCAGTTGAACAAAGCGGTGCGTGCCCCCCCGATATGCAGATAGCCGGTGGGCGAAGGCGCAAAGCGGGTAATGACTTTCTTCTTTTCGCTCATCATCTCCTGCGATCCGGCTCCGCAGCCGCGCGGCTAGGCAACTCGGGCAAATGTTGGCAAGCTTCGACCCGGAAACTGGGGCGCGAGGCCTTGAGGGTCCGCTGCGGGGCAGGGGGATTTCTAGCACATTGCGGCGACGCAGCGTAAGCCCGAAACGTGCTCCGGAGCCTTGCTCCGGAAGGGGCGGGAAAAGCGTTTGTCCTCGGTATCTTGGACCGCTCTTTTAAGGCAGTCCTTCGTCTGGCTTTCTACCCACGGAGGGCGGTTTGATGCTTTCTGCGCAAGGTGGTGGCAGGACCTGGTCCCGGTGGCGCGCCCTCGCATTTGCTGGCGCTCCGGGTACGCTGGTCTTGTGGCTGCGGGCCTGTATGGTCGCTGACGGTGACCGGCTCTTTCTGTGGGCGCCGGTTTTGATGGCGATGGGGGTTGCGGCTTATTTCGCCGTCGCGTTCGAGCCGTCTCTGGCCGCGGCCTTGGCCGCTCCAGCCCTACTGGCGCTTGGCTACATCCCGCTCCGCCAACGGGCAGCCCTGGCGCCACTGGCGGCAGCCCTTCTCTGCGCCGCCTTGGGCTTCGCCTCCGCCTCGCTGCGCACCCATCTGGTCGCTGGCCCCGTGCTCGAGAAGGCACAGGCGGGCCTGCTGACGGGCCGGGTCGTTTCCGTCCAGCAGACGGAGACGGGCGGCCTCGTTGCCGTCCTCGCTCCTCGGGCCTTTGCCGGAATGCCGCCGGACAGGCTGCCGAGGCAGGTGCGCGTCAACCTTCGGCTGAAAGATGCGGTGCTCGCGCCGGGCGCCACGGTCAGCCTGCGCGCGCGGCTGATGCCGCCGCCCGAACCGGTGTTGCCGGGCGGCTTCGACTATGCGCGACAAGTCTGGTTCGAAAGTCTGGGTGGCGTTGGCTTTGCCTATACGGCTCCAGTGCAGGTCGAAGCGCCGGAGGGCGCGGCGGCCGCGTTGGCCGAATTTCGTGGCCGCATCGGCGCGCGCATTCGAGAGGTGATCGGCGGCCCGGCAGGTGCGGTCTCGGCGGCCCTGGTGACAGGCGAGCGCGCTGCAATCCCGAAAAACGTCGCCGCCGACCTCCGGGCGGCGGGCCTCGCCCATGTGCTCGCGATCTCGGGCCTTCACATGATGCTTTTTGGCGGTTCGGTCTTCTGGCTGGTGCGCGCGGGTCTCGCGCTGGTGCCCCGGCTGGCGCTGTACTACCCGATCAAGAAATGGGCGGCGGCTGTCGCGCTTATCGGCGCGACGTTCTACCTGGCGATCTCGGGCGCTGCCATCGCCACGCAGCGCGCCTGGATCATGATCACGCTGATGTTCGTCGCCATCATGCTCGATCGGCCGGCACTCAGCCTGCGCAATGTGGCGCTCGCCGCGATCGTCATTCTGCTCTGGCGACCCGAAAGTTTGCTCGGCGCCAGTTTTCAGATGTCGTTCGCGGCCGTCGTTGCACTGATTGCTTTTTATGAAAGCGATCGGGTGCGTGGCCTGACATCGAGCCCGAACCGCATCGGATTTGAAAACCTGCCGCGTCGCATCGGCGCCTATGCGCTCGGTCTCGCCTTCACCAGCATCGTCGCCGGCGCGGCAACCGGCGCCATCGGCGCCTTTCACTTCAACCGCATCGCCGTCTACGGCCTTGCCGGCAACATGGCTGCGATGCCGCTGGTCGGCCTTGTCGTGATGCCGATGGCGCTGCTTGCGTTGCTGTTGATGCCATTCGGTCTCGATGCGCCGGCGCTCTGGGTCATGGGCGCCGGTGTCGACGGCATGCTCCGTGTTGCGCATGAGGTTGCAAGCTGGGACGGGGCCGACAGTCTGATTGCCGACGCGCCGCTCTATGCGCTGCTGTTGCTGGTCTTCGGTGGCCTCTGGCTGGCGCTGTGGCGCGAAAGCTGGCGCTATCTGGGCGTCGTGCCGATGCTGCTTGGCTTCGCGCTATGGGGCGCCGCGCCGAAGCCCGACGTTTTGATCGACCGCGATGCCGCGCTGTTCGCCGTCCGCACGGCCGACGGCCAACTGGTGCTCGGCGCGGCGCGGCCGGCCTACACCGCCGAACAATGGCTCCGGCACGATGGCGATGGCCGCCCGCCACGGGAAGCGGCCACGTCTCCTTACATGAACTGCGACGCCGGGGGCTGTGTCTATCGCGAAGTCGGCCGCCCGGTGGTCGCCTTCGCGGCAACGCTCGGTGCGGCGATGGAGGATTGTACCGTGGCTGACATCGTCATCGTCAAGGTGCCGTTGCCCTGGCGGGCACGGCGTTCATGCGGCGCGGAACTTGTCGTGGACTACTTCGATCTTTGGCGCGGGGGCGCGACGACGCTGACATTCAACGCGGACGGTCGCACCGACATTGCGACGTCGCGGCAAATGCGCGGCAATCGGCCATGGGTACAGCGTCAGCGGAGAACCGAGAATCAGTAGCGGCGCAGCAAGCCGACAAGCTTGCCTTGCACCTTGACTCGGTCGGGTCCGAAGATGCGCGTTTCATAGGCGGGGTTGGCGGCTTCCAGCGCAATCGACGCGCCCTTGCGCCTCAGCCGCTTCAGCGTTGCTTCATAGCCATCGACCAGTGCGACCACGATGTCGCCGCTCGCCGCCGTATCGCAACGCTGGATCAACACCGTATCGCCATCGAGAATGCCGGCCTCGATCATCGAGTCGCCCTTGACCTCCAGCGCGTAATGTTCGCCGGTGCCGAGCAGATTGAGCGGGACGCTGACCTGGTGGCTTTCTTCCTGCAGCGCCTCGATCGGCGTGCCTGCGGCGATGCGACCCATTACCGACAGCGTCATCGTCTCTTCCGCATGGCGCACCGGTGCAAGGTCGCGGCTCGTCGCCTTGGAGCGGCCGCCGCCTTCGATGACGCTGGGCGAGAATCCTCTGCCGCGCACCGTCGCGAGACTCGGCGATGCCGATTCGGGAAGCTTGAGAATTTCGAGCGCGCGGGCCCGATGGGCGAGACGGCGAATGAAGCCGCGTTCCTCGAGCGCCGTGATGAGACGGTGAATGCCGGACTTGGATCGCAGGTCGAGCGCTTCTTTCATTTCGTCGAAACTGGGTGAGACGCCGCTCTCCTTGATTCGCTCATGGATGAACATCAGCAGCTCGTGTTGCTTGCGTGTCAGCATCGGCTTCGGTCTCTCCCTTTGCGCTCAAGACGCCCCATGGCGTCTCGGGAACAAAACAAAAACGACTGCAAACGTTCTAGTTTGGTTCTCACAAGCCTGTCAAGCGCAATTGTGGATAAGTCAGGCCCGAAGCGGCAAAACCGTAACGGTTTCACCGGCTTGAGCGGTACGGGCCCCAACGGGGCGGATCACCAGGCAGCCGGCGCGGGAGAGGATGGAAAGCATCGAGCTGTCCTGCGGTTCGTAAGGCGTCGCAATCGGAAGCTCGTCCACGATGTGATCGAGCGCGGCGCGGACATAGTCTTCGCGGGCCCGGTTGGCGGGCAGCGCGCTGCCGAGCCGCGCCTGCGTCGTGTGAAGCGCGCTGTCGCCGCCCTGCAAGCGGGCGATGGCGGGACGGAGGAAGATCGTCGCACAGACGAATGCCGAGACCGGGTTGCCGGGAAGGCCGAGCATCGGCAGCGCGCCGAGCTTGCCGAACATCAGCGGTTTGCCGGGGCGCATCGCGACCTTCCAGAAATCGATGTCGAGGCCGGCGGGCGCGAGCGCGCGCTGGATGAGATCGTGTTCGCCGACGGAAGCGCCGCCCAGCGTCACCAGCATATCGGCGTCGCCCGCGCGCGCCGCCGCGGCGCGGATCTCGCCTTCGTTGTCGGACGCGATTCCAAGGTCGAGCGGCACGCCGCCCGCTTCGGCGATCAGCGCGCCGAGACCGTCATTGTTGGAGGAGACGATCTGGTTGGGCCCGGGCTCGGTCCCCGGCGCCACCAGTTCGTCGCCCGTCGAGAAGAAAGCGATGACGGGGCGGCGGTGAACGGCGAGGACCGGCAGGTTCATTGCGGCGGCAAGCGCGATGTCGGCGGGCGAGAGCTTGCGCCCGGCGGGAAGGCCGGCATCGCCCGTGCGGAAATCGAGACCGGTGACGCGCACGTGCTGCCCCTGCCGCGCCGCTTCGTTGACGATGACGATGTCGCCATCGCGCGCGGTGTCTTCCTGAATGATGATGCTGTCGGCACCGCGCGGCAGCGGTGCGCCGGTGAAGATACGGACCGCTTCGCCGACGCCAAGTTTACCGTCGTGAAAGCCGCCGGCGGCGGCCTCGCCGATAACGCGAAGGCGCGCCGGTACCTCGGCGACATCCGCCGCGCGCACGGCGTAGCCATCCATCGCGGAGATGTCGGCGGGCGGTTGCGTGCGCCGCGCGATCGCTTCCTCGGCGAGCACGCGGCCGAGCGCGTCGCGCAAGGAAACGGACTCGATACCGGTTGTCGGCAGGCCCATCAGAATCCGCGCCCGCGCTTCCTCGACCGGCAGGAGAGGTTGTTGTGTCATCGCTATTTCGCCTTGTAGTCGCCCGACTTGCCGCCCGACTTGGCGGTGAGGCGGATATCGCCGATGGTCATCGCCTTGTCGACCGCCTTCGCCATGTCGTAGAGCGTCAGGCAGGCGACGCTGACGGCGGTGAGCGCTTCCATCTCGACGCCGGTTTGTCCTGTTACTTTCACCGTCGCCTCGACATTGACGCAACTGTTTTTGGCGTCGGGAAGAAGATCGACTTCGACCTTCGCGATCGCCAGCGGATGGCAGAGCGGAATGAGATCGGACGTTTTCTTGGCGGCCATAATGCCGGCGAGTCGCGCGACTTCGAGCGCATTTCCTTTCTTCAATCCGTCGTCGAGAATGAGCTTCAGCGTTGCGGGTTTCATCGCAACGCGGCCTTTGGCGGTTGCGCTGCGCGACGTTTCGGGTTTGCTCGAAACGTCCACCATGCGCGCCGCGCCTTTTGCATCGAGATGCGTGAGCTTTGCTTTCTTCGCCATCGTCTATTTCAACTCCTTGCGCATGAAGCAGCGCCGCTCAAGCGGCAATCCCATATCGGCTTCGTGATAATGCGCGAGATAGAAGGCCGGCGTCCACTCGGCAGGATCGAGAATGCGGAAGCCGCAACTGGCATAGAAGGGCGCGTTCCACGGCACATCGCGGAAAGTCGAAAGCGTGACGGCCTTGAACCCGCGCGCCGACGCGTCGTCGCACACGGCATCGACGAGACGACGGCCGAGGCCCTGTCGCCCGTGAGCGGGGTGTACGGACAATTCGTAGATGTGGATATGAATATCGAGCGGCGCGGCGAGAATGAAGCCGACCGGTGCGTCGTCTTTTACCGCGACGAAAACGCCGCCCGCGCGGGCAACGGATTCGATGAGGCGCAGTTCGGCGACGTCGTCGACATCGACTTCACCGATATTGGCATCGGCGAAGAGGGCACCGGCGGCGCGCTCGATATCGGCGAGAAGGGGAAGGTCGGCGGCGACCGCCTGTCTGATGGTGTAGGTCATGAAGTCGTTCCGGATTCCAGGGAGCATGGCAGTGTGACACGGGACCAGCGCACCGGTGATAAGTGACAGCGCGGAGACAGCGGAATCGGCAGCAGACCCCCCCTCTGTCATCGAACTGTCACAAATGGATTTTGGGGGTCGTGAAAGCGGCGTCCGGAGGCGGGGATA
>NZ_JBBECC010000072.1:0-33569 GCF_040882025.1 Parvibaculum sp. | reverse complement strand
CATAGGTGGCGCCCATCGCCGACATCTCGCCGGTGAGCTGTTTTTGCAGCGTCGAGCGCAAATTCTGCAGGAACGCTGCGGCAATCGTGATCGGTATCCAGAGCGGCATGATGGGCGTTGCCGCCGCCTCAGTCGATAACCGCTCCGTAGACGAGCTGTTGCAGTTGCGGTCGCAGCGGATAGGTAGAGGAGGGATAGAGCTGCGTCATGAAAATGGCGATCATTTCTTCTTCGGGATCGATCCAGAAATAGGTCGAAGCCGCGCCGCCCCAGGAGAAGTTGCCGGGAGAGCCTATCGTAGGCGATTCCGCCGGATCGAGCGTCACCTGGAAGCCGAGGCCGAAGCCGGCGCCCGCCGGCGCGAGCTCGCTGAAGGCCGAGTTCGACATTTCGTTCATCCGTTTGCCGCCCGGCAGATGGTTCAGCGTCATGAATTCGATGGTCTTGGGCGAGCAGAGCCGGACGCCTTCGAGTTCGCCGCCATTGAGCAGCATCTGGCAGAAGCGCCAATAGTCGATCATGGTCGAAACGAGGCCGCCGCCGCCCGACAGGAATTTCGGCGGTTTCGCATAGCTGCTGCTCTCGTCGCCGATATCCATGATGCCCTGCTTGCCGCTTTTCGGATCCTTGAAATAATTGGTCGCGAAGCGGCCGAGCTTGTCCTTCGGCACGAAGAAGCCGGTATCGACCATGCCGAGCGGCGCGAAGATGCGGCTCGCGAGGAACTCGTCGAGTGGCCGTCCCGACAACACTTCGACGAGATAGCCGCATACATCGGTCGAGACCGAATAGCTCCATTGTTCGCCGGGCGAGAACAGCAGCGGAATGTCGGCGAGCGCCGTCACCATTTCCTTCAGCGTCAGCTTCACCGTATTGGCGCCGTCGATGCCGGCATTGCGATAAAGCTGGTCGACCGGATGGGCATACATGAAGCCATAGGTGAGGCCCGACGTATGGGTCAGCAGATCACGGATGGTCATTTCCCGCACGCAGGGCACTGTTTCGTATTTTTCCGCGGTGCCGCCGGCCCAGACTTTAAGGTTCTTGAATTCGGGGATGTAGCGCGACACCGGATGGTTGAGCTGGAAGTGCCCTTCCTCGTAAAGCATCATCAGGGCAAGGCTGGTGATCGGCTTCGTCATCGAATAGATGCGGAAGATCGTGTCCTTCTCCATCGGCAGCCCGCGCTCGCGGTCGCGATTGCCCCGAATCTCGAAATGCGCGATCTCGCCGCCCCGCGAAACCAGCGTCGAAAAGCCCGCAAGCTTTCCCCGGTCGACATAGGAGCTGAAATAATTGGGGATGTTGGCGAGCCGGTCAGCGTCGAGGCCGACATCTTCGGGCTTCGAAATGCGGGGCATGATGTTCATGGGCGTTTCCTTGCGTGAGTGTTCTTTTTGTTGTGTTCAATCCGGGCGCGGGCCGAGCCCGCGGAAAAGGTCCTCGGCGCTTCGTCCCTGCGCGGCGACCATGCCGGTTTCCTCGGCGCCGAGCGCAATCGCCTCCCAGCCATCCTGTGTCTTGCGCAGCCGGAAACTCGGCCGCATATGCCCGCAGCGCGTCAGGTAGGGCGCGGTCACGCCTTGCCCGTTCTTGCGAAACTCGAGGTCGAAAGGCGAGCCCTCTGCGGCAGCCTTGAGGCGCCGGCGGTCATGCTCGGTGACGAGATCGCCGGGAAATCGGACGATGCTTCCCAATGCCTTGCCCCACGGTTTGTCCGGCCCTTCTCGATGGCCGGCGGGCAGTCTACACGAGTGCGGTGACGATTTGGCTCCGATATTTGAGCCGGCAATGGCCCTGCCGGGCACCCAGCCGGCTCGCTAGCCTCCACCGCATGGAACAGACCTCCTTCCGCGTCCTTGCCGCTCTTCTGGCCATTTTCGCGGCGCTGAACGGCGCCCGCATGGTCGCCGATCCGATCGGGTGGTTTGCCTCGATTCCGGACCTGGCCCTGACGGGTGCGGCCAATGCCCATTTAATTCGCGATGTCGGCGTCGCCTATCTGGCAAGTGCGGCAGGCCTCGGCGCGGCGGCGTTCTGGCCGCGTGCCGCTGCACCTTTGCTACTCGCCCCGGCGATCTTCATGGGCGGCCATGCGCTGACACATCTGGCGGACATTGCCGCCGGCTGCGCCGCGGCCCCCGGCGGGACCGCGACCGATTGGCTCGGCGTCATCCTGCCCGGCGCGCTCACCGGCTTGCTCTGTGTCTGGGGCTTGCGCTTCAGGCAGGCCTGAAGCAGTCCACGACATCGGCGAGCCACTTGCGCGGATTTTCCCGCTGCTCGAGTGGCGTCTTGCCGTGGCGCACCACCACCATGTCGAGCTCGGGCACGCAGACCGTGTATTGCCCCTCATAGCCATTGGCCGAGAAGCTGTCCTCACCGGCGACGCCAAGCCACCAATGTGCGCCATAGGGATTTTCGGCATTGGCCTGTTGCCAGGTGGGCGTGCGCGCATAATCGACCCAGCCTTCGGGTAACAGGTGCTTCCCCTCCCACATGCCGTCGCGCAGATAGAGGAGGCCGAAACGCGCAAAATCACGCGGCGTTGCATAGCAGAAGGAAGAGCCAATAAACGTGCCGGCCGCGTCGAATTTCGGCTGCGGCGATGTCATGCCGAGCGGCTCAAAAAGGCGCCGGCGCATGAAGGCTTCGAAGTCGGGCCCGAACGCGTCGGCCGCGCGCGCAAGAGAGCGGTTGACGATATTCGTTGTGCCGCTTGCATAGGACCAGTAGCTGCCGGGCTCGTGCTCGAGCGGAAAGGTGGCGGCGAAATGTGCCACGTCGTCCTTGCCTTCGCCCCATAGCATTTCGATGACGTCGGAGGGATGCTCCGGCACGTAGTCTTCGCGAAAGGCAAGGCCGCTCGACATTCTGAGCAGCAGGTCGAGCGTGATGGCGCGGCGCGGATCGTCGGCGTCCTGCCATTCGGGCACATTGGCGGGGGCGTGAATGTCGAGCTTGCCGTCGCCCACAAGCAACCCGGCCAGCGCATGGGTGATGCTCTTCGCTTTCGACCATGACGGGCAGGTGATATCGGGGCCGAAGCCGGTCCAGTAGCGCTCATGGACGAGCCGTCCGTCCTTGACGATGACAACCGCATGCGTCTCGCCGAGGTCGTCCGGTGCTTGCGGCGCGAAAGCATGGTCCATCAGACGCTGCAGCCGCGCCTTGTCGGCGTCGGGCGGCAGGTCGCCGAGCGGCCAGTCGATGGTCGGCCAGACAACGCCGGCGGGCTGCACAGGCAGGGGTGGGAGTTTTTCTCGCGTCATGGTCTCGCTCATCGTCATCCCCGGTTTGTATGTGCCGATGGTGCCCGCTATCCTCGCGCTCAACAAGAAGGTCGGGAGGAAAGATATGGCGTTGCCGAGGCTCGGGATCGACGGCGAGTGGTTTCAAGGGACCGATGGCCGCAGGCGCGTGCTGCGCGGCGTCAATCTGGGCGGCGACTGCAAGATGCCCTACACACCGAACGGGCACACCAATATCCCGACAGATTTCGCCGATCACCGCACCGTTTCCTTTGTCGGGCGGCCCTTTCCGCTCGCGGAAGCGGACGAGCATTTCAGGCGCCTGAAGGCCTGGGGCTTCAACTGCCTGCGCCTGCTCACGACATGGGAAGCGGTCGAGCACGCGGGCCCCGGAAACTACGATGAGGCCTATCTCGACTATTTCGCCACCCTCTGCCGCAAGGCGGACGACTACGGCCTCTATGTCTTCGTCGATTTCCACCAGGACGTCTGGAGCCGCATGACGGGCGGCGACGGCGCGCCGGGCTGGCTCTTCGAGGCGGTCGGCCTCGACTTCACGAAGTTTCACGATGCCGGCGCCGCGCATGTGATGCAGTACAAATATGACTTCGCGCGCGGCGGACGGCAGGAAGACAATTATCCGACCATGACCTGGTCGCAGAACTACAAGTATCCGGCCAACGCGATCATGTGGACGCTGTTCTTCGCCGGCGACGCCTTCTGCCCGGATTTTCTGGTCGAGGGCCGCAGCGCGCAGGAATTTCTGCAGGAACATTATCTGGGCGCTATGGAAGCCGTCGCGCATCGCGTGAAGGATCTGCCCAACGTCATCGGCTTCGACTCGCTCAACGAGCCGGGCTCCGGCTATGTCGGCCTGTCTCTGAGCTATCGCCATGTCGGCCCTAGCGAGAAAAACCCGATGCCGGCGCGGCCCGGCCTCGCCTGGTCGCCGCTCGACGGTTTCGCGGCCGCCCGCGGTCTCGCCCGCGAAATCCCTGAAATGCATATCGATTGGGAGGCGCGCGCTGTGGTGAAAAAGCGCGACGTCATGGTCAATGCCGATGGCGTCTCGATCTGGCGCGACGGCAGGCAATGCCCCTTCGAACGCGCCGGCGTCTACCGCCTTGATGGCGGCCGGATCGTCGCGTTGAACGAGGAATTCTTCGTCGCCCGCAACGGCCGCAAATGGAACATGGACGCCGATTTCATGGGGCCGTTCTTCGCAAAGGTCGCCAAACGCGTTCGCGCGGTCAACGATGACTGGCTTCTCTTCGCCGAACTCGATCCCGGCGCGGGCCTTGCGCATGGTTTCCCGCCGACGACGCCCGCGCGCACCGTCAATGCCAGCCACTGGTACGACATCGTGACGCTTTCGACCAAGCGCTTCGACTTTCCGGTCAAGATCAATCCCTATACGGGCCGCACGACCGAAGGCGCGGAAGCGATCGAAGCCTCGTACACGAGGCAGTTGGGCCGCATCAAGGACGCGTCGAAAACCCTGAACGGAGGCACGGGCGCGCCGGCGCTGCTGGGCGAGTTCGGTATTCCTTTCGATCTCGACGATGCCGCCGCCTACAAGGCCTGGGACGCCGGCGATCGCACCGACGGTCCGTGGGAAAAGCACATCATCGCGCTCGACCTGACCTACAACGCGCTCGACAAGCTGCTGATGCATTCGACACACTGGAACTATACGGCCTCGAACCGCAACAACCAGGCGGTCGGCGACGGTTGGAACCAGGAAGACCTGTCGATTTACAGCGTCGATCAGCGCATCGACCCGTCGGATATCAACAGCGGCGGCAGGGCGCTGAAGGGTTTTGTGCGGCCTTATGCGCGTGCCGTCGCAGGCCGTCCGCTGAAAATGAAGTTCAAGCGCGAAACCGGCGCCTTCCGTTTCGTCTACGAGGCGGAAGGAGACGGCGAAACCGAAATCTTCGTGCCCAAACTTCAATATCCAAACGGCTATGACGTGGAAGTCGAAGGCGGCACCGCGACACGCGACGACGAAAACCAGAGCCTGCTGGTTCACGCCGTCGGTTCGCAGAAGGTCGCGGTCATCGTTACCCGGAAGTGAGACCCGCTGCAATCGCCGCCGCAGCCGCCCGCATCGGTGCGAGGTAGCGCCGCGCGGCTTCGGCCTCGCTCATGGTCGAGCCGATATAGCGGATGGTTATCGCTGCGACGACACGCCTCTCCTCCATCACCGGCACGGCAATGCCCATCGCCGGGGCATCGCGCACGGGCGCTGTCGTCGCATAGCCGCGCTTGCGGATACCGGCGATCATTGCCGCCATGTATTTGTCGTCCTTCGCCGCAGCGTTTGCCGGCACCTTGGAGCTTTTCAGCAGCGACACAATGAGTTCGCGCTCGTCGTTCGGACAGAAAGCAAGATAGGCGCGCCCCAGCGCCGAGATCAGCATAGCCAGCCGCCGGTTCAGCCAGTCGGGGTCGGTGCTGAACGGACTTTCGTGCCGGGTCGACAGCCGCACCAGCATCGCGTCGTGGTCGAAAGTTGCCAGCGCCACCGGCCATTTGTGTTCGGCGGTCAGCGCGCTGAGGAAGGGTCGCGCCGCTTCGACGACACGGTCGGCATGGCGAAAGCCGCTCGAGAGCCGCAGCACCCGTTCGGCGAGCGTATAGCCGCCGCGCCG
Organism: Parvibaculum sp.; assembly: GCF_040882025.1. GTDB lineage: Bacteria > Pseudomonadota > Alphaproteobacteria > Parvibaculales > Parvibaculaceae > Parvibaculum. The sequence continues at coordinate 27,664 of NZ_JBBECC010000072.1, read as the reverse complement.
CGGCAGTCGCGCCACATGCCCGGCCACGATCAGCGTGTCGAGGAGCCGCACCAGCGTCGGCTTCGGCAATCCGGTCTCGTCATGCAGTCGGGCAAGCGTCGCGGGCCCGGCGGCATTGAGCGCTTCCAGAATTTGCAGGCTGCGGATGACGGGCTGGACGCCGGCTTCGGCGTCGGGTTGCGGCATTGAACATCCTCCCGCCGCCGAGCCTAATTCCGCATCGCGAAATTTCCAAACACTCAGGCCTCGTTGGCGGCAAGGTCGAGCAATTCGGCGATCTCGGCGCTGGCCGGTTGCGTCATCACTTCGGCGACCGTACCCGATTGCAGGATACGGCCCTTGTGCATCACGCAGAGCCGGTCGGCGAGCCGCGTCACATCGTCGAGATCGTGCGTCACCAGCACCACCGGCATCGGCAGGTCGCGGCGCAGCTCGGCAAGTTCGCGGCGGAGCTTGCGCCGCGTCACGCGGTCGACCGCCGAGAAGGGCTCGTCGAGCAGCAGCACGTCGGGCCGTCGCGCCAGCGCTCGCGCCACCGCGACGCGTTGCTGCTCGCCGCCCGAAAGTTGCGCCGGGCGGCGCTCTTCCAGCCCGTCGAGATGAACCCGTGCCAGCAGCGCCATCGCCGCTTCGCGCCGCATCTCGCGGGCGGTGTCGTTCAGTGCTTCCATCACATTGGCCAGCGCCGTCAGATGCGGAAAAAGCGCATAGGACTGAAAGACGAGGCCCGCCCGCCGCTGCCGCGCCGGCATGTGAATGCCGGCGGCGCTGTCGAACCATGCCATCCCGTTGCAGGCGATCCGCCCTGCGACGGGCCGGTAGAGCCCGGCAATGGCGCGCAGCGTTGTCGTCTTGCCGCTGCCGGACGGGCCCACCAGGGCCATCGCCTCGCCCGGCGCGACCGCGAAATCGACGTCGAGCGGAATGAGCTTGTCCTGACGAAGACGGACGGTGAGGCCCTTATCCATAGCGCCGTCCGATGCGTTGCGTCAGCATGTAGCTCGCGGCGATGGTGGCGAGCGAAACCAGCAGCAGCACGGCGGCCATCTGCCCGGCTGCCGCCTCGTCGAATGCCTGCACCCGGTCGTAGATCGCGATGGCGATGGTGCGCGTCTCGCCGGGGATGCTGCCGCCGACCATCAGCACCACGCCGAATTCGCCCAGCGTATGCGCGAAGGTCAAAACCGTACCGGTCAGGATGCCCGGCCAGGCAAGCGGCAATTCGATCCGCCACAACGTCCGCCAGCGCGAGAGACCGCAGCTTGCCGCCGCCTCGCGCAATTCCGGCCCCACCGCCTCGAAGGCGCGCTGGATCGGCTGCACCGCAAAGGGAATGTTGACGATCAGCGACGCGAGCAGCAGCCCCTCGAAAGTGAAAATCAGCGTCTGCCCGAACAATCGCTCGAACATCCCTCCGAACCACGCGCCCGAACCGAAGGCGACCATCAGGTAGAATCCGACGACGGTCGGCGGCAGCACCAGCGGCAGCGCCAGCCCCGCCTCGACAAAGGCGCGCCCGCGTATCCGCGTTGCCGCAAGCCAGCGCCCGACGACGACGGCAATCGGGATCAGCAGCAGCACGGTCAGCCCGCCGAGCCGGATCGTCAGCCAGAATGCGTCCCAGTCCATCGCGCCCTCACATCGTTTCGCCGGGAAGGACGAAGCCGTAGCGGCGCATGATCGCACGCGCTTCCTCCTCCTGCATGAAGGCGTAGAAGCCCCGCGCCGTCTCGCCCGCGCCGTTGAGCAATACCATGCGCTGGCGCAGCGGCGCATGAGCCATCTCCGGTATCAGGGCGTAGGTGCTGCGCGCCGCCACCTCCGGCGCGAGTGCCAGCGACCAGGCGACGATGCCGCCTTCCGTATTGCCCGAAAGCGCGAACTGCGCCGCCTGCGATACGTTCTCGCCATAGACGAGCTTGTCTGCGATCGTCTCCCACAATCCGGCATACCGCAGCGCCTCTTCGGCCGCGCGGCCATAAGGTGCGTGCTCGGGATTGGCGATGGCGAATTTCTTCAGCCGGCCGTCTTCCAGTGCGACGGCAAGGTCCCGGAGCGAGCCGTCACCCGCCAGCGGCGACCCGACCGGTGCAATCAGCACAATGCGCCCCACGGCATAGAGCGCGCCCGCGTCCTCGGTCAGTCCGGCCGCGGCGAGCCGCTGCACGAAATCCTCATCGGCCGACAGGAACATCTCGAAAGGCGCGCGCTGCCGGATTTGCCGGAAGAAGTTGCCCGACGAACCGAAAGAGAGATTCACATCGCGTCCCGTCTTCTGCGCAAAAGCGGCCGCCGCCTCGGTCAACGCAAACTGGAGGTCCGACGCCGCCGCGATCGTCGGCCGGTCGGCGGCGCGGGCGCTGCCCGTCGCGAATGGCAGGGCCGCTGTCAGCAGCGCAAGCAGCAGCGCCGTCGTGCCTGTCTTCATGGGTTGCTCCCTGCCGCCGTTTCGTGGGTCATCCGCTTTATCGCCCGCGAAGGATGGACAGGCAATCTGCCTCATAATTCCGTAATACGGAACTTCATAATTGAAAACTGGTCGCGCCGGAACCGCCGCGCTTATATCGGCAGGCAAGAGATCGGAGGAATCTCTCGACCCGGAGGAAAGCCCATGAGCCAGCCCGCGCTGAAGACGCAAGACGTCCCTTTCACCGTCATGCCGCTGACGCCGACCATCGGCGCCGAACTTCTCGGCATCGACCTTGCGAAGCCGCTCGACGATGCGACGCTCGCCGCGATCCGCGCCGCGCTGCTCGAATGGAAGGTCGTCTTCTTCCGCGATCAGGACATCACCACCGAACAGCACCTCGCCTTCGCCCGCCATTTCGGTGAACTTGAGGTGCATCCGTTCGCGCCTCACAAAAAGGACTATCCCGAGGTTCTTGCCATCACGCACGACAAGGACAGCAAGGGCCGCGAAAATGTCTGGCACAGCGACGTGACATGGCGTGAATGCCCGTCGCTCGGCTCGGTGCTGCGCGCGCTCGAGGTGCCTGCCGTCGGCGGCGATACGCTTTTCGCCGATATGTATGCGGCCTATGAAAATCTCCCCGACTGGGTGAAGGAGAAAATCGATGGCGCGGTTGCCGTCCACGACTTCGCCCATTTCCGCAACATGATGCGCACGCGCGGCCGCAGCGAAGCCGAAATCGAGGAGATGAACCGCAAATATCCGATGGTCGAACACCCCGTGGTGCGTACCCATCCGGAAACCGGCCGCAAGGGCATCTATGTGAACGCGGCCTTCGCCCAGCACATCGTCGGGATGGACAAGGCCGAGTCGGACGCCATGCTTGCGTATCTCTACGCCCAGGCCGCGATCCCCGAATATCAATGCCGCTTCAACTGGCGGAAAGATTCCATCGCCTTCTGGGACAACCGGGCCTGTCAGCATTACGCCGTATCGGACTACTGGCCGGCCGTCAGGCGCATGGAACGCGTCACCATCATCGGCGATCGTCCGCGCTGATCGCGCCCGCCGCACAAGAGAGAGAAAAATGAAAACATTCATCTACTGGGGCTCCGCCCTGGCGGCGGCACTCGTCGTCGCCCTGGTCACCGCCTGGTGGCTCGTCACCGACTTCGATGGCGGCTACCGCACCGGCGCATGGACGACCTCGACCGCTTACGGCAGCGTCGATGCGGATATGTATACTCGCGCCCGCGTCGCGCTCTTCGGCCTCCTCGCACTCGACAAGCGCGAAACCATGTACTACCAGGCTCGCACCGACAGCGCGGGCGAGCCTCTCACCGGCAACTGCACCTACCGCCTCGAAGGTGGCGACCTCGCCGCCCATTGGTGGAGCATCACCGCCTACGATGCCGACAGCTTCCTCATTCCCAACGAGCGCGACGTCTTCTCCTTCTCGCAGACCACGACAGAGCGCGAACCGGATGGCAGCTTCGTCATCCGCATCTCCGCCGATCCGCAGGAGAAGAACTGGCTGCCTGTAAAGGCGGACGAAAGCTTCGACCTCTCGGCTCGCTTCTACAATCCTGAAGCCGCGATCTATGCCGACCCCGCCGCCGCCGTGCTGCCCGTCATCGTGAAGGAAACCTGCCGATGAACCGCAAACTTCAATGGCTCGCCACCGCCGCGGTGCTGGCCGTCATTTTCCATGTCGCCATCGTCTGGGCAATCCCGCGCGTCGTCATGTCCGCCGCCATCTCGAAAATCGGCGGCAGCGGTGCGCTCAACGACTTCTCGCACATGCCCCGCGCGACCGACGCATCGCGAGCCGTCGTCCGGCCGAGCCCCGATCTCGCCTATTCGATCTGCATTCTCGATCTGTCGGCGGGCCCGGTCCGCATCGAGGTGCCGGCGAGCGCCCCCTACACCTCCCTCGCACTCTATTCGTCGATCACGGACAACTACTTCGTTCGCAACAACCGCGAAGACGGCGGACTGCAGGACGGCGAAGTGATCGGTCTCGTCGTCACCGGCCCCGGTGAAGAAACGCCCGCAAATCTGCCGGAAGGATACGCCGCCGTCGCCTCGCCGACCGTGAAGGGCCTCGCGCTTGTCCGTCGCGTCATCGAGAACGACGAGGCCATGCCGAGGCTCGATGAAATCCGCGCGCGCTCGGTCTGCGCGCCTTTGCGGGGATAATCGGCGACCGGCCCTCGATGGGGCAGGGCGCTTTGCGGGCCGCGTTCTTGAGGGGGAGCGCGGCCCGTGATCCTTCGGGGTCAGGCAAGGAAGCGGTCGAGCACGTTCCGCGTGATCTTTTCGACAAATGGATTGCGCGCCTGGAGCCCATAGGCCCATTCGGTCGTGCCCGAATTGAACACCTCGCCGCGCCCGCGTTTGAAGGTCGCCAGCACCGCATGGCCCCGCATCATCCGCGCGCGGTTCTCGGGCGAATCATACCCCGCAAAGGCGCGCGTCAGCGGCCCCCAGGCTTCCGGCGGCACGGAGCCGGCGAATTCGGAGTCCGGCTCCCCCAGCGTCACGGGTGCCGTCGCGATGATTTCGAGGTTCGCCGGCACGCCGAGCCGCGCCACCGGCTTCGGCAATCCGTCCTCGCCGAAAGTGAGCGCGCAGCCGTCATTCTCGTAGCCGATCAGCCGGCAATCGTCGCCGAACACGTCGCCCCAATAGAGGTCGGCGCCGTCGAGCGCCCAGTGCTTTTCGTCCCACACCGTATAGCCGCCGATCCCGCGCGCCACGCAGAGCCCGAAGCGGTGATAGCCGCCGAAGAGAAACGAGAGCCCCGTCAGTTGCGCCTCGGGCTTGCCGATCCACGGGCTCGACCAGAGCCCGGAGGTCAGATGCCGTGTCTCCGGCACCGCCGCGAGTGGGTCTTCGTCCTCCGCGCGCGCCTTGTGCGCCACGAATGTCTTGCCGCCATCCTCCCACCGGCATTGCCAGTAGCAGGTATTGCCGGAAAGGATGATCGCGCGCGCGCCCTCGTCGACGAAGCGTTCCACCTCCGCACGCTGGCCCCAGCTCCAGTATTCGCTGTGCCCGACGAAGAGCGCCGCCTTGTAGCCGTCCAGCGCGCCCGGCTCCGCTTCGAGGTCGTAATCGGTGAGATAATCGAGCGCATAGCCCGCGCCCTCCGCCCAGACAACGAAGGCATGTTCCCACTTGTCGGTGAAGCCCGCCGGGCAGTCCCATCCCTGGCCGCCAGCCTTCACTTCATGGATAGCTTCGCCGGCCGAGGCGCGTGCGCGAAAGCCGCGCCGCGTCTCGCTCACCAGCCGGTGCTTCGCCGCCGCCGGCTGCATGATGCCGCGCGAGAACGGCCGCGCCGTCGAAAGCCGCGCCGCCACGACATGGCGCCCCTCATCCGCGGGGACAGGCGCGGGCAGGGGCCCGCCGATCCAGACATAGGTGTTCGCCCCGCCCCATGAGTTGTAGGCGTGATAGGTATTGGTCGCGAGAACGATGACGGCTTTCGCGGTTGGCGTCGCCGCCTTCACGCAGAGCATGTGATGCCCGCTCGCCCCGTCCGCGCCGGTGAAGCGGATGTCGTAATAGCCGGAGCGCCAATCGGTGGGCACCTCGAGCCGGAACGCCTCCGGCCAGCCGCAGCCCTGAATATGCGCTTCCTCCGGCGCCGCGTGCCGCCCCACGGCAATCCCGTCCTTGCGCCACACGCTCTCGCGCGTTGCGCCCAGCCGCGCAATCTCGACGTCGCAGCGCCCGCCCGTCGCCGACAGGAAGAAGGTCACCGTCTCGCCCGGCCGCGCGCTCAGCCTGTCGGAATAGCCCCAGATCCACTTGTCCACGACGCGCGCCTCTTTCTGAAATGAATGTTCCTCACATCAGAAAGAATCGTGGCCCGCCGCGCAAGTCTTCACGCCTTCTCCGTCACCGCCAGCGCGAAGGCATAGACCCGCGCCACTTCCTTCAGCCGCTCGAAGCGGCCGGAAGCGCCGCCATGGCCTGCATCCATGTTGATATGGAGCAGCGTCACGGCATCGCCGGTCTTGAGTTCGCGGAGCTTCGCCACCCATTTCGCCGGCTCCCAATAGGTCACGCGCGGATCGGTGAGCCCGCCCAGAGCGAAGAGATGCGGATAGGCCTGGGACTTCACATTGTCGTAAGGCGAATAGGAAGCCATGTATTCGTAAGCCTCGCGGCTCTCGATCGGGTTGCCCCATTCGTTCCATTCCGGCGGCGTCAGCGGCAGCGACGCATCGAGGATCGTCGCCAGCACGTCGACGAACGGCACTTCCGCCAGAATGCCCTTGAAGAGATCGGGCGCCATGTTGGAAACGGCGCCCATCAGCATGCCGCCCGCGCTCCCGCCATGCGCCACGATGTTGCCGCGCGACGTGAAGCCTTCCTTCGCCAGATGCTCGCCCGCCACGATGAAATCGGTGAAGGTGTTGCGCTTCTTGAGAAGCTTGCCCTCCGTATACCAGCGATAGCCCTTCTCCTTGCCGCCGCGAATATGCGCGATCGCATAGACGAAGCCGCGGTCGACCAGCGAAAGGCAGGTCGTGGAAAAGGACGCCGGAATGCTGATCCCGTAGGAGCCATAGCCGTAAAGCAGGCAGGGCGCGCTTCCGTCGAGGCTCAGCCCCTTCCGGTGCACCAGCGAAATCGGCACCGTCTCGCCGTCCGAGGCGTGCGCGAAAATCCGCCGCGTTATGTAGTCGGCCGGGTTATGCCCCGACGGCACTTCCTGCCGCTTGCGGAATGTCCGCTCCCGCGTCTCCAGATCGTAGTCGTAAACCTCGGCCGGCGTCGTCATCGAGCTGTAGGAAAAGCGCGTCCGCGCCGTCTCGTATTCGTAGCCTGCGCCCATGTTGAGGTCGTAGGCCTCTTCGTCGAACGCGATCTCGTGTTCGGCGCCGTCGGCAAGCCGCCTGACCGCGATGCGCGGCAGCCCGTCGCGGCGCTCCAGCCGCACATGATGGTCGCGGTAAGCGACATGATCGAGCACCAGCGTTCCCGGGCGATGCGGAATGAAATCGCGCCAGTTCTCGCGGCCCGGCGCATCCTCCGGCGCCTCGACGATCTTGAAGTCTTCGGCGTCGAGATTGGTGAGGATCAGAAAGCGCCCGCGCGTCGCATCGTGCTCAAGATCGTATTCGACGCCGTCCTCGCGCGGCGCGACGAGGCGGGGCGGCGTTTCCGGCGCCTCGGCCGGGATCAGATAAAGCTCGCTCGTCTGGTGGTCGTGGCTGGAAATGATGAGCCAGCGCCCGCTCTGCACCTTGCCGACACCGACAAAGAAGCCTTCATCCTTCTCCTCATAGACGAGCTTGTCGTTGCGCGCCGGTGTGCCGACGACATGACGAAACACTTTCAGCGGCCGGTGTTCGTCATCGACCTGCGTGTAGAGAAAGCTGGTACCGCCCGCGTCCCAGGCGATGCCGGGCGAGGTGTCGGGCACTTCGTCGTCGAGATCGCGGCCGCTCGCCACCTCGCGCAGCCGCACCGTGAAATATTCCGAGCCCTTGCGGTCGGCCGACCAGGCGGCCAGCCGGTGCGTCGGATCGTGATCGACATCGCCGATCTTGAAATAGGCCTCGCCCTCGGCCTCCTTGTTGGCGTCGAGCACAATCTCTTCGCCGCTTGTCGCCTCCCGCGGCTTCCGGCAGAACACCGGATGCTGCGCACCCAGCTCGAAACGCGTGTAGTAGGCGAAGGGCCCGTCGGGCGACGGCACGGAACTGTCATCCTCCTTGATGCGCCCCTTCATCTCCCTGAACAGCGTCTCGCGCAATTCGGAGACCGGCGCCAGCGCCGCTTCCGTATAGGCGTTCTCGGCTTCCAGATAGGCGCGGATATCCTTGTCCAGAACATCCGGATCGCGCATCACCTCGCGCCAGTTTTCGTCGCGCAGCCAGGCGTAATCGTCGACACGGGTGACGCCGTGATGCGTGTCGCTGTGCGGCCGCTTCTCGGCGCGGGGCGCCACGGCGGGAGGCGTGAGTTTCATGGGCAGGTCAGTTTCCGGCGCCGTCATCCGGCTTGAAGTCGAGCGCCGTGCCGTTGGTGCAATAGCGCAGACCCGTCGGCTGCGGCCCGTCCGGGAACACATGGCCGATATGCGCATCGCATTTGGCGCAGACGATTTCGATCCGCCGCGTACCGTGGCTGAGGTCTTCGCGCTCCACGATGGCGCCGGGCGCGACGGCGTCGAAGAAGCTCGGCCAGCCCGAGCCGCTCTCATATTTGGTTTCGGAGCGGAAAAGCGGCGTCCCGCAGCAGATGCAGCTGAACGTGCCGTCGCGATGCTCGTCGAGCCAGGGGCCCGTGAAGGCGCGTTCGGTCGCCGCGCAACGCGTGATCGCATACTGCTCGGGCGTCAGTTTTTGCTGCCATTCGTCGTCGGGTTTCTTCGCGCTGTCGCCGGTCATCCGTTCAACTCCTCGAAATCGGTTTGCGCCCCGCTTGCGGGAAGCGGGGCGCGCATATTTGCTTATTCGAAAATCAGGCTCAGCGTCTCGGCGACCATCGCCGGGCGGTCCTGCCCCTCGATTTCCATGGTCACCTCATTGGTGATCTGCGTGCCGCCGGCCTTCGGTGTCGCATCCTTCAGCTTGACGCGGCAGCGCACGCGGGCGCCGACGGGCACCATGTTGGTGAAACGTACCTGGTTGGAACCGTAATTGATGCCGCGCGTCGCGCTCTTCACGGTGCTGATCTTGCCCATCAGATGCGGCAGCAGCGACAGCGTCAGATAGCCATGCGCTATGGTCCCGATTCCGAGCTCCTTCTGCGTGCGCTCCGGGTCGATATGGATCCACTGATGGTCGCCCGTCGCGTCGGCGAACTGGTTGACCCGGTCCTGGTCGATCTGGACCCAGTCGCTGACGCCGATCTCGTTGCCCTTTTCGGCGACATAATCGGCAACCGTGTTGAAAACGCGCATCTCATTCTCTCCATTGCGTATCTGAATATGTTTTGCGGCCGGGCCGCCGGAACGGGCCTAAAGGTAGCGGCCCCGCTCCAATATCTCCAACGTATATTCGCGGTAGCTGAGGCCCAGCGCTGCGGCCCGCGCCGCACGCCGCTTGATAACCTCGAGCGGCGGCATTTCCCACGCTTTCTCCTGCGCCTTCCGCCACGCATAGGCCTGCCATGCCGTTGAAACCAGCAGGTCGGGACCGTTATTGTGCCCCAGCCACGCGCTGAGCGGAATGACGATGCCCGTTTCGGCAAGCTGGGCTTCCTTCTGGCGCCGCGCGGTTTCTTCCCGCGCGCGGGCGAGCGCCAGTGTGGCCCCTTTGGGACGCCGCGCCGGCCGTGGATCGAACCTGGGCGCCGCCATTCACGCTCCTACCGCGAGAGCCGGATGCGCACCCGGCGGTCTTCCTTCGAATCCCAGGTCATCGTTTCCTGAAGCCAGCCCCACGCCTCGCCCTCGGCGTTGATCACCATTTTGGAACGCGGCCAGCCGGCAGCCTCCATCGCGGCCGCCACATTCTGGGCGCGCTTCTGCGATAAGACGATATTTCCCGCCTGATTGCCGACCTTGCTGGCTTTGCCGAAAACGCAGATCTGCCCGGCATTCTGCCCCTTGGCGAGCTTCACGATGCGCGCGAATTCCTTCTCGTATTTGGGGTCGATCCGGCTCGAATTGGTTTCGAAATAGACATAGTAGTTCTTGTCGAAGACCTTGCTCGACTTGCCGAGATTGCGGCATTTGTGGCCCTGCGTGTGCATCTCCGAGGTCTGCGCCACCGCGCCGCCCGCGACAAGCGTCGCGCCCGCAAACAGAAGCGCCATCGCCGCCAGCGCACGTCCCATCGCACCCATCTTCCACTCCATCCAAATGAATCGCCCAAATCTAGCACATAATGTGTGAGTGGACGGGCAAGGGGGATGGAAGGGCAATTCTTCCTGAACCGCTTCAGACGATCTTGCTGTCCCCGCCGGCCGAAGCGATCGTCGTCTCATGCGGTGCTGGAAGCGTGGCGACATACTGGGTGAGTTGCTTGACGATATTGCCCTCGACGACGCCCGGGAAAAGCTGCTGCACGAGGATGAAGAGCCGTTCGGGCCCCGCCGGATAGACCGTTCGCTTGCCCTTCGCGGCGCCGCGCCATATGCGCCGCGCAACCTTGCGCGGATCGTCGAGCTTCATGGCGAAGGGCGCCACCAGTTCCTCGAATTCGCGGGCGGCCGGCGTGTTGACGGCACGCGGCGCCGCATAGGTGACGCCGACGCCTTCCGGCGCAAGTTCCCGCCGCAGGGCGTCGGAAAGGCCGCGCAGGCCGAATTTCGACGCGGAATAGGCCGCGAACAGCGGAAAGGCGATGTCGCCGAACATCGACCCGACATTGACGATGCGAGGGTTTGCCGAGCGTTTGAGGAAAGGAAGCAGGTCGCGGCTGAGCAGGAGAGGCGCGGCGAGGTTGGTGTGCAGCATGTCCATGACCGCCTTGTCGCTCATGCTCCCTATGGGTCCGGTGCGCACCACGCCCGCATTGTTGATGAGCAGGTCGACCCGCCCGCCCGCGCGCAGGCAGGCCTCGCGGAGGCTCTGGCGTCCATCCGCCGTCGTGACGTCCGCTTGCACGATGAGCGGCCGTCGTGTGCCCGGAAGCGCCGCGGCGACCTCGTTCAGCGCTTCGATCCGCCGCCCGGCGAGCACGAGAAGGGCGCCGTCCCGCGCCGCCTCGGCGGCGAGGGCCGCGCCGATGCCGGAGCCGGCGCCGGTGATGACCACGACCTTGCTGTCACGCGGCATGCTGCGCTCCCTTGCTTTCGGCGTCGCGGCCGAGCTTCGCGAACATTTCGCCCCAGAGGCCATAGACCATTCGCGCGGTCTCGATGATGGCGCGCTGTGCCGCCTCGTCCTCGATCCCGTCGACGAGCTTTCGGAAGAAGACGATGTGTTCCTGGTCGAGTGCGCCATGCGATGTCAGATAGGTAAAGCCCTTGCTCTCGCCGCTCATGCCGAGCCGCTTCCGCACAGCGTCCGCGCCGGCCGCCGCGATGTCGACGGAGGTTCCTTCCAGCACCAGCACCATGCCGAGCATCGCGTAAGGGTTGACGAACGCGACCGCGTAATAGACCCAGGCGACCATCGCCCGCGCGGGCCAGTCGCCGTCGCCGCGGCGCACGGCCTCGGCGTCGCCGCCGATATGCGAGATGTCGTTCAGGATCCACTCTTCATGGCCCTGTTCCTCGCCGAGATATTCGAGCAGCGCCTGCCGGTAGCGCGTGTCTTCCTTGGGACAATGTGCCAGTGCATGCGCGAGCAGCGGGCAGGTATGCCGCACATGGTGATAGGCCTCCGTGAGGTAGGCGATGTAGAGATCGCGGTCGACGCCGTTCTGCGCCGCTTCGAGCACGATCGGAATCGAGAAGAAGGCATCGCGCGCGCCCTGTGTCTCTTTGATCAGGCGGTCGTAAAAACTCATAGGTGGGACTCCTCCGGCACGGGGGCCGTTCTGCTTCGGGTTCGGGCAGGGGGCAGGGAAAGCCATTCCTCGACAGCCCTTCGGCGTATGCGCCCATTGGGACTGAGCAGGCCGAGCGCCTGCATTTCGTCATTGCTTGTGGTGATGTAGGAACGCGGCAGGGCGTAGTCGGGCAGCCCCCGGCAGACCGCATGGAGCGCGTCGAGCACTTCGCCGGCCCGCGCCGTCTCGAAGAAATCGCCGGCAAAGGCGCCGGGCACGATCAGCACGGTTGGATAGGCCTGGCCGTGGCCGCCCAGCGTGGCCTGCAGGATGCGTGGATCGCCCTGCAACTGCGCCTCGATCCATTCCGGCTGCACATTGCGGCCGAAACTCGTGACCAGCATTGCATCCTTGCGTCCCTCGATGACGAGATGGCCCTTCGCGTCGAAATGGCCGAGATCGCCGGTGCGCCAGGGCCCTTTGAGGTCCGGCTGGCCGACATAGCCGCTCATCACGCTCGGGCCCTCGACGACGATTTCGCCGCCGTCGATCGAAACGGTGAGCCCGTCGAGCACCTGGCCCACCGTGCCCGGCCCGGCCGTGCCCGGCCGGTTCACCGCGACCACGGAGCCGCATTCGGAAAGGCCGTAGCCTTCGAGCGCGGGGATGCCGAGCTCTCCGGCCGCCTTCAGCACCTGCGGCGGCACCGGCGCGCCGCCGACGGCAACAACGCGGAGTGATTGAGGTGCGGTCTTGCCCGACAGCATCAATGCGCCCACCCAGGCGCGCAGCAGTTCCGGCACCAGCACGCTGACGCTCGGCGCCACCGCCTCGAAGGCGGTCCGGATCGCATCGATATTGCCGCTTGAGCATTCGCCGATGACGCGCGCCCGGATGGTCGAACGCCCGCCCACCAGGACCGGCACATGAATGCCGCAAAGCTCTTCCAGCAGCAGCGGAAAGGGCAGAACCGAAAGATAATGGTCCGCCGCGCTCGCCGAGATCGCCGAAGCGAGTCCATGCGCCACATGATCGAGCTGGCGGTCGCCGAGCCGGACGCCCTTGGGCTGGCCGGTCGATCCCGAGGTGTAGATGACGCGCGTTCCGGGGCGGGCGGTCGCGAGCAAAGCCGGATCGGCTTTCGCCTGCGTCACCCGTGCCACGGGCGCGAAGCCCGCCGCCCGCGCTTCGAGTGCGCCGTCGGTGAGAATGAGTTCGATCTGACTGTCCGCCGCCACGTGAGCGAGCTGCCCATTCGAGAAGAATGGCGGCAGCGGCACGAAGCGCCGGCCGGATGCGGTCGCGGCGAGATCGGCGACGACCCAGTCGAGGCTGTTCTCGGCCAGCAGGCCGATCGCGCCCTCGCCCGTGCCGAGCGTCGCCAGCATGGCTGAAACGCGGCCTGCAAGTTCGCCATAGGTGAGCGCGCCCCCGTCGTCTTCGAAGGCGATACGGTCCGGCCAGTCTCGCGCGCCCTTGGCCAATGCCCGGATGACGTCAGCCATGATGGTCCTGCTCCTCGGCGTAAGAGGCAACGGGGGACGAGCAACTGCGCGGAAACAATGCCGACGGCGCGGCCTCCGGGTTTGGCATCAGGCACACCCATGGATCCATCGCATAGTAGCGGCCCCAGCGCTCCGGCTGTTCGATCCGCTCCGGTCGCGCGGGCGCCACCGGGACGAAGGGAATGCCGAGCCGCGTGAACAAGCCGCGAAGCTGGCCCGTCGCGGTGAAAACACCGCAACGCAGCCCTCTGTCGCGGCCCAATGCGAGCATCCCCGCCATGAGAGGGAAAAGCGCGAAGGGCGAAGTGCTGACCAGTGTCGTGACTTCCATGAATTCGTGGCGCGTCACGGCGCGGCCGAGCGCTGCGCTCGCCGCCGCTTCGAGCGGCCGGTCGAGATAGGACTCCGAGAAGAAGCCGTCCCCGGCCTCGCGAAACCCCGCGGCCGAGAGAGGCGCGCCGCCCGCGCCGAACACGGCGCAAAGCGTGGCGGGGAAGGCATCGAGGGTCGCGTTATAGGCGCGCGCATAGCCGGCGCGCAGAAACGCCTCCACGGCGGGCCTTTCGGGGCCGTCGCGATCGATCAACGTCAGCTTCAAGGGGACACCCCCGGGATACGCGGATACAGGACGGATATGCATGGACTCTCGGACCTCGTGGACCGGGACGGCGAAGTCCGCGGGGTTTCGGCGCGGGTGAGCGATGTCGGTGAACCGTCTTTTGATGGACGGGGGGCCCGGCACGGGGTGGCACCGCGCCGGGCATGGGGAGAGCGGTCTAGCGCAGCACGTAGCTGATCTCCGACCCGTCGGCCCCGTCGAACTTCACCTGCACCAGAACGCCGCTTTCGTCGTACCAGAGCTCCCGGTTGAGCTGGCCTTTGACCGAATAATGCGTGGCGGTAAGGTTTTTGCCGTCCACTTCGACCGTCTCCGGGCCCACGGTGGTGACGGTGACGGGCATCTTGGACCCGTCCAGCGTGTTGAGGAGCGCGCTCTGTTTCACCAGATCTTCGTTCCATAGGCTCGCCGGAATGATCGCGCCGTCTTCCGGGCCCTGGCGTCCATCGCCATCGACGACAAGCGTCTCGGCGTCGCGGCTGACCGAGAGATGATGAGCCGTGCCGTCGTCATTGGTCTTCGAGTTCAGCGAAACCAGCCTTCCGTCGCGCCAGACTTCATGGCCTTCATGTTCGAAACGGTAGACGGCGATGCCGAGCATCTTCACCGCGACATCCGTTTCAATTTCGACCTTGAGTTCGTCGCCCGCCTGCTCGAATTCGAGCCGATGAGTGCCGATCTCGTCGCCTTTGCGCAGCACGGTGAAATTGAGCTCGCCGCCCTGCGGCACCGTTGCCTGGGCTGCCGACAGCCAGGCAAGAACGAGTCCCGGCACCGCAAGCGCGGCAAACAGATTCTGCTTCTTCATTCGCAACACTCCATGGAAACTGAAGCCCCATGGAACGGGTGTCCGCTTACAACAGCCTTACGGTCGTGGCCGCGGCAGGAAAGTCACGAAACTTTCGCATGAGGCGGAACGACGCAGCGACGGCCGCAAAACGCAAAATGGTCCGGCATTGCCGGACCATTCACACTTCTTCTGAATGCGCTCAGACGATCTTGCTGTCGCGATTGCCCCAGTAGCGGTCGCGAATGAGGCGCTTGTAGAGCTTGCCGGTCGGATGGCGCGGCAGCTCTTCCTCGAAATCGATCGAGCGCGGGCATTTGATCGCCGAGAGCTGTTGTTTGCAGAACTCCATCAGCTCGGCCTCGAGCGCCGGCCCCGCATCGGCCCAGTTGGCCGGCTGCACGATCGCCTTCACCTCCTCGCCGAAATCCTCGTTCGGCACGCCGATCACCGCCACATCGGCGACCTTCGGATGCATGACGAGAATGTTCTCGGCCTCCTGCGGATAGATGTTGACGCCGCCCGAAATGATCATGAAGGCCTTGCGGTCCGTCAGGTAGAGATAGCCGTCGGCATCGACCTTGCCGATATCGCCCAGCGTCGACCAGTGCTTGTGCTTCGGATGCCGGCTTTCCTGCGTCTTTTTCGGATCGTTGTAATACTGGAACTGCGGTGCGCTCGGGTCTTCGGCCTCGAAATAGATTGTCCCCGCTTCGCCGGCTGGCAATTCGTTGCCTTCCTCGTCGCAAATATGCACCTTGCCCATCAGCGGCTTGCCGACAGAGCCCTTATGCGCCAGCCATTCCTCGGAATTGAGCGCCGTGAAGCCGTTGCCTTCGCTCCCTGCGTAATATTCGCAGATCACCGGCCCCCACCATTCGATCATCTGTTCCTTGACGGGGACGGGGCAGGGCGCGGCGGCATGGATCGCCACCTTCATCGACGAGACGTCGTATTTCTTGCGCACCTCTTCCGGCATTTTCAGCATGCGCACGAACATGGTCGGCACCCACTGGCTGTGCGTGGCCTTGTATTTCTCGATCAGCTTCAGGCTTTCTTCCGCGTCGAAATGCTCCATCACGACAACGGTGCCGCCGAGCCGCTGCACGGTCATCGACCAGCGCAGGGGTGCCGCGTGATAAAGCGGCGCGGGCGAAAGGTAGACCGTCTTGTCGTCGATGCCATAGAGCAATGCCGCGAGTCCCACCAGCGCGTTCGGCTCGTCGATGGCGGCGCCCGTCAGCGGCAGCTTGACGCCTTTCGGCCGCCCCGTCGTGCCCGATGAATAAAGCATGTCGGTGCCGGCCGTCTGGTCGGCGATCGGCGTTTTCGGAAACTTGTCCCGCGCCGCCTCGTAATCCTCATAGCCGGCAAGCGAACCGCCCACGACATATTTGCGCGCCACGCCGGGAAGGTGGTTGTCGCGCACGAGTTCTTCGGCGACGGCGGCGACGCCTGTGGAGGTGAAAAAGATCTTCGCCCCGCAATCCGCGGCGATATAGGCGACTTCGCCGGCCGTCAGCCGCGACGAAACGCAGGTGTAATAAAGCCCCGCCCGCTGCGCGCCCCAGCAGATTTCATAATAACGCGCGTTATTTTCCATGAAGATCGCGATGGCATCGCCCGTCTTCAGGCCGGCATCGCGCAGGAGATGCGCCACCTGGTTCGAACGCTCGTCGAGCTCTTTGAAGGTCACCGTTTCGCCGGTGGCGCCCATGATATAGGCGGGCTTGTCGGGCGTGGTGGCGGCGTGGACGTTAGGATGCATCGCTGGTCGTCTCCCGGGGGTACTTGAAAGGGCGTCGTCGCTTTTATGCGCGCCCGTTGTTATATCTGGGGCCAGAAAATCTGTGGCCTTGCTGCCGCAAAGACACAGCAATATGACAACTCCGTCAACTTGCTTCGGACTGCGAGCGATTGACGCAGCGGCAGCGCCCGCCACATGGAAAATCCGGCATAAAGCCGCAGACAGGGAGCAAGCGACATGGCCTATGAGACGATCAAATACGAAGTGGCGGACAATATCCTGACCCTCACCCTGAACCGCCCGGACAAGCTCAACGCCTTCACGGGCCAGATGATGTTCGAGATGATCGACGCCTTCGACAAGGCGGATGCCGACGACAATGTCCGCGCCATCATCGTCACCGGCGAGGGCCGCGCCTTCTGCGCCGGTGCCGACCTCTCGGCAGGCGCAAAAACCTTCGACTATGCCGAGCGCGGGGACCGCCCCGAAAAGCAGGGGACGCCGGTCATGGCCAATGGCGAGATCGACTGGTCCCATGAAAGCGTGCGCGACGGCGGCGGGCGTCTGACGCTGCGTATTTTCGAAAGCCTGAAGCCCGTCATCGGCGCCATCAACGGCCCGGCTGTCGGCGTCGGCGTCACGATGCAACTGCCGATGGACATCCGCCTTGCCTCCGACAATGCGAAATTCGGTTTCGTCTTCGCCCGCCGCGGCATTGTCCCGGAAGCCTGTTCAAGCTGGTTCCTGCCCCGCGTCGTCGGCATCAGCCAGGCGCTTGAATGGACCTATTCGGGCCGCGTCTTCGGGGCCGAGGAAGCCTTGAAGGGCGGCCTCGTCCGCTCGCTGCACAAGCCGGACGACCTGCTGCCCGCCGCCCGCGAAATCGCCAGGGAAATCGCCGACAACACCGCCGCCGTCTCGGTCTCGCTGACGCGGCAGATGCTCTGGCGCATGCTCGGCGCCGACCACCCGATGGAAGCCCATAAAGTGGACAGCCGCGCCATCTATGCGCGCGGCGCCTCGGCCGACGCGAAGGAAGGCGTCATGTCCTTCCTCGAAAAGCGCCCGGCCGTCTATCCCTGCAAGACCTCGACCGACATGCCGTCCTTCTATCCCTGGTGGCAGGAACGCAAATACAGCTGAACATCAGCGAGGCGTCGCCTATCGCGGCGGCGCCTCGACCCGCCACAGCGGCGTCAGCCAGTAGATCGCCGCCCACAGAAACACCATCAGCCCGCACGGCACCAGCACCGCGTCGAGCGGTCCGATCCAAGCGATCAGATAGCCGATCAGCACCGCGCCGATCGGCCCGCCGCCCATCGTGCCGAGATTGAACCCGGCGAGCATCCGCGCGCGCAGCGCCGGCGTTGCGCTTTCCTGCACGATGGCGCGCGACTGGCTCATCGAGATGCCGGCCGCCAGTCCCCAGAAATGCGCCAGCAGGAACACGCCCTGGATCGGCGGCTCGAAATGAATGAGCACCATCACGCCCGAACCCGTGCACATGGCCAGCATGATCGCGCGCCCCTGCCGGCGGATCGGCCGCATCCGCGACAGAACGAAAGACGAGATGCCGATGCCGCCGAAGAACGACATGAAGACGAAGCCGATCTCGCGCGAACTGCCGTGATAGACGTCGCGGATCAGCAGCGGGAACAGCACCATGAAGACGCCCATGAAGAGAATGCCCGAAAAGAACATCAACAGCAGCACGGGCCGGATGCGCTGATCGCGCCACACGGCTTCGAGCCCCTCGCGCACGTCGCGAATGGGGTTGCGCCGCGCGCCCGGCCGCGCCGTGGCATGGACGATGGGCGGCGAGGTGGCCAGCCGCGAGGTCGTGAAGGCGGCAAAGCCGAGCAGCAGGCTCTGCAGGACAAGGAGCGGCACCGCGCCGACATATTCGGCCGGGCTGCCGAGCAGGTAGCCGCCGACCTGGCCGAGAAACTGCCCGCTCATGGCGAGCGCAACCGCGCGCTGGATATTGCCGCCAAGGCTTGTCATCGCGACGCGCGACAGCATCGAATCCCGCGCCGGCATGATGTAGCCGCCCAGCGTCGACAGCGCCAGCGCATAGAGGATCATCATTTCGTAGAAAAGAATGCCGTTCCAGATCAGCGTTGCGAGCAGGAGCGGCGGCACCATCGCGATGAACTGCAGCCGCATCAGATGCGCGCGCAGTTCCACCCGGTCGGCCATCGCCCCACCAAAAAGCCCGAGGATCAGCATCGGCAGCATCGAGAACATCTGCGCGATGCCGACCCGGTCCGAACTTTCATGGAGCACGAAAGCGATGATCCACGGAAACAGCACGCCCTGAATGCCGCCCGCAAGGAAATAGCCCCAGAGACCGGCCATGTACCAGCCATGATCGTTCCGCGGCGTCCCGGCGGCGGGCGCGTCTTGTGCAGTCATCGGAGGCCTCGAAACGGCGGCGACGCGCCGCGACAGGAATGGAAATTGGTTCGGTAGCCTCACTATAGGCGCGGGCCCCGCCCGCCGCAAAGCACTGGCGCGACCCGTGCCGAAACCGCGGCCTCGACTGGAAACCCCACCCGTCCTGGGGGGTGAGAGGCGGTTCACGCTAGTGAACGAAAAAGTCCGGTGGACTTTTTCGAGCCTCGAACGCCCTGAGCCACGCGAAGGGCCATGTCGACAATTTGTGAACGTGAGCGAACAGATTTCGGGGCGGAGGCGCCGAAGCACGTCATCGCACCCCCTCCCGCTCACTGCGTCTCAATGTCCTCCGGCTTCACCGTTGCGGCAGCATCGCCGCATTCCGCGCAAAGCGGCAATCCGGCCGCCAGTGCCGCCGCCGCCCGCTTGGCGCGCGCGGCATCGTGAGCCGCGAAAATCTTCCGAAATCGTTCGTTGAGTCCAGCGAGTATCCTCTTATCTTCCTCGCGCCGCGCCTTGATTTTTTCCGCTTCGCTGCGTCCATCGGCGGCGATTCCCTTCGCCGACGCTTCGATGTCGCGCAGCTTGTCGAGCGAGCGCACCAGCGAGTTGAGGCGTTTGGCGGCGCCTTCGCGCATCGCCGCATCGCCGCTCCGGTACTTGCGCTCGACATCGGCGATCTCGCTTTCGATCAGCCGTTTCAGCCGCGTCGCCATGGCGCCGCGGCGCACCGCGCCGCCGATCTTGCCGGCCGTTTCGGAAATCTTCGCGGACCGCGTCCGCCCGCGCGGCGTCATCGACAGGCGCGGCGGCCATTCGCGTTTGCGCGCTTCGGCGGCGAGCCGTTGCCGCGTGACACCGATCTCCGCCGCGATTTCGGTGATCTTCCGCGCCGGATCGCGCCAGGCATCCTCCACCGCGTCCCAGTCGACCGCCGTCCCGTCCGCACTCTTCCCTGTATCGTCCTGCATCGAAGTCCCTCCATTTTCCGTTCCATGGATGGGAGACATTTTCGCCGAGAACTGAAAGGCGGGGATAACTTGGCCGGATGCCGTCGGCCAGGGCTGAGAAAACACGCTTCAAGCGTCGGGATGCAGCGACCGCAGATCGCCGGTCGGATTCTTTTCGTAGCCCAGCATCTCGCGCAGGAGCGGGCTTGCGCCGCGCACGATTTCCGGGGCGAGCGTCAGGTACCAGTTCCATTGCGGCCGGATGAACGGGCGGACGTAATAGGCAAAAAGCCCGGCCCGCCTGTCGCCGGCGCTGACATTGGCGCCCGTCTGGTGCCAGACACGGCCGTCCATCGCGAAGATCGAGCCGGCCTTGCAGGTGATGGCGACCGTTTCCTCGCGCGCGCTCGCGCGCCCCGGGCCGTGATCGCGGCGATGCGAACCGGGGACAAAGCGTGTCGCGCCGTTCTCCACCGTGAAATCGTCGAGCGCCCAGGCGATGTTGACCGCGAAGGGATAGGGCGGCCAGGGCGCGGGGATATAGCCCTGATCGGCATGCATGCCCATCGCGCCCGAACCCGGCGCCGTCACATTCGCCGAGAAATTCGACAGCAGGAACGGTTCGCCGATGACGTGCCGCACGAGCTCGACGGCGACGGGGTGCTGCACGAGATCGCGAAAAACCCGATCCTTGCCGATGAGATTGAAGACGCGGGTGTTGAGTGCGTCGGGATCGAAGGAAAAGCCGTGAAGCTGCACGCCGCTTGTCCTGTCGGCCTCGATACCGCGCTGCAGGGCGTCGCGCACAAGGGCAAGCCCCGCGGCGTCGAGCACATCCTCCACGATGGCAAGGCCGTGATCGGAAAGATGCTGCCTCGCCTCGGCGACGTCGCGCGCGCGAGGAAGCATTTCGGTTGTTGTTGTCATTGCCGGTCTCCCGCTTGGAAAAGCTTGGGCGAGCGGGCAGGGAGGGTCAAGCGGAGGCGGCCGGAACGGACCCGTTGACAAATGCGTCGGCCCTCTGTATTAAACCACCTAGTTAAATAAGAGAACGGTTCCACCCAATGCCGCCAGCCCTTCAGCCCGCCTCGGCCGATCCCCTCGGCGCCAAATTCGCGGCGCTGGCCGACCCCACGCGACGCGCCATCCTCCAGCGCCTCGCGCATGGCGAAACCTCCGTGAAGGAGCTGGCGGCGCCCTTCGAGATGAGCCTGCCGGCCGTCTCCAAACACCTGAAGGTGCTGGAGCGTGCAGGACTGATCGCCCGTTCGCGCGACGCGCAATGGCGCCCCTGCCGCATCGAGCCGGACGCACTGCGCGACGTCGACGACTGGCTCGAAAAATATCGCCGTCTATGGGAGGCGGGCCTCGACCGTCTCGACAAGTATCTCGCCGAAAACAAGGAGTAGCCCGATGTCCAATGGTCCTTCCGTCCCGCCGCTGCCGCCCGCGCCATCGCTGGCGCCGCATCTCATCATCGACGGTGCCGCCGCCGCGCTCGATTTCTACAAGAAGGCGCTCGGCGCGACCGAGCTGGTGCGCGTTCCCTCCGATGACGGCAAGCGCCTGCTCCATGCCCATATGGAAGTGAACGGTGCGGCCGTCTTCCTCTGCGACGACTTCCCCGACTATCCGGGCGAAGGCGCCATCGCGCCGAAACGCCTCGGCGGCACCTCGGCGATGATCCATCTCCAGGTCGAGAACTGCGATGCGGCGGTGAAGCGCGCGGCAGATGCCGGCGCCAAGGTGATCGCCGAACCCTGGGATGCCTTCTGGGGCGACCGCTACGCGCAGGTCATGGACCCCTTCGGCCATGTCTGGAGCTTCGCGCACCCGCTGCCCGGCAAAGCCGGCTGACACATTTCAATTTTCAACGGGGAACACCCATGCTCAGGATACTTCTGATCGCCGCGGCGGTTCTCGCCGCCATCGTCGTCGTGCTGCTCGTCTACGCGGCGACGAAGCCCGGCACCTTCCGCGTCGAACGCTCGATCCTGATCGATGCGCCGCCCGGAGATATCTACGCCGAGATCGAGGATTTTCGCCGCTGGCGCGCATGGTCGCCCTATGAAGATCGGGACCCCAATCTTGAGCGCAGCTATAGCGGCGCCGAAAAAGGCGTCGGCGCGCAATATGCGTGGCAGGGTGACAGTAATGTCGGCAGCGGCCGCATGGAAATCCGCGATGCGGTGCCCGCATCGGAAATCGTGATCGCGCTCGATTTCCTGGAGCCGATGGAAGCGCACAACATGGCCTTTTTCACGATGACGCCGGAAGCGGGCGCGACGCGCCTCGCCTGGGTCATGGAAGGTCCGTCCAACCTGATGTTCAATGTCATGGGCATCTTTGTCGACATGGACGCGATGATCGGCACCGATTTCGAGGCGGGCCTCGCGAAAATGAAATCGAACCTCGAGGAGGGAGAGCAGCCATGAAACATTCGATCGTCACCGCCGTCGCGCTTGCGCTTTTCCTGGCATCGCCCGCCGCTTTCGCGGCGCAGGACGCGGTCGAGGTTCCCCCCGCCTCCACAGCGCCGGCCCCCGGCGGCGCCTACACGCTCGACAAGGCCCATGCGAGCCTGATCTTCCGCGTCAGCCATATCGGTTTTTCGAACTATACGGGGCGCTTCGCAAGCTTCGACGCCGCGCTCGACATCGATCCGGCGGACCCCGCCGCCGCAAAACTCGAAGCGACAATCGACCCGGCTTCGCTCTCGGTCGAAAACCCGCCCTCCGGCTTCCTTGAATCCCTGCTCGGGCCGGACTGGTTCGATGTTGCGAAATTTCCGGCCATGACATTCCGCTCGACGAAAATCGAAATGACCGGCGACGACACCGCCCGCGTCACCGGCGACCTGACGCTGCACGGCGTCACATTGCCGGTCGTGTTCGACGCGACCTTCAACGGCGGCTATGCAAGCCATCCCTTCGAACCCAATGCGCGGATCGGCTTTTCGGCGCGCGGCGGGCTCTCGCGCTCGGCCTTCGGCATCGCCTACGGCGTGCCGGAAGAGGGCTCGACAATGGGTGTCGGCGATGCGGTGGAATTCATCATCGAAGCCGAATTTACCGGCCCCGCTTGGGCCGATGCGCCCAAGGCGGAGTAAGGCCCTTCACTCCATCTCCGCCTTGTAGCTCCAGATCGGCGACAGGAGATAAAGCGCGGCGAGGATGCCGACCATGATCGTCGACGGCACCAGCACGGCGTCGAAAATGCCGAGCCAGCCGACAAGAAGGCCCATTGTCAGGGCGCCGATGGGCGCGCCGCCGGAAAATCCGAGCTGATAGGCGGCGAGCACGCGTGCCCGGTGGCTTTCGGGCGCGGCGATCTGCACGATGGTGCGCCCCATCGTCATCGTCGTGCCGGCACCCATGCCCCACCAGAAGACGAGCACGCAGATCATCCAGAACGGCATTGGGAAGTGGAAGAGCGCCAGAATGACGAGCCCGCTGGCGAGAGATCCCATCATCATCCGCCCGCGATGGCCGATATGGCCGATCCGGAACAGCACCATGTTGACGAGGATCGTGCCGCCCCAGAAACAGATATTGATGATTGCGAACTTGACCGTGAACTCGGCCGCCGATGTGAGGTAAATGTCGCGGATCATCAGCGGCAGAACCACAAGAAAACTGCCGACATAGAACAGTCCGACCGCGAAATTGAGGCCGATCACCGTGGCGACAATCGGAACGGCGGCCGCTGTCTTGACGCCGTCGACGATCTGCGCGAAGCGGCTCTCGGTGCTTGCCGCGTTGGAGGGCGGCAGCGGCGCGAGTTTCAGCGACGCGAAAAAGCCCGCCAGCATGACGACGGCCTGGAAGATCAGCAGCGCCGGTGTGCCCGTTATTCCCGCCAGCGCCGCGATCAGCATGCCGACGAGCTGCGAACCCATCTGCACGCCCATCGCCATGGTCACGGCCTGCTGGATGCCGGTTTCGGCGACGCGGGTGAGTGCCGAATCCCGCGCCGGGATCGCAAAGGCGCTCAGCGTGCCCATGGTCAGCGCGAAGACGATCAGCGAGGCGTAAGTGAGGTTGCCGGAAAGATAAATCCCGGCAAGCACCAGCGGCGGCAGCGCCGAGAGGAGGTGTACGCGGATCAAAATACGCCGCGCATCGCCGTGATCGGCAACGGTGCCGCCCAGCAGCATGAAAAGGATCGCCGGCGCCATCAGCGACATCTGCGCGATGCCGACCCGCGCCGCCGGTTCGTGCAGCACCTGCGTTACGAGAAACGGAAAGATGACGAACTGGATGCCGAGACTGACGAACCAGCTCGCCTGTCCGCCGAGATAGAGATTGAGACGCCGCCGGCGCGCCAGCGCGACATCGCCGTTGCCGGTTGCGGTCATGCTTTCATGCGCACTCACGGCCGAAAGCCGCGAAAGACGGGCATCGCGCGCAAGGCATCATGCCCAACCCCGTGAAAATCATGCGCGCGACACGCCATGACGGCTCCTCCCGACCTCAATTCATTTTTGGAACTGTACCATGCGCGAAAGATTTTCAAGCCCCCGCGAGATACATCATCTGGTCGTATGTGTGAATTTGCCGCCCGGATGTTGCGGTTGACGCAGCGGCCAGCATGGCGCGCGCGACATTCTCGACGCGCATCGAACGGTAGACGCGCATGGGTCCGAGCATCATGGCGTCGAGCACGGGCGACACGAGTTTGCCGATGCTCTCGACGGGCCGCGTTTCGGCGCGTTCGCCGATCAGAAGTCCCGGTCTGAAAATATGCAGCGTCTCGAAACCGATAGCGCCAAGTGCTTGTTCTGTCTCGCCTTTGACGCGCGAATAGAAAACGGAGGAGGCCGGATCGGCACCGATCGAGGAGACCAGCATCAGCCGTTTCGCGCCGCGCGCCTTGGCGGCTTTCGCAAACGCGACGATGGCGTCGAAGTCGACCTTGCGAAACGCTTCCTGACTGCCGGCGGTCTTGATGGTGGTGCCGAGCGCGCAATAGGCGTCGTCGACCGGAATGTCCTTCTGCGCCAACGACTTGTCGAGCGCGTCGAAATCCACAACCAGCTCTTCGAGCTTCGGCGACGACACGCCTTCGAGCTTGCGCCGCGTCACCGCGACGACGTGACCATACTGCGGATCGGCAAGCAGCAGCTTCAGCAGATGGCCGCCGACAAGACCCGTCGCGCCGGCAATTAGTGCAGTCTTTTCAATCATCTGGGTGCCTCGCCTGTGTAACGCGCGCGCGGCCGGATCATCGTGCCGGTGCGGTATTGTTCGATCGCATGACCGATCCAGCCGGCCGTGCGCCCGAGAACGAAAATACTCAAACCCGCCCCGCGCGGCAGATGCAGCACCGCGCCCATGGCGGCAATGGCGAAATCGATATTGGCTTTGAGGCCGCCTGCTTCCTCCATCACGCGCAAAATTCGTTGCGCGCGCAAGAAGTTAGCGTCGTCGCCATACTTTTCCCGGAGCAACGAAATCAACGTCGCGGCGCGCGGATCGCCGTCGGGATAGAGCGGATGGCCGAAGCCCGGCATGGGATCGTTGTCCTTCAGCCGCTGCAGCACCGCTTCCTCGACATCCTGACGGTTGGCCATATCGAGCAACAGACTCTCGACGCGGCCCGACAGCCCGCCGTGGCGCGGGCCCTGCGCGGCGCAAATGCCGGCCTGCACCGCTGCATATAGCGTGGCGCCGGTGCCGGCGACGCAACGGACGGTAAAGGCGGAGGCATTGAGCTCGTGATCGGCGCAGAGCACCAGCGCCGCGCGGATGAGTTCCGAGGCCGGTTTTTCGCCCTGCGTCAGCGCCCGGGTGAGGACCTCGTGGAGCGGTTTTTCGCTTGGTTCCTCGCCCGCGATGACAGCCGCGACGAAGCGGAGGAGGCGCGCGCCGGTGGCGGCGAGGCCGCGATCGGTCATGTTGTAGACGGTCGGATCCTCCAGCGCGGCAAGCGGCAGGAGGGCGAGGCAGCGCTCGATCCGAGGGCTTTTCGCGAGGTTTTCCGCCATTTTTCGCAAAGGGTCGCTGGGTTTCAGCACGGCGTCCCTGGTGAAGGGCTGCTCGCGCGCGCCCCAGAGAAGGGCCGCCACCTGCTCAAGCGAGGAGGTGCGCGCCAGCGCCGTCGCATCGGAGCCGCGATAGTGGAGCTGACCGTCGGCAATGAGGGTGATGGCGGAATCAAGCACCGGCAGACCGAAGCTCAGAGAGGCGGGAAGAGCCGGATTTTCGGCGGAAATCCGCCGTTTCTTGAGGGTCCGCACATCCTCTGCCCGGTACCGTTTTGCGCGCACACCCGGCACCGGTTCGGAGCGGATCAGGTCGCGGCTGACATAGGCATAGAGCGAGGCAAGGCTGATGCCGAGCTCGGCCGCCGCCTCGCGCGCCGAGAGATAGAGATTTTCCGGCGGATTTCCGGGCTTTCTGGCCATGACCTGTCCAAAATGATTTGACATTGATTAGCTTAATCAAGATTGACGGACAATCAACCATCCCCCAACTTCAATTGTGACAGCGCGCTGTCACGCGCTGCCAGCGCTGCCGCGCAGCGCTGCGGCACATGCAACCCAAACCCATGAGATCATTGGGATTTTGGCGACGGAAATGAAGGAGTTGAGCAATGTCGAAGACAGTCACACAGGACCGCGCAACAGCGAGCGGCCTCGACAATGTGGTCGCCGCCGAGACGAATCTGAGCCATGTCGATGGTGAGGCCGGCCGCCTGATCGTCGCGGGATATGAGGTCGAAACCCTTGTAAACAAACATGATTTCGAGGGTGCTGTGGGCGAACTCTGGGGCGCCGCCGGCGTCGATCCGGGCGATCTGAAAGCCGCGCTCGGCAGCGCGCGCACAGCAGCGTTCAGGCTCGTTACCCCCCCTCTGTCACGAAACTGTCATAAAACTGTCACAGAAGGTCTGCGCACCGGTTTGTCGATGCTCTCGGACGGGGAGAAGACCCCGGGGATAAGTGAAGATATCCCCGCTTCGGTGCGCGATGCGCTGCGCGCGCTCGGTGCGGCGCCGGTTCTGGTCGCCGCCCTCTGCCGCCAGGCCGAGGGGAAAGCCCCGATCGCCCCCGACCCGGAAGCGGGTCACGCCGCCGACTTCCTGCACATGCTGAAAGGCGAGACCCCGAGCGCGGCGGAGGTCGAAGCGCTTAACGCCTATCTGGTGACGGTGATGGATCATGGCATGAACGCCTCGACCTTCACCGCCCGCGTCATCGCCGCGACGCGCGCCGGCACGATCTCGGCGGTGGTCGGCGCGCTCTGCGCCCTCAAAGGTCCGCTCCATGGCGGCGCGCCGGGCCCGGTGCTCGACATGCTGGACGAGATCGGCACGGAGGCGAATATCGGCCCCTGGCTCGAGGCGGCGATTGCGAGCGGCGAGCGGCTGATGGGTTTCGGCCACCGCGTCTACAAGGTGCGCGACCCGCGCGCCGACGTCTTCGACAAGGCCGTCAGCCTGCTGACGAACAACAACGAACGCCTGCGCTTCGCCCGCGCGGTGGAAGCGGCGGCCCTCGTCGCGCTGAAAAAGGCGAAACCCGGCCAGCGCCTCGACACCAACATGGAATACTACACCGCCGTGCTGCTGGAAGCGCTCGGCATCCCGCGCGACGCGGTGACGCCGGTCTTCGCCATGGCGCGCATCGCCGGCTGGTCGGCGCATGTGATGGAGCAGGAGCGGGTGGGACGGCTCATCCGTCCGCAGTCTGTCTATGTCGGCGACTGGCCGGAGGAGACGCGGGCGGCTTGAGGTGAGAGCGCGATCAGTACAAGGATTAAAATAAGAGTGTCACCCCAACATCGTCTTTGCCGGGCTTGACCCACTGCTGTCCGGCTAAGAAGAGCCGGGTTTGATTTAGTC
>NZ_JBBECC010000071.1:0-33713 GCF_040882025.1 Parvibaculum sp. | reverse complement strand
CGCGTCGTCCTCATGCATGGAGGGATCATCCGCTGATAGCGGCGCGGCGGGTCATGTTTCTCGGTTCGCCCATGCATCTTCTGACAATGGAGGAGACGCTCAGCCTTGCCGTTGATGCAATGACAGAGCATAAGCCGCTGCATCACACGGTCGTTAATGTCGCCAAGCTCGTAACCATGCAGACCGACGACGAATTACGGCGAGACGTCGCCGAGGCCGATCTGATCAACATCGATGGCATGGGGGTCGCATGGGGCGCTCGCCTCTTCGGCATTTCTGTGCCGGAGCGTGTGGCTGGCATTGATATCATGGAACGACTCTTCGCGCTTTGCGCGCAAAGCGGATTCCACCCCTTCCTGCTCGGTGCCGAACAGCATGTCCTCGAATCGGTATGCCGCCGCCTCGCTGCCGAATTTCCGTCGCTTGAGATCGCCGGATGTCAGGATGGCTACTTCGCGCCCGAATTCGAAGCTGACATCGTGAAGACGATTAATGCCACCGGCGCCGATTGCCTGTTTGTCGCCATGCCGACACCGCGCAAGGAGCGGTTCCTGCATCGCCACCGGGACGCACTCGACGTCTCCTTCGTGATGGGTGTTGGCGGAAGTTTCGATGTCTATGGTGGCAAGGTGAAGCGCGCGCCGCAATGGATGCAGCGCTCCGGTCTCGAATGGGCCTTCCGTATCTGGCAGGAGCCGCGCCGCCTCTGGCGCCGCTACTACACGACCAATTCGGCCTATGTTCGCCTCCTCTGGGCCCACCGGCGGCAGCGGGCAGGCCGATGACATTGCGCGTCTCCGTCGTCATTCCCCACTACAACGACCTCGGCAATCTGCACCGATGTATCGCGTTGCTGGAAGCACAAAGCCTGCCGCGCGGGAGCTTCGAGATTCTGGTGGTCGACAATAATTCGCCGGCGGGCGTCGATGCTGTCGCTGCAGCGGCGGGCCGGAACGTGCGGGTGCTGCGGGAAACACGCAAAGGCGCCGGCCTTGCTCGCAATTGTGGCGCTGCGGCGGCAAAAGGCGACGTGCTGGCATTCGTCGATTCAGACTGCCGGCCGGTCACCGACTGGCTCGAAAAGGGCCTTGCGGCGCTCGCGACCTGCGATGTCGTGGGTGGGCGCGTGCGCGTCGGTCGCGGCATGGCGGGAAAACTCACGCCTGCGGAGGCCTTCGAATGCGTCTTCGCCTTCGACATCGAATCCTATGTCACGAAGAAAGGCTTTGTGCCGAGTGGCAACATGTTCGTTCGCCGCCCGACTTTCGAGAAGGTGGGTGGATTCCGGGGCGGCGTCTCGGAAGACGTGGAATGGGGCCGCCGCGCCAGCAGTATGGGCCTCAATCTGGCCTATGGTCACGATGTGGTCGTCGAACACCCGGCGCGCACGACATGGGCCGAACTCAAGGCGAAGTGGCGCCGCATGTCGCTCGAAAGCTATCTGCTGGTGTGCGAGCGCCCGCTGGGTCGCCTGCAATGGATACTGCGCAGCTGGGCGGTGCTGCTGTCACCCTTCATTCATGTCTGGAAGGTGCTGACCTCGCCCGAACTTGAGGCGCCAGCCGACCGGGCAAGGGCCATCGGCGCGCTCTTCGCCATCCGAGCTTGGCGCTTTGTCGAGGCGCATCGCGTGATGTGGCGGGCACGGCAACCATAAGGTATGGAAGCGATGCGCTGCACTCTGAAAACTGTCATATTCGCCGAAACGGGCATGCTGGGAAGCCGCTGCCTCCAACTCAACCGGAAAGCAACAGCGTGACCGTCGCCGACGTGAGAATCCAGAACCACTCGGTGCCCCCCCTGCGGCAGGTCCGGCAAGGCGGCCTCGCCGTTGCATGGCCGCTGGCACTGCTGACACTCAGCCTCTTCGTACCGGCCCAGTTCTATGTCGATATCGGCTCCTTTCGCCTCAGCGCCTACAGAATCGTGCTCATTGTCATCCTGCCGTTTGTGACGGCAAGGCTTCTTGGCGGCCGCGTCCAGCTCAAGAGCTACGACGTGGCGATCGTGCTGACGGCGCTATGGATGGTGCTGGCCATGTCCGTCAACCATGGCTTTCTGCAGGGCCTGGAATCGGGGGGCATCATCGCCTTCGAAACGGTGTTCGGCTATCTCACCGCCCGCCTCTGCTTGCAGGATCGCAAATCCATTGTCTCGTTTGTCAATTTCATGATTCTCTGCCTGATGGCGGTCTCGCTCGTGCTGCTGGCCGAAATCCTGGCCGGCCGGCGCCTTGTCTATGAACTTACCTCCTGGTTGAGCGGCCATCCCGTCGAGTATGACGAGAAAGGCCTCCGTTTCGGCCTTGTGCGCGCTGGCGGCCCCTTCGCGCACCCGATCCATGCCGGCGTG
Organism: Parvibaculum sp.; assembly: GCF_040882025.1. Taxonomy (GTDB): domain Bacteria; phylum Pseudomonadota; class Alphaproteobacteria; order Parvibaculales; family Parvibaculaceae; genus Parvibaculum. The sequence goes on along the minus strand of NZ_JBBECC010000071.1, from coordinate 31,361 downwards.
TTCACCATGGTCATGCTGTCTTTCGCCTGGTTGACGACCACCGGCTATACAAGACAGCTCGCGCGAACCGGCATTCTTGCCGCCGGCACGGTCGCGACACTCTCCTCCGCACCGCTGGTTGGCGGCGTGCTGCAGCTTGGCCTCGCCATCTACCACAGCGCCTGCCGCCGCTTCCGCATCCCCAATGGCTGGACGCTGTTTTTCGTCGCCCTCGCCGCGCTTTGCATCTTCCTCGAATTTGCCTCGAACCGCGGCGCGGTGAAGGTTCTGGTACAACTCACCGCCCTCGATCCATTGACCGGCTATTACCGCATACTGATCTGGACCTTCGGCATCGAGAACGTCATCGACAATCCGATCTTCGGCATCGGCCATGGCGACTGGGCACGCGTGGACTGGATGGTCAACAGCTCGGTCGATGCCTTCTGGCTTCTCGTCGCGATGACATACGGGCTGCCCGCCGTGGCGCTTCTCGGTTATGCGTCGGTCGACATTTTCCGCCGTGTCGCAAGGTTGCGTCCCGGGCTGGATGTGCAAGGCCAGAACTATGCGCAAGCTATATTGGTTTCGCTCTTCGCGATGATTTTTGTCGGCTTTACCGTGCACTATTGGGGCACGGCCCATATTCTCTTTCTGCTGATGCTGGGGCTCGGCGGCGCCGTGGCAGGCGGCGCCCTCGACAAGGGTCAGTCTGCTGCCCGTCCGGACCGATACCCGGCCCGCCAGACACGGCGCTGACGCCAGACTTCAGCCCACGCCGCCGCTTCCTCGCGCCGTTGCACTGTCGGCGTCAGCCGCGCCAGCAGAGCGTAACCGGCGTGGCGCGTCAGCGCCCAGAGCACCATCAGGAAGACGCCGGCCCCTCTTTGCCAAACCGGCCAGTGCCGCCGGATCAGCTCGATCTTGGCGGCAAAGAGTTTGACGACCTTGCCGGCTCGCGTTTTCTCGGAAGCGCCGCCGTAATGCAAAATGGTTGCATCGGGCGTTATCGCCGGTCGGCAGCCGAGCGCTCGCGCCCTGAGGCAGAGATCTGTCTCCTCGCCATACATGAAGAAGTCGGACGAAAAACCGCCAAGCCGCTCCCATGTCGCGCGACGGATCAGAAACAGACAGCCGGTGACGATATCGACATGCCGCACCGTGTCGCGCCGCCAGCCGCCATAGGATTCCGGGTTGAAGACCTCGCTGCGCGGAAAAAGCAGACTCAAGCCCGCCGCGCGGCAAAACAGGCTCCACAACGTCGGCCGGCGCCAGCAGGAAGTGGGATTGAGCGAGCCGTCGCCAAACAGCGTACGCCCACCCCATATCCCCGCTTCGGGCCTCTGCTCCGCAAAGGCAACAAGCTTGTCGAGCGCCTGATCGAGCACCAGCGTATCGGGATTGAGCAACAGGAGATAGTCGCCGCGCGCAACTTTCGCGGCCAGATTGTTGGCGCGGGCAAAACCGTGATTCTCCGTCTCCGCCAGAAGGCGCACTTGCGGAAAGGCCGCCGCCACCGCCCCGGCCGAGCCATCCACCGAGGCGTTGTCGACAAGGACAATCTCGAAATCGGCCGATTGCGCTTGCTCATGGACCGAACGCAGGCAGGCCAGCGTCATCTCCCGCGTATTATAGCTGACGATCAGGATGGAAAGCTTCGGTTTCATGAAACGATCATGCCTCCCGGTCGATCGGCCGGGCGTTTCTCGACTGGCGGTGAGCCACCGGATGGCCTCCACATCGCCGGGTGATATCGGAGTCATCCGGCGCATTTTGCGGCATTTTTGCGACCTCCCGGCGCGGAGAGAGGTTAACACACGGCGGACACCTCCACGACGAAGAAGCGTGCTGGTCCACCCGTCCGCGCGATGATATTAGTCGAACGGCATCCATCCGCAGGATTTTTGAACGGGGAAACATCCGTGCCTATTTCCAATATCTTGACACGTCTAAAGAGTCGTCTCCGCTCCGTCCCGACGAACCGGCCGGATTGGATCGAAAACTTCAAGAAGGACGCATGGAAGAGTGGCGAGGCAGCGAGCCGCTATGTCGTCAATGTCGGCGATACAGAGAATCTTCACTATTTTGTCCAGACAACGCTTTATGTCGAAAAGATCAAGGCCCATCTAATAAAAGGACACCACATTCTCGATGTCGGCTGTGGAACGGGCGTCCTCACCTTCGCGCTGCACGACGCCGGCCTCAAGGTTTCCGGCATGGACATCAGCGCAAGCATGTTGGAACAGTTGCGCGGGCGGCTGGATGGCCGCGAAATCGACTTACATGTCGGCGATATTTTCAATATGCCTTTCGAGGACTCCAGCTTCGATGGCATCGCCTCGCGCTGGGTTTTGCCGCATTTTCCCGATTGGCCGCGTGTGATCGTCGAAATGGGGCGCAAACTGAGGCCCGGCGGCTATCTCTTCATTGATTTTTGCAATGCGGAGAACGTCGAGCTTTCGCGGCGCGCCGGGCCGATCGATGTCGGAAGCTTCGGCTATTGCCACGATGAGGCCGATATTGCGAACAGGGGAGCGTTCTACGCGGCCGCGAGTCAGGCGGAAATGCACATTGCCGCGACTGCCGCAGGTCTCAAACTCGTCGAAGCACTGCCCACCGGATTCTTCGTCAACAATGCTGCCATCGCCGCCGCGCTGGGTGGAGAAGGCTACACGGCCTACAAGGATGTACTGAAACGACACTACATGGACCCCGGGGCCCGAGCTTTCATGGAATGGTTCGAGCGCTTCGTTTCGCCGCGCCTGCCGAGCCCGATGGTACATGGCCTTTGCGTCGTCATGCGACGGCCGGAAGCATAGGTACGAAGCCGCCGCATATTCATGCTATGGCGCACCGTCGCCAATCGCCTCGCCATAGATTTCTTCGCTCAGCCACGCCATCTGCGCGTCAACCAGCGCTGCATAGGCACCTTCCCGCGAAAGGTCATCAAGGTATGCCCAGATGCCGGACGACGGAACCATGGCAACCGGCGAACCTTCGACCGGCACATATTGTGCCGCTGTCTGGTCGGCAACAATGACGGCCGGTATCCCTTGAGCGACACCTTCGAGAAGCGCGGATGAAGCCACCGTCACGGAGACAAAGACCATATTCGGATGGTCGAGTTTGAGGATAGGCCGCCGTTCGACCGCGACGGGAACGGAAGCGGCACCAGCCATTTCCCCGGCAAACCAAGCCTCGTCTTCCCAGCCCGGCTTTGGCTTGAAGACAACGTTCACCTTCCGCCGGACGGCCTCCGGCACGGCAAGAAACCGCCTGTAGGTTGCCTTGTGCGACTTTATCCTCATACAGGGCAGCCCGCCAAGAATCTCTGCGCCGCCGACAATCACGATCGTCAGTGGCGAAATCGGGTCAAACGCCGCCTTTCGTCCGATCGGCGGCAGCATCATGGTCGGTCGCACGGAAACTTTCTTGTCCGGAAATGCCGCCGACCATTGCGCGGCACCAAGCCGCGTCGTCGCGACCGCCGCGTCGAACGAAGAAGCGGACCGGAACGTCCGGTGCAGCGGATTTGTTGAGTGAGGCAGTAGCGTCACCGTTCCGCCGCAGGCCTTGACCGCCCCTGCAACAAGCGCGCTTTCAAAAAAATGATGGTCGCAGACAAATACCTCGACGGTCTTGCGACGCTCGACAAGCCTCACCGCGTTGGCCCAGCCATCTTTCACAGGTCCGGCCCAGAAAGCCTCCAAAACACGCAGCGCGAATGCCTGGGGGAAGGCGCCTCGATAGCGCATGAAGCGTCCCTCCTCTGCGACGCGTTCAAAACGTATCGAAAGCGGCCTTTGTCGCGGTCGCGCCCAGGGGTTGAAAAGGGCGTCGCCCAGCCAGACGCGACGCATGACATTGTGTTGTCGCAATCGCCCCGCTGTTCGCGCAGCGGGCGGCGCGGCATCCGGTCGCCGAATGCCCGCCTCGCAAATCAAAACGGGCGAGATCCGGCCCGCTCCGAACGGCCAGAGCCGCACCAGCGGCTTGATCGCGCGTGACGGGTGGAAGGTGAGATCGGCCTTGCCCGGCCGTTCCGAACCGACGCGAACGAAAGCGACCTCCGCCCCGCGCCTTTGCAGCTCATATGCCAGAAACAGGCCCGCCGCCCCATTGACACCCCACTGGCTGAAACAAACGACATCGGCCGAGGGCAGTGGAACGAGAAACCTGGGCCGCATCTGCGCAGCAAGGTGACGCGCCACACGGCGGCAAGCAAGAAGCACACAGATTTCGGGCCAGAGCGGAAAGAAAAGCGCCTCAGCCAGCACCGCGGGCGGCACCCGCCAGGTTTCGGCATAACGGCCCGCCACGATCCTGGCGGCGCGCCATGTGAATTTCTGCAACGCCGTGGAAGAGCCGAGCGTCCTGAACCAAACGTCGTTTTCGGACAGCTCTTCAATGATTGAAATCGGAAGTGATGACTCCAGAACCTGCCAGTTGCCCGACCGAGCCAGCAATTCGAGTTCGGCTCCGTTTTCTACGGAGAAAATGTCGATGGACCATGAGGGGCTCGACACTTCATTGCTGGAAGAAGGCAGAGGGCTAGGCATTGCCCGTCACCCGATGAAATCCCAGCTGACCGGTGTGCCCTTTGCAACGTCGCGCGCGACTTTCCGGCCCAGCAACATGTCGTAATATTTGGGCGGCAGACCGAGACCGGGGCGGATGCGGCGGAGATTGTCCTTCGTCAGCACATCGCCCGCCTTCATGTCGGCGCCGATATAGAGCGAACGGCGCTGTGTAACCGAACTTTCTTCGGCTTCAGTCGGCCCGTAACGCACTTGTCCAAGCGCCAGGGCCGCCCTCTCGGTCTCTGTCACCAGTGCGGCAAGCTCAGCCGGTTCCAGGGAAAAGGAGGAGTCGACGCCGCCATCGGCCCGCGCCAGCGTAAAATGCTTCTCGACGACCGATGCACCTAGCGCAACCGCTGCGACTGCGACGCCCACTCCCATTGTGTGGTCGGAAAGCCCCACTTCGCAGCCGAAAAGGTCGCGCATGTGAGGGATCGTCAGAATATTGGTGTTTTCGGGTGTCGCCGGATACGTGCTTGTGCATTTGAGAAGCACGATATCGCGGCATCCCGCGCTGCGCGCCGTTTGCACCGCTTCGCCAAGCTCGCTGACACTGGCCATGCCCGTCGAGATGATGAGCGGACGCCCGGTTGCCGCTGCCCTGCGGATCAACGGCAAGTCCGTATTTTCGTAAGAAGCGATCTTGTAACAGGGTGCATCCAGACTTTCGAGAAAATCGACAGCGCTCTCGTCGAAAGGCGAGCTGAAGGCGACCATGCCCCGCTTCCTTGCATGTTCGAAGATGGGCTGGTGCCACTCCCACGGCGTGTAGGCCTTCTGGTAGAGCGCGTGCAGCGATTGTCCCTTCCATATGCTCTTCGGGTCGTCGACGAAGAAGTCGCCCTCTCCGATGTCGAGCGTCATCGTATCCGCGGTATAGGTCTGCAGCTTGAGCGCGTGGGCCCCGGCTTCCGCCGCCGCATCGACGATCGCGAGAGCGCGCTCGAGCGATTGATTATGGTTGCCGGACATTTCGGCGATGATGAAAGGTGGATGCCCAGCGCCGACGGGGATATTGGCAATCAACATGCTTGGAACCGGCCATAGATGAGCGCCTTGCCTCGGCGTTGGAACGCCGTCCGGCACGAACGCGGATTATCACAATTCCATTGCAGCCTAATCGCCCGCATCGCATTATGCCATACTATCGCCTGCACTTTATTGTTGGATATCCGGAGCGACGCTGGCGCCGTCCCGATCGGTCCGGGCCGCGATGCGGGCGGTGCCCGCATAACGAGAAAGGCCGTTCGGATGAACGACTCCCGTCTCAGACGGCATCGGCTGGGCTTTCTGGAAGCGGCGGAAAAGCCCACGCCGGAGGAATTGCAGCGCTACTATGCGGAGCAGTACTATCAGGCCGAACGGGGCAACTATCGCAAAAGCTATCCGCAGGCAGAACGGGATTACCTGAACCTGAAGATCGCGCAGAAAGCTGCGCTGGTGATGGAGCTTCGTGCCGGGCAGGGGCCTGGAACCATGCTCGATGTCGGCTGCGGCGAAGGCTTCGCCTTGGCCTGGTTCCAGGAACGAGGCTGGCAGGTGGAAGGACTCGATCACAGCGTCGCCGGGGTCGAGAGCATGCATCCCGGCATGCTGCCTCATGTCGAGGCCGGCGATGTCTTCGAACGGTTGCGGCAGCGAATAACGGAAGGTCGGCGTTTCGACCTCGTTTGGCTTACCCATGTTCTCGAACATGTACTCGACCCGGTAGCCCTGCTCACCGATCTGCGCTCACTCGTTTCACCCGCTGGCGTTTTGGTTGTCACCGTTCCCAATGACGGCAGTGCCTATCAGGAATCCCTGTTTCGACAGGGCGAGATTCAGGAACGCTTCTGGATCGCGTTGCCGGACCACCTCGCCTATTTTACTCTTGAAAACCTGAGGCAGACGGCGGAGGCGACAGGCTGGTCCTGTCGGGACATTGTCGGCGACTTTCCGATCGACTTCTTTCTTATGCATGAAGGTTCCAACTATGTGAAGGACCGCTCGAAAGGGCCTGCAGCACATCGCGCCCGCATCGGCTTCGAGCTTCTGCTGGGCGAGTTCGGACACGAGCGGGTTAATGAATTTTATCGCGCTTTGGCGCATGTTGGCCTTGGACGGTCGCTGACCGCTTTTTTGACGCCGGCCTGAGAAGAGGGGACGCTATGAAGACGGGGCGTGGAATTACCACATTAAGCGGCTCGACCGCCGTCGAGGCTTCCAGCAAGGACCGGCTTGCCACGCAGCTCCGAGGCGCCTCGATTCCCGATCGCGAGTTGTTGGACAACCTTGGCCTCTATCTCACCCGCCAGTCGCTTTCGCGTATAAATTTCATGCAGAAAATCTACGAGATGATCGTGCCGGTGCATGGCATCGTCATGGAGTTCGGGGTGCGCTGGGGCCAGAATCTGGCATTATTCTCTGTATTGCGTGGCATTCACGAACCCTTCAACTACAACCGCCGGATCGTCGGTTTCGATACATTCGCGGGCTTTCCGGCCGTCACGGCGGAAGATGGTGCGGCTGTCGCGGCCGGCGATTACGCGGTAAGCCCCGGCTGGCGCAAGGAACTCGAAAGCATTCTCGCCTTTCACGAGCAGAATGCACCGATCGCTCACAAGAAAAAGTTCGAACTTGTCGAGGGTGATGCGAGCGTAACACTGCCGGCCTTCCTGAAGGCGCACCCCGAAACAGTGATTGCGCTCGCCTATTTCGATTTCGACCTCTACAAGCCGACGCATGATTGCCTGGAAGCCATTCTGCCTTACGTGACCAAGGGCACCGTGCTGGCCTTCGACGAGCTAAACTGCCCGGAGTTTCCAGGCGAGACGCAGGCGCTGCGCGAGGTTCTCGGGCTTTCACGATACGCTATCAGGCGCGACCCTTCCAATCCGCTCGTTTCATATGTCGTGCTCGACTGATCCGGCAGGCACGTCATGAACGATGGCGCGTCTCTCACCTATCGCTGCATGCCCAGGTCCGAGTTGCGCACGCAGACTTTTCGCATGCGTGCGGTTCAGCCCGGTCACATCGAAAATATCCGCCTGTGGCGCAACGCACAGATGGATGTTCTGCGCCAGGAAGTGCCCATCGCACCCGAAGAGCAGGAGGCTTACTACGCAGCTCATGTCTGGCCGGCCATGGCGCTCGAGCGCCCGGCCAACATCTTGCTCGTTCTGGAGGAAGGGGAAAGCGCCCTTGGGTATGGTGGGCTGGTGCATATCGCATGGGCTCATAAGAGAGCCGAACTTTCCTTCCTGCTGCGTCCCGATGTCGCCCAGGACGAAGAAGCTTATGGGCGCTGTTTCAGCGTCTTTCTCGACCTTATGAAGAATCTGGCCTTTGAATATCTCGATTTTCATCGCCTCTTTACCGAAACCTATGCAATGCGTACGCATCATATCTCGATCCTCGAAGCCAACGGTTTTGACCGCGAGGGCATCATGCGGGATCATGTGATAATTGAAGGAAAGCCTGTGGATGCGCTGATCCATGGCTGTCTTCGTCGGTAGGCGAGATCAGGTAGCGAATGAAAGACAAACGGGTTTTCGTAAGCGGTGGCGCGGGTGTAATCGGGCTGGAAATGATCCCGAAACTTGTCGAGCGTGGTGCAGATGTTCTTGTCGGAGATCTGAAATCTCGCCCCATCTCCTTCGCGCCGTCCGTACGCTACCGGCAGGGCGATCTCAACGAGATGACGTCAGCTGAGATGTCCGCTTTCGCACCGGAGGTCTTCATCCATCTTGCCGCAACCTTCGAGCGCTCCAGTGAGAGCTATGGCTTTTGGGCGGAGAACTTCCATCACAATCTGCATCTCAGCCATCGTCTGATGACGCTCGTGAAGGATCTCCCTAGCCTTCGACGTGTCGTTTTTGCTTCGAGCTATCTCATCTACGACCAGGCGCGCTACCTGTTCAATACGCCGCAAGCATCGCCAGTATCGCTCCGCGAGGACGTCCCGATCATGCCGCGCAATCTCACCGGCATGGCAAAGCTCGCCCATGAAGTCGAGCTTCGCTTTCTGAGCGAGTTCGGCGAACTGGGCTTTTCTTCGGTCTGTGCACGTATATTCCGCGGTTATGGACGGAACTCGCGCGACGTCATCTCGCGATGGATTCGGGCGTTGCTTGCCGGTGAAACGATCTCCGTTTACCGTCCGGAAGGGCTTTTCGACTACGTCTATGCGCGCGATACCGCCGAAGGTCTTATCCGCATGGCAGATACGGAGACGCTGTCGGGTATCGTCAATCTCGGAACAGAACGCGCGCGCCGCGTGCAGGATATCGTCGATATCCTGCGTACGCATTTTCCGGCCATGCAGGCGGAGACGGTGCCCGCCGACATCCCTTTTGAAGCCTCCCAGGCGGATATGACGGCCTGCCGGGCGGCACTCGGCTGGACGCCCCAATACGATCTCGAAAGCGCAATCCCGGAAATGATTGCCTATGAGCGCGCGAAGCGCGACGCTGCAAAATCGAAAATTTCGACGGCTCATCTCCTCGTCAGCAGCGCCGCACGAAAGGCCCCTCTCGTTCGCGCGTTGCGCCGCGCGGCAGCGAAGCTCGATCCGGCAATTCGGGTCGTTGCGGGCGACCTCGACGAAGGCGCGCTGGCGCGTCATGTTGCAGATGATTTCTGGCCCATGCCGCGGATCGGCGAAGAGGTGCTCGAAGAGATCCTTCAGGGTTGCAGGGCACGGGGCATAGGCGTCGTGGTGCCGACACGCGACGGCGAGCTTGCTTTCTGGGCACGTCACCGCGCCCGCTTCGAGGCAGCAGGCATCGACATCGTCGTTTCCCCGATTGAAACCGTCGAGACCTGTCTCGACAAGCTCGCCTTCGCTCGCTTCGGCGCTGCACACGGCCTTCCCTTTATTCCGGCTGCGCTCCATCCCGACGAACTTGGGTCCGGTCCCTTTGTCGTCAAGGAGCGCTTCGGCGCTGGCGCGCGCGCCATCGGCCTCGATCTTGCCCGCGAGCCGGCCCTGGCGCACGGCGCGACGCTCGCAGAGCCTCTCTATCAACCCTTCATCCATGGGCGTGAAATCAGCGTAGATGCCTGGATGGACCGCACATATCGCGTGAAGGGTCTGGTCCTGCGGCACCGCAACCGCGTGATCGACGGGGAGTCGCAAGTGACGACGACCTTTCGCGATCCCGCGATCGAGGCCGAAGCACAACGCGTTCTCGAAGCGCTCAATCTGCGGGGACCGGCTGTGCTGCAGATCATACTCGACAGTCACGACGCTCCTCATGTCGTCGAGTGCAATACCCGCTTCGGCGGTGCCTCGACCGCATCGATCGAAGCGGGACTCGATATGTTCTACTGGAGCCTCCTCGAAAGCTGTGGAGCGAACGTGGCGGATTACCCCTTTCACAGGATTGGAGGCGAGCTGCGGCAGATACGCCTCCCCCACGATATTTATCTTCATGATTCTGGCTTTTGATCTCGACGACACGCTGTATTGCGAGCGGAGCTATGTCGAAAGTGGCCTGCGCGCCGTCGCCGCTCTTGGCGAGGAGCGTTTCGGCTGGGATAGCGAGACCTCCTTCCGCTTCATGCTCGACATCCTCGAGCGCGAGGGTCGCGGTGCCATCTTCGACCGCTGGCTGCAATCGCACGGACATCGCAGCAACCGCCTCATTGCCGAATGTGTCCGGCACTATCGCCATCACCGCCCGCGGCTTGCTCTCGACCCACATGCCGCAGCGCTCTTGCCCTTGCTGTCGGACTTGCCGCTCTACCTCGTGACAGATGGTCACAAGATCGTACAACAGATCAAGGTGGAAGCGCTCGGCATCACACCCTTTTTTCGGAGAGTATTCATCACCCACCGCTTCGGCCGCCATCGCGCCAAACCCTCTGCCTATTGCTTTGAGCGCATCCTCGCGACTGAAGGGAGTGATTGGAGAGATCTCGTCTATGTCGGCGACAATCCGGCTAAAGACTTCGTAACGCTGAACGCGCGCGGAGCGCATACGGTCCGTGTGCTGACCGGCGAGCATCGAAATGTGAAAGCAGCTCCTGGATACGACGCAGCGCACCACATTGAACATCTGGGCCACCTTCGGGAAATCCTGCCGCATCTGTCTTCTGACGGGGAGGAGTCCCTATAGACGCTGTGCCCGGAACATCGCTTCTGCGCGCTGCCAGTCCTCTTCCGTGTCGATATCCTGCACCTCGTGGCGCGGCAAACGCACAGGGACGGCGTCGCGCAACGCGCCTCGTAACCCGTCGGCAAGGGCCGGCGGCAGGGCCCAGAAGAATTGGCCTGCATCGTGCCAGGCTTCCTCGAGATCCTGCGAGCGCTTTTCGATGGCCTCCGCGTCCATCGGAGCAAGCTGTCCTTGCGGGGTAATACTGAACGCACGTTGAACAGGGAAAGAGAAACTCGTCACCGCCAGTGCAAAAGCCGCACCGGATTTCTTAATTGTCTCGAAACCGCGTCGAAGCGCCTCGGACGTAACAAAAGGCGCCGTCGCATAAATGCAGCAAACATAGTCCGCCGGTCGATCATGCTCGGCCATCCATTCCGCCGCATGAAGTACAACAGGCATCGTGCCCGTCATGTCGTCCGATAGTGCTGCCGGGCGCACAAATGGTGCTTCCGCACCCCATTCCCGCGCCACTTCGGCAATCTTCTCGTCGTCGGTCGAGACGATGACACGATCGAAAAGCCCGGAGTCCCGCGCTGCCTCGATCGACCAGGCGATGATCGGCTTACCCGCGAAAGGCCGGATGTTCTTGCCTGGAATACGCTTGCTGCCGCCGCGTGCCGGAATGACTGCGATGATCATGCAAGAACCTCACTGAGCGTCGCAACGACTTTCTCCTGATCATCATACGAGAGATCGGGAAAAAGCGGCAGCGTCAGGGCGCAGGCATAGAATTGCTCTGCACCGGGAAAATCGCCGCGGCGGAAGCCGAGCGAGCGATAGTAGGGCTGCCAGTGAACCGGGATGTAATGCACATTGACACCCACGCCGGCCGCGCGCATGTGCTCAAAAACCCCAGCCCGCAGGGCGCCGCTATCCTTTCCGTCGCCGAGCCCGATCACATAGAGATGCCAGGCGGAATTTCGGTCGGATCGGCGGAGCGGGCGGGCAACCGGCAGGTTGCCGAGCAGCGCATCGTAGCGATCGGCGAGCGCCGTGCGCTTTGCGACAAAGCTGTCGAGCCGCCGCATCTGGCTTGCACCCAGGGCGGCGGCGATATCCGTCATCCGGTAGTTGAACCCCAGCATCTGCTGTTCGTAGACCCACGGGCCTTTCTCTTCGCCGCTCATCGCCTGCGGATCGCGCGTGATGCCGTGCGAACGCAGCAGGCGCATCGCCTCCGCAAGCGCCGGGTCGTTGGTCAGCGCCGCACCGCCTTCGCCCGTCGTCACGATCTTGACCGGGTGGAAGCTGAACACGCAAATGTCCGAGTAGCGGCAATCGCCGACAGGCCTGCCTTCGTACGTCCCGCCGATCGCATGCGAAGCATCCTCGATGACGCGAAAGCCGTAGCGCGCCGCCAGCGCCGCAATTTCCTTCATGTCGCAGGACAAGCCGCCGAAATGCACCGGGATCAGCACCTTGGGAAGACGGCCGGCCGTTTCGGCCGCGACGAGCTTTGTTTCAAGCGCGCCAATATCGAGATTGTAGGTTTCGGGGTCGATATCCACGAAATCGACCTGCGCGCCGCAATAGAGCGCGCAATTGGCCGAAGCGACAAATGTATTGGGAACCGTCCATGCGACGTCTCCGGGGCCGAGACCCAGTGCCAGACAGGCCACATGGAGCGCCGATGTCGCGCTATTGACGGCGACGGCGTGTGCTGCCCCTGTTGCGGCACAAAGCGCGGCCTCAAATCGCGGAACGGCAGGGCCCTGCGTCAGCCAGTCCGAGGCCAGCGTTTCCACGACGGCCCGAATGTCTTCCTCTTCGATACTTTGCCGACCATAGGGAATCATGCATCCGCCCGACCGTTATAAGCCTTGATCTCATCCGCTGTCAGGAAGCGCCGGTTGGTGCCCGAATTATATTCGAAGCCCTGCGCCACCGGTTCTCCACGCTCACCCCGCCTGTTCTTCAAATAATCCGCATCGCCGGTATAAAACTTGATCGTCGGACGAATGACATAGTGATCGTCGAATTCGACGGTGAGATGAGAATCGTCGGCGGGACACATGACTTCGTGGAGTTTTTCTCCCGGCCGGATACCGACGATTTTGATCGGTACTCCCGGCGCCATCGCTTCCGCCAGATCTGCAATCCGCACGGACGGAATCTTGGGAACGAATATCTCGCCGCCATGCATGCGTTCGAGGTTGACGAGCACGAAATCCACCCCCTCCTGAAGCGTGATCCAGAAACGCGTCATCCGTTCGTCCGTAACCGGAATCTCCCTTGCGCCTTCATCGATAAGCTTGCGAAAGAACGGAACGACCGATCCGCGCGAGCCGACCACGTTACCATAGCGAACGACCGAGAACCGGGTCGGGCCCGTACCCACCATGTTGTTCGCCGCGACAAAAAGCTTGTCCGAGGCCAGCTTCGTGGCGCCATAGAGATTGATCGGATTCGCCGCCTTGTCGGTAGAGAGCGCCATGACGCGGCTGACCTTGTTCTCGATCGCCGCCTTGATCACGTTCTCGGCGCCATGGATATTGGTCTTGATGCACTCCATGGGATTGTATTCCGCTGCCGGCACCTGCTTCAGCGCTGCGGCGTGAATGACGGTATCAATGCCCTGCATCGCCTGGCGCAACCGCTCGCTGTCCCGCACATCGCCAATAAAGTAGCGCATCTGCGACGCATTGAATTCATGGCTCATCTCGAACTGCTTCAACTCATCGCGTGAGAAAATCACGACACGCCGAGGCTTGTACCGCTCCAGAATGGTCTTCGTATATTTCTTGCCGAAAGATCCCGTGCCGCCGGTAATCAGGATCGATTTGTCGTCAAACATCGCTAGTAACCTTCCGCCCACATTCTTGAACATACGCGCCCAACATTTGGCGCCGAAGTATCTTCATATTCAGACCTTGCGCGTGCGCCCGAAAAAGGGATCGCAGGATATCAAACATCTTGAGTCTCCGAAGTCGCCTTCGCCTCGACTTCACCAAGACTGCCCGAACGAATGATCCGACCGTGCTCGAGACGATGAACCACATCGCATGTAGAGACAGTCGTCAGTCGGTGCGCAATCATGATCAATGTCTTGTGCCCCGACAACGCCCGCACAGCTTCCATAATCGCCTTCTCGGTTTCTGTGTCCAGCGCGGCCGTGGCTTCGTCCAGAACCAACAACTCGGGATCGTGATAAAGTGCACGCGCGATACCTACCCGTTGCCGCTGTCCGCCCGACAATCGAACCCCATGCTCGCCTACCATTGTGTCAAGTCCGTCGGGTAGCGCTTCGATCAGGGAATCGAGCTGCGCCATTCCCACAGCTCTGGCAACCGCGAGATCATCAATTTCTTCTCGCCGCATGCCGAAGGCGACATTCTCGCGAAGCGTCTGGTCGGCGAGATAGATGCTCTGCGGTACATAGCCGACATTGCGCTGCCACGCGCGGACATTTCCGAAGATGCTCCGTCCGTCAGCAAGGATGTCACCACGCGTCGGCGTCAGTAGCCCGAGAACAAGATCGATCAATGTCGTCTTGCCGGAGCCGGAGGTACCGATAATCCCGATGCTCTGGCCTCGCGTAATATCGAGCGTCACGTCATTAAGTGCCTCGCTTTCGGCTCCCGCATACTGAAACGACACGTTGGCGATCCGCAGGCGTTCAAAGCGATCATGGATTGTATCAAAGTCGCTCGAATGGCGTTGATACAATTCTGCGCCCACAAGCTCAGCGTACAAAGTGTCGATGACGGGCCGGCAATAGCGGAGTTGCTGTCCCGCACCCAGTATCTTGTTCAGCGATGGCATAGTACGCAGTGCCGCCGCACCAAACAACGCGAGCGTCGGGACGCTCTCTTTGAACACCGCGCCGTTCAGGACAAGAACCGCGAACAGGACGACAACGGTGACGACAGCCACCGTTTCCAGCCAAACCACAGGCATCTGGCCCAGAAAGAAACTGCGCCCTTCATAGCGAGATCTTCCCGTCGCATGCTCGGCAAACGCCGCGTGGAAGAAGTCCTCGCGGCCCAGGACTTTCACATCCTTGATTCCCCCAAGACCCTGCTGCGCCTGCTTGAGCCTCTGCATATCGTGATGCTGGCGAGCCTTTCCCCACCTGATGAGCCGGTGTTGGACAAGCATGTAGAATACGACGCTACTGCTGCCGAAGACGGCGACCACAGCAAGTGTTACCCCAAAATTTACAAACAGAAGAAAGGAGAAGATCGTCAAAAGCACGATGGCTTCGGCGCAGATCAGCAATGCCGGCATGAGAACCAGCAGACTGAACAAATCCGATTCAGTCGTGATGTTTCTGATCAGCTCTGCGGAATTTCGCTGAAGGTGAAACGCATAGGGCTTCAACAGATAAGCGCGATAGAGCCGCTGGGCGATCTCGGCTTGTTGGCGAAAGGAAAACCATGCTTGTGTGTACACCAGAGCGACGCGATAGAAATTCTTGAGGACGTACGCGGCGGCAAGACACCCGAGGAGAACTAGTGACAGGTTGGACGCCGTCGGATCGCCAAGAAATTCACTGAAGCGTCTCAAGGGCTCATATTCCGCGACCGCACCAGGACTGATGAGTATGGTCATCACAGGCAGAACTAGACCGATACCCATAACCTCCAGAATCGATCCGACAACCATCATGCCAAACAATCCTGCAAGCACGCGGCGCGACGACGGGCCGACGATTGCCAGCGCTTTTCCGAAATCCCGCCATATCGGATTTCGCATCATACTCCTCCGTCGCGGAACCCGGTCGAAGCGCCCGTCTGCTGCCCGACCCGGATGAGATACTGAGGTGCCAGAAATCGTTCAAGCAGACCGCCGGAAAGCTTGATGCCCCACCAACGGCGCGAGTTCGGCGCAATGCCTCCCGATTCGATCACCTGGAGCACAAGACCGGAGCATGTCATCAGTTCGATTGCCGTCTTCTTGACAAAAAACCGCAGATGGGTCCGGTCGAGAACTCCGGCGTCCTGCAACTCCCATTGCCCTCTCAATAGAAGCGGAAGTGCAACCCTGAAATAATTGACGTTCGGCAGACTCGCAACGATCACACCGTTGGGTTTGAGCAAGGCGTGCAATCGGTGAATCATCTGCCATGGATCGACCAGATGTTCGAGCACATCGAGGCACAGGATCACGTCGAATTCCGCCCAGTGCCCCGGGAAATTCATCTGAGTGACATCGCCCTGCAGGACTTCATCCGCTGTACTTCTTGCGTCGACGGCAGCGCGTGCGTCCAACTCGACACCGGCTGAGAACAAAACCTGACGCACATGCTTCAACGCCGCCATCGTGCCGCCAGCACCCATGCCGATTTCCAACACGCGCTCGCATTTCGTCGGCAGGAGATGAAAAACGTCGCGCCTGACATGCGCATGATAACTCTTGCCATCAGGCGGACGTATCGTCGTGTCAAGATACCCAGTCATTGCGGACTCTCACACGAGACATTTGCCCAAGCGAATCTGCTCCTGATTGGATAGTGATCTGAACCGCCCGCGTCGGGCACGACCGACGAATTGGTTGCGACAAAGTGATCATTGAAGAATATATGATCGATTCGGACCATAGATGGCAGCAACCGGCCAAGTCTTCGTCCCGGCGCCGGAAAGGTGGCGCCCAGGCCGAAGCCCGCCTCTTCATGCGCATTGCGGAGGAAGCGGCGCAGATAGGCGTAGGGCGCACTGCGCTCTGTCAGGTTGAAGTCGCCGACCGCCAGCGCCGGGGCGTCCTGCATTCGCATGTCTTCGGCAAGCATCGCCACAAACCGGTGCTGGGGCGCGGGCCCATCGAATGTCTTGGGCGCGCGCAAGGTCCATAGATGAATGTCGCCGCAAGGCAGATGCGCGACCGCCTTCTGTATACCGCGCAGAGGCGGTAAAGGCGTTAACGGAAAGCGGCTGAGAATGGCAAGCCCCATGCCCGGCTCCAGCACCGCGTGAACCGGCGCGCCGCCATAGAGCCCGCCGATACGCGCCTCAAGCGCCTCCATGAGGTGGAACTCCTGCAGGAACAGAATGTCCGGCCGCACCTCCAGGATGACGGAGGCCATGGCATCCACATCCTTGTTTCGTCCCATCACGCTATAGCTCATCACCGTGAAGCTCTCGCCGGCCGCAGGCGGCGGCGCGCCGAGGCGCGGCAGATATTGCGGCAGATAGGGCACGCCAAGCAGCAGTGCCAGCGGTAGCGACAGGGCGGCCAGCCGCCAGCGCCGCTGCCACAGCGCCAATGCCACGGCCGCCGCCAGCCCCAGCGCAATCCAGTAGACAAAGGCGATCATGAGCCGCACCGGCAGCAGCGCGTCGCCGGTCGCCAGCCAGAGAGCCAGCCCCACCAGCACCAACCCGGCATAAGCCCAAGCTGCCAGCGCCGCCGCACCGGCAAGTCCCCGCCGCCAACGGCTCCGCGCAGCCCACTGTCCAAGGCGGTGCAGAAAGGCGAAAAGCTTGTCGGGTCGGCGCATCGAAAGCGAGTCCGGTCTGACGCGGCCGCACACGGCCTTCGGTTGGCTTTCGGGCAGTATTGGCCATAAATCGAAACGACAACAGGCAGAACGCCTCGCTAAGCGGCGAAAAACGCTGCTACAAAATATCTTCAAGCCAGAAAGCGCCAGAAACGGAAGAAGAATGACACCGGCCTCCTCTCCCCTCCATCGCCATTTCGCCTTCTGGGGCCTGATGCTGCTCGTTGCCTGGGCGCCGCTGCCGCTTGGTAGCAATCGGCCTTGGAGCGCGGCGCTGCTGACGGGACTTGCCGGGCTCTTGCTGCTGGGACTTGCTGCCGGCAATCTCCACAGCGGCCGACGGCCGGCCGTCGACTGGCGCCGCCTGCGACTGCCTCTTCTCCTAGCCGGTTTCACCCTCGCTTGGGCGGTCGTCCAGTGGTCGACCTGGACGCCCGCAGCCTGGCATCACCCCATCTGGCAACAGGCGTCGACCGCACTCGGCATGCCGCTCAAGGGCCGCATCACGGTCAATCCGGATGCAACCCTCGCCGCGCTCATGAATCTCGGCGGCTATCTGGCTATTTTCTGGGTAGCGCTGGAAACGGCGCGCGACCGCCGTCGCGCCGCGCTGGCGCTCAACATCTTCGTCGGCATCGGCGCCGCTTATGCTGCCTATGGCCTGGCCGCGTTCTTCGCCGGCAACGAGACGATCCTTTTCATGCGGAAATGGGACTATTTCGACGCCCTGACAGCGACCTTCGTCAACCGCAATTCCTATGCAACCTATGCCGGCCTCGGCCTGCTCTGTGCTGTCGGCCTCCTTATCGACGAGGCGCGAAATCTCGCGCCGCGAGGGGGCGGCCACCGCCCGTTTGCGAGCCGCCCGAACCGCGCCGTCTTTCTCCGTCTGTTGCCGCTGCTCGCCGCCTCGTTGCTCATCGGCACAGCCCTTGTGCTCACCGGTTCGCGGGCGGGCGTCGCCGGCACTGCCGCCGCGTTGCTGGCGCTACCGGCACTGGCCATGCTTGGCGGCCGCGGCGGCCGGCTCCGGCACGCCGTCATCGCCGTGCCGGTTCTCGCGGCCCTTCTCGCCATCCTCCTTTTTGCCGGCAACCCGCTGATGGAACGGTTCGAAAAGGACCCGTTGGCGACCGACCGGCTGCCCGCCTTCGCACTCTCCCTGCGTGCCGTCGAAGATGCGCCTTGGCTCGGAACGGGCTATGGCGCGTTCCACGAAACTTTCGCCAGCCATCGCGACCTGTCCGTGTCGAGCCCCTCGAGCTGGAAAAAGGCGCACAATACCTATCTGGAAAACATGCTGGGTCTCGGCGTTCCGGCGGCGCTTTCCCTGAATCTTGCAATTCTGCTGGTCGCCGCCAGCGCCCTCCGGGCAATCCCTTCGCGGCGGCGAAGCCGCATCTTCCCGATGCTTGCCGTTGCCGCCACCGTCCTTGTCGGCCTTCACGCGCTCGTGGACTTCAGCCTTGAAATCCCTGCCATTGCGGCGACCTATGCTTTCATCATGGGGGTCGGCGCCGCCCAGACATTTCGGAGCGACCAGATAGTATGGCCCGAAGAGCTTCCGGATGTCAGCGCCCGGAGTTCGATAACTGCGTAGCAAGTCCGGCGATACGTGCACCGTCGGCATCCGGGTCCGGAAGAAGGTGCCGCAACCTTTCGCGTTCGTCCGGAAGCAGCGCGATGTAGAGTTCGGCCAGTCCGCGCAGGTGCCGCCCCCGCCACAGCAGCGTCGCCTGCGCCCTGGCGTCGTCCCGCGCCTCGGGCGGCAAATCCTCCCATCCGCGCAGATAGACTTGAAGCCGCCGCATGGCGTCCGGGATTTCAAGACGTCCGGTCATCCACGATAGCCTGAGTGCTTCAAGGACGAGCGAATTGACGCCATTTGTCGAGAACTCGGCATGGGCCAGCCGCGACCAGGAGTCGGTCCTGAGCGGCGCCAGCGCCGCTGCGACAACCAATTGGTCGCGGCCCTCGCGCACAAGGGCGTCGTCCAGCAGTCTGAGTCCGAGAGCGACCTCGACGACACCCAGCCTGTTCCGGAGTTCGGGTGAAGATGCATGCCGGTGGGTGGCCACCCGATAGGCCCGGGCCAGAACGGCAAGTTCACCGGTGGAAAGCACCGCGCCCTCTCCCATCGACCAGTATCGGCCGTCCTGGGGCAGCGCGACTGAATAGGCCCAGAAGCGGGGCGCAGCCAGAAGAAACAGCAAAGCCCCGGCAAAGATCGGGGCCGCCTGCCAGAAGCGTCCGCCGGCCGGCGCCCGCCGGCTTCTTGCGTCCGCTGCCTCAGTTCGAGTGGTAGCCACTATAGTTGCCGTAGTAATATCCGCTGTCGCCATAGCCGTATTTTCGTTGCTGGCTCATATCGACCTGGGCCAGAACGACGCCGGCTAGCGGCAGCCCGAAATTGAAGAACTCGCGCAAGGCGTTGCGCGCCGCGGCCTTGGGCGTCTCGTTCCAGCGCACGATGAAAAGCGTTGTGTCGACGAGCCTTGCCAATGTCAGCGTATCTGATACGGGCAGAACGGGCGCCGAGTCGACCACCACGAGGTCGTATTGCAGCTTGAGCTGCTCCATCAGTTCCCGCATATGCTGCGAGCTGAGCAGCTCTGCGGGATTGGAAGTCCCGGCGGCGACCGGGATGCAGTCGACCCCCGACGCCTCGTGATGCAGCATCGCCTCTTCCAGCGAAACCTGGCGCGCCAGATGCTCGACAAGGCCGACCGTCGGCCTGGGTAAACCGAGCGCTGCCGCCACTTTCGGCCGCCTGAGATCGCAATCGACAACCACCGTCCTCATTCCGGCACGCGCACCCGATATGGCGAAGCTGACGGCAGCGGTCGTCTTTCCCTCGCCCGGCAGGGCAGAGGTGAAAAGCACCACCCGGGGCGGGTGATCGACATTCGAAAGTGTCAGCGCGGTTCTGAGGCTGCGGAAGGCCTCGGAATAGGACGAAAGAGGTTTCTTAAGCAGGTAGCTATGCGGACCTTCCCGGCCGCCAGCCTCCTTCGAGCCGACAAAAGGAATCACGCCGAGGCTCACGACGCCGAGCATCTCCTCCACCTGCGCGGTCGTATGGATGCTGTCATCGAGCAATTCGAGCGCCAATGCGCAGGCAAGGCCAGCGCCGATCGACAGGATCAGGGCAGCCGCAAGCAAAACCCTCGTCTTGGGATAGCTCGGCGCCGTCGGCACCCGCGCCTCCGATATGACACGCGCGTCCGGCGTCTGCAGATCTTCCTGTTCGCTGGTCTGCCGAAACCGCGTCAGGAACGATTCATAGAGTGTTCGCGTCGCAGCCGCCTCGCGTTCGAGGGCTCGCAATTGGACGAACGCTTGGTTGTCGCCGGAGGCACGTTGGCGAAGCCCGTCCAGACTGCCTTCGAGCGACTGCACCCGCGTCGCGGCAATGTCGACTTCGTTGCGAACATTCTCCAGAATACGGCCCGTCTCATTGGCAATCTCGCGGGCGAGGTCACGCTGTTCGGCATCCACTTTCAATATTTCGGGGTGCCGCGGTCCATAGCGCGAGGAGAGCTCCGCCTGCCGCCGCGCAAGCTCGGCCTGCTGCTGCCGGAGCCCACCAATGACGCCGGAACTCATTACCTCGCCGGCGGTTTCGACAGATCCACCCTGGCGCACCAGTTGCTGCAACCTCTGGTAGCGCACCTGCTTGGCGGCAAGGTCGGCGCGCGCGGTGATAAGCTGGCTGTTCAGCTCGGACAATTGCTGGTCGTTGAGCGTCCCGCCCTCGGTGTTGGCGCTCAGCAAATCGTTCTCGGCCCGGAATATTTCGACGGCCCGCTCGGATTCATCGAGCTGAACGCGCAGCTCGGCCAGCCGCGCATCGAGCCACTCGGTCGCTTGACGGGTTGCCTGAAACTTGGCCTCGAGTTGATCGACGACATAGGCATCGGCCACTGCATTGGCGATCAGCGCCGCCTTTCCCCGATCGGTCGATGTAAAACCGATGTCGATAGAAGCAACCTGCGCCCTGGGAACGATCTCCAGCGCCCGCCGAACCGCATCGAAAACGGCCTCCGCCTCTACGCGTGCCCGTTCCTCGGGCGACAACACTGCCGCATTGTCACGGACAAAAATAAGCAACCACGAACGCGGGCTCAGAAGCTTCGGTCCCGAAGCACCCAGCATGGGATTGAACTCCGGGTCGGAACTCAAATCGAGCTTCTCGATCACGCGTCCGGTCACCGCCCGCGACCGGATGATCTCGGCCTGGGCGTTGAGAACGACCGCATTGGGCGAAAGGTCAGACAAGACCGACGGCATGTCGACAATCTGGGTGCGTCGCGTATCGATCATCACGGTCGTCGTCGCAGTGTATCGAGGCGTGATCTGCCATATGACGGCAGTCGCGACGGCCATCAGCGCGGCGGTGATGATCAGCACCAGCCACATCCGCCGACGCGCGATGGCCAGCAACTTGTGAATGTCGAGAACCGCGCCGTCGGAAGCATCGAACGGCGCCACGCCATACCCGCGCATGGGCTCGCTCTCGCGCGGCTTTTCTCCCGAACTCATAATATTCATCTGACCGCATCCGGACCAGCGCGGCGCGCACCGGTCATCGAAGGAAAATCAAAGGCCGCGAAACCGGCTCCCGGTCGCGCGGCCTTCTTGTCCGGTTTCATCATGGCCACGCCGCCATGTCACGGCAATCAGCGCTGCAGAGTGAGCGAAAGTCCGACCCTGTTTTCGGTATAGTCCCGGCCCGCCACATTCGACTCGCGGGTGCCATAGTCGTATCCGAGCCGAAGCGAAACGTTCCGGTTCATCAAATAGCGCACCCCGACACCGGCATCGAGGTAATCCTCGTTTTGTGTCGTTCCTTCATAGTCGTCGTTCTGGAACCGAAGCGCGCCTGAGAGCTGCACATTACGCATCAATTCATGATCGACCCCGACCCTGGCATATTGGCTGAGACGGCCGCCGACACCCACAGATGTCGATTCGTCAACACTCGAGCCCGCGCCGAAGGTGACAGTCGTCAACGGCGTCATCGACCAGGAAATATCGGCGTTATAGGCAAGTCCGCTCACATTCCGAAACGCCGGCGAGTCGTATTCCTGCTCGAGATAGCCGACGGCAACCTCACCGCTGACGAGCCGGGTAATCGCGAAGGTGACACCGCCCTGAACCGCATAGCCCTCGGAATCACGGCTATTGGGAACCGCGGGCGGCTGCAGATCGTAGCGCACCTGGTTGAGCCGACCTTCGACAAAGACGTTCATGTCGGGCGAGACGTCGTAACCGAGCCGCAACCGCTGCTCGTATTCCTCTCGATCACGACCGTCATTGTTGATCGGGGGGCCAACGGTTGCGGGAACGGTATCGAAGTCCAGCTGCGAATAGGACGCCCCAAGGGTGCCGGTCATCCGATTGAAACGCTGGTTCAGTTCGATGCTACCGCTGAGAGCAGAAAAAGGCGTCGGCTCGGCGGCCGTGGCAAGCGCCAGCGGTTCCCCTCGTTCCTCGTGCAATTCGGCATATTCGACCTCGCCGACGACATTCGTGTCGCGTGTGATATCGAGCCGCCCGTCGGCGCCAACCCGCCAGTTCGTGTGATCTTCGCTGCTGTTGCTATCGTAAAACCGGCTCTGCACCCCGGCGTGAAGGTTCAGCGCATGGCGGCTCCATGCCGACTCGACCAAAACCTGCGGCTGCACCGTCAGAATGAGATCGTCTTCGGTATTGCTCTCGGTGCGGAAGATGTTGTCACTATAGACCGCACTCGTGGTCAGCGACGGCAGAACAACGAAACTGCCGGCCCTGATCCCCAGTGGCTCATACCCTGCTCCCGGATCTGCTTCCTGCGCGCCTGCGGACACGATGGATGCACCCAAGGCCATGGCCACGAAAAACGGACCGGTCTTCCCGATAGACATACTTCAAATCCCCTGCTGTTTGACGACCCGCAGCCGGACAGATCACGTCCGATACGGCACACACCCCGCCGACGACGCTTCCGGCGCTTTCATGAAATCCCAAGCCCGTCAGGCAAGGAATCCCGGCGCGAGCAATTGCCTCAATGTCAGTTGGCGCTCTTGTCCCCGGTGCTCTCCTCGAAAAGACTGTTATCGCGCGCGGCAATCACCGACGCCGTCATACCGGCGGTCTCGGCAAAAGCCAGTTCGACGGCCTCGGGCATCGTCGTCACAATCGCGGCGATCTGGCTTGCTGCGGTCGGGTTTGTTTCGTTGAGCGCCGCAACCGCCGCGCCGAGCCCGTTTCCGACCGCCGCCAGCCGTGCATCGCTCAGGGGCGGCGATAGCGCCGCGATCTTGTCGGCGATGAGCTGTGCGGCGGCGACCGGATCCTCGGCCCCGAGAACGATGGCGGCGACCGCCTCGGCAAACTCTTCATCCGTCATCGTCGTGTCTGCCAACACGGCGTCGATGTCGTCTGCAACATCCGCCATAACGGGTGTCGCAGTCATGACAACCGGCGCAAGGGCCATGAGGGCAATTGCAAAAGCGGGCGCAAGAAATTGTCTGATCATATCGATCTTCTCCCGGTTGGCGCGGCGCGCGCATATATCGCCAGGCGCGTTCAAACGCCGGAATTACCCGGAAAATCTACCACAGCCCCCAAAATGTCCCAAGGCGAAACGCGGAGAATGCCGGCCACTGCGGTCGTTTCATCCGACGAATCGCGACGCTGCGTGTCTTCGCGGCAACGTCGCGCATTGGTCTTAACCATGCATGGGTGCCCCAGCCATCGACAACTGCACGACAACCCGAATGTTCGCGCGCCCTACAACCGCAAGCGTTCCGGAGGTAGCCTACGGACAGCGTCTCATTGCCTGGCGGACCACTATATTCTGTTGCATCAGAGGCAGGTCAGAAGAATCGTTCGGGAATTCGGATGACATCGCCAGGTTGTACCGGCGTGGTTTCGAGCTGCCGGACGTCCTGTTCGCCCTGGCTTCGCTCGCGAGCCACAAAAACGCGCGTATCGTCGGCCCGGTAGGTGTAGCCGCCGGCAACCGCGATGGCATTGAGCACCGTCATTCCGCTGGTGTAGGGATATTCGCCAGGCTTCACGACCTCGCCCATGATGTAGAAGGGCCTGTAGTTGAGGACTTCAGCGCTGACCCGCGGATCGGTCAGATAACCCTCACGAAGTTTCATCTCCACGGCCCGCTCGAAATCGTGAAGCGTCAGCCCCTTCGCGTTGACCTGACCGATCAGCGGCAAGGCAACCCGGCCGGTGCCGGAAACATCGAATTCGCCCGACAGATCCGGCTCGCCATAGACGATGAGTCGCAACCGGTCGCCCGAACCGAGCCGGTATTCAACTGAGGCTGGCTCAGCAACGACCGGCGCGCCTGATCCGGCACGCGGACCGCCGCCGCAGGCGGTCAGAAGAACGCTCATTATCAGCAGCGATATCGCCGCAAGCCATTGCTGCATCGACGGAATCCGCGACCGCATTGACAAAACCGCATGTCCTGCGGTCACAAGTCGGTTCATTGGGAAGCCTCCACCGGTTTCCATCCGTTCGCACAATGGAAAATTGCCCCGCGCCTCGCGATCGACGACGCCGATGTCCATTTAACTAACATCATTTGCGCACACAAAGCAGTGTTTCGATCCAAAAACACCTTGCTTTCTGCCGCGCTGGTTAATTTGCCGCGGCCGCCGGCACCTCGCCGGTCTGGATCAGACGCCGGCCCTCGCCTTCGAGCACCAGCGCCGTCAGGACGCCGGTCATGTAGGCGCCGGTGTCGACGCCGATGCGGTTCGAACGGAACTCGACCGTTTCGCGCGGCGTATGGCCATGCACCACAATCTTGCCGTAGGAGCTTGAGGAATCGAGGAAATCCTCGCGAATCCAGAGCAGATCTTCTTCGATCTGGCGGCTGAGCGCGATGCCCGGACGGACGCCGGCATGGACGAAAAAGTAGTCGCCGAACTCGGCGGTGAGCGCCAGATTGTCGAGGAAATCCAGATGCTTGCCGGGAAGGACCGCATTGAACCGTTCGCGCGCGTGTTCGAAGGCGGCGGGGTCGTCGGAGAGCGTCAGTTCCTTGATTCCATAGGAGTGCAGCGTCTCGAGGCCGCCGTAATATTTCCAGGTGCGGCCGAAAGCGGCGTCGTCCATGAACTGCCTGAGCGCCAGCTCGTGATTGCCCTTCAGGAAGACGCGCTCGAAACCGGGCGCGAAATCGCCGGTCAGCCGGTCGAGCACCTGGCGCGACTGCAACCCACGATCGACGTAATCGCCGAGGAAAATCAATACCTTGCGTATGTCCGGCGCGGCCGCGGCATCGGCCTCGATCAGCCCGAGAAGTTGGCCCAGCAGATCGTCGCGGCCGTGAATGTCGCCGATCGCGTAAAGCCGCAATCCCGCGGGCACGCAGGGCGGCGCGACAGGCGCGCGCGTGAACGCCTTCCGCAACCGATTGACGATTCCACCCGGCACCAGCCACCTCTTTCAGATTCGGCCCGACACTATCCGCTTTGCCTGCGCAAACAAGGAGATAGCACGCCGCAATCCCGCTGGATTCCGGCCATTCCCGCCAAATCCCGCAATACGCCGCATAGGCGCATCTGTGCCCATGATATATAGAAGAGCCGAAAATCAGGAGACGCCGCCTTGCCGCCAGACCTCAAGACCGCCGCCCGCGCCGACCACCTCACCTCGGCGCGGCGGACACTTTCTCTGGAAATAGAAGGGCTTAACGCCTTGATGGCGTCGCTCGACGGGCCTTTCACCGAAGCCGTGGAAATGCTCGGCGCCGCCACCGGCCGCGTCGTCGTCACCGGCATGGGCAAGTCCGGCCACATCGCGCGCAAGATCGCCGCGACGCTGGCTTCGACCGGCACACCGGCACAGTACGTCCATCCGGGCGAGGCCAGCCACGGCGATCTCGGCATGATCGTCAATGGCGACGCCATCCTCGCCATTTCGAAATCCGGTGAAGTTTCAGAGCTTTACAGCATCATTTCGCATGCAAAACGCTTCGCGATTCCGCTGGTCGCGATCACCCAGGAACGCGGCAGCGTGCTCGGCAGCGCCGCCGACATCGCGCTCTTGCTGCCGAAGGTCGAGGAGGCCTGCCCCAACAAGCTCGCGCCGACGACTTCGACAACGATGCAGCTCGCGCTGGGCGATGCGATCGCCATGGCGCTGATCGAGCGCAAGGGCTTTTCCGCCAAGGATTTCAAGGTCTTCCACCCCGGCGGCAAGCTTGGCGCGATGCTGAGCCATGTGCGCGAGATCATGGAGACCGGCGGCGCCATGCCGCTTGCCCGTCCGCAGACGCCGATGACGGAAGCGCTGGTCATCATGTCGAAAAAGTCCAAGGGTTGCATAGGCTTGACCGACGAAAGCGGCCGCCTGGCGGGCATGATCACCGATGGCGACATCCGCCGCCACTCGGCCGAGGGCCTGCTGGCGAAGACGGCCGGCGAGATCATGAACCGGACGCCGGTGACGGTGAGCCCGGAGATGCTCGCCTCCGAAGCCGTCAACCTCTTGAATCAAAAGAAGATTACCAGCCTGTTCGCGGTCGAGGATGGCAAGCCCGTGGGCATTGTCCATATCCACGACTTCCTGAAAGCGGGCGTCGTTTGACAGCTGACGACGCAGACGCTGCCACAGCGCTGTCATAAACCCGATCGGCCGGCAATTTCTACGCTATTTCAAGGTGATAGAGGGTGGAACCGGCATATGTGACAGCGCAGCCGATTCCCGGCACCCCCCCTCTGTCATCGAACTGTCACAAAACTGTCATAAAATACGACACGGGCATACGGCGCGCATCGCTGCCGCAGCCTGTCGCCGGAACGCGAACCCGGATTGCCGCAGTGGCAAAATCATTCAGGGAGTTTGGGGGGCGGGGATAAGGTCAACTTATCCAGCGTCACGTGGCAACCCGCTGCAAGCACCCTGACCCCGACGACAATGCCGGCGGCAAAAAACTTATCCCCGGATTGGCGGACCCCGGAACAGCACGGCGGACGGCATCCGGCATCGGGCCGCGGCCCGGCACGCACCACCGGTCATCGGCCCTACGTACTTTCCGAGCCTGCTATAGAATCAGGCAAGCTCATACTCTTTATCTTTAAACGCTCGGTTTCAGACAACAGGCTGGCGCTGCGGCAATGGCCGATGACAGTTCGATGGTTGGCGTTTCGATCTCCCATCCGAACACCCCGAATATCGCAGAAGGCACGATTGCCCATGCAGCACCCGTCGGAAAAGGCCGCTGACCGCCATGGATTGAGCGCCGCCGACCCGGAATCGCCGTCCGAGGATGCCCCGGCATCGGGAAAGTCCAATATTGTCAAATATGATTATCTGAACGACTCGAAACTGAGCAAGGCGCTCGCCTACTGGATCCGCAAGCGCGGCACGCGACGCATGCCGCAACGGTCCGACATCGTTCCCGGCGAGATCAAGCCAGTATTGCCCAACATCATGCTCGCCGACGCGATGGAGAACGGCACGCGCTTTCGCTGCCGCCTGGTCGGCACGGCGATCGTCACCGCCTTCGGCGCCGACCTGACCGGAAAATATGTGGGCGAACATGACGGAGGTCCGGCGTCGCTCGGGCCCGACGAATTCACCCGAGAACTCTATCAGATCGCCTGGAAAACACAGACGCCGGTGTTTTCGCGGGGAAAATATATTGCATCGCGGGAAAGCAGCCTGACCGTCAATCGCCTGCTGCTCCCGCTGTCCGAGGACGACAAAGCGCCCAATATCATCATGGCGGTGCTGACTTTCGAATATGAAGGGATCGAACAGGCAACGCTCGGCTTCGGCGTCGAGATCGACCCGTCGGTGAGCTATATCGAAGTCATTGAAAACATCGAGGACCTCGTTCTCGAATAGGGAAAGGCGGCCCGTGCCGCCGGCCCTGCGCTCAACGGGCGGTTCCCAGCCTCGGGATGCGCGGCATCGGGCTCTGCACATCCGCCTCCGCCGAAACACTGACAATGGTGTAGCCAAGCGCTCGCAGACGGCGAATTTGCTTCACCGTCTCGTCATCGGTCGGAACCATGATCCGGGAAACCGCGGCACGCGTTTCGGGCCGCTGATAATAGATGATCTGAACCAAGGGACATCTCCGGAGGCGATGTGAAGTCCTCGCTCAGCTCGGGGGGGCGGGGACTCTGAGCGAGGACTTCGGTCGCACTCTTCCCTTACGGGACGTCCAACTCCAAGAATGCTCGCGCGTTTCGACAGGCCGGAACAGAATCGGAATATACCTAGCGGAAGCGTCGGCGCACCGATGCCGATGCCGATGGACGGGGGGGGGGCACAAAATACTTAACCCCGGAACGGAAATCAGACGACCCGTTTTTCGAGTTCGCCGTCCGGAACGACGCCGGCATCGTCCAGCCCCATGCCGGTATCCGGATCGGCCAGGATGCGGCGAAGCGCTTCCCGTCCCCGGCTCAGCCGGGACATGACCGTGCCGATCGGGACGTCGAGCACATCAGTGGCCTCGCGATAGGTGAGGCCCTCGAGACCGACAAGGAGGACGACCTCGCGCTGCTCCGTCGGCAGCAACCCGAGCGCGCGCTCCATGTCCTGAACTGCCATGATCCCGTGCTGCGCGGCCGGGCAGGCAAGCTCGCCCGCGTAATCGTCGATCGGAACTTCCCGGTCCCGCGCCTTGCGGGCCAGGTGATCGGCACGCACATTATGCAGAATACGGAACAAATAGGCGCGCCAGTTGGCGGTCTCGCGTTCGCTGTTCGCATAGGTCAGCGCGCGCCTCAGACTCTCCTGCACAAGATCGTCCGCATCTTCGGGGTGGCCCACCAGAGCGCGCGCATAGCGTCTGAGATGTCTGATGTGCTCATCCAGATCGTCGACAAAATCACTCAACTGCCTGTCTCCCCGTTCCGGTCCGAGCACGCCGATACTTGCGATACTCAACTGTGTGATCGGCTTTGTGTGACCGTCGCGATCCTTCCATCGGGGTATGACCGTGGGTAGGCCGTTCTGTGGCGAATATATGGCTACACGGAACGCGCGGAGAGGCGTGGAGATTCGGCAACACACGGAAGATGCGTCGCTGCGGTCCGCAAATGCGGAGACGCGAAGAAAACCGCGCAGCTATTGCATCGGTTGCGATTCATGCCCATCTACGCGCGCCTCACAATGTTGCAGCGCTGAAACATTTCTTGAAACAATCAAGTGGTTGCACAGCCGCTTCGCCGGTCACCGACCGGGATTACAAAACATAAGCACGGATGCGTGGCCACTTTCCGATCACATTGGAAGAAACCGGCGCCCGCCCATTTTTTATGCAGCCTCACATTGGTCACACGCATCGGACGGAACGGCACGCCATAGTGATCCTGCCGGAAAACGAAACCGCGACCGCGACAAAGCGCCATGGAGAAGACCATGTGGTCCGCCAGAAAACTTTCAGCACCGTTCAGCCTTCGCCGCTTCGGCGTCGTGCTGCTGCTTGCTGCCGCTATGTTTGTCGCAACCGCATCGGTTGCAGAGGATATGTCGACCGCATCGACGGCGCCGCCGGGCGCCGGCCAGCCGCCGGTGGGCACGGCGCCCTCCGACTACGAGCTCGGCCCCGGCGACAGGGTCAAGATCGTCGTCTACGGCCAGCCCGATCTTTCCGGTCAGTTCCATCTCGATGGCGCGGGCAAGATTTCGATGCCGCTGATAAACGCGATCGATGCGAACGGCTTGTCGGCGACCGCGCTCGAGCAGCGCATCAAGGAAAGGCTGAAACCGGGTTATCTGAAAGACCCGAATGTCAGCGTCGAAGTCCTGACCTATCGCCCCTTCTATATTGTCGGCGAAGTCAGGGCGCCGGGAAGCTACCCCTATGTCAACGGCATGACCGCCATCAACGCCGTCGCGCTCGCAGGCGGCTTCACCTATCGCGCGGATGAAGACGACTTCGAAATCAAGCGCGGCCGCGAAGGCGAAACCGTCGAACTGGAGGCAAGTCCGGAAACCGGCATCCGGCCGGGCGACGTGATCCGAATCAACGAAAGGTGGTTCTGACGATGCCGAACGGAACGCATTGGTCCGGAGAGACACTGCCCGCGACGCAGACGCGCGGCGTACCGAGCCTCGTCCACGAGACGGGATCGACGGACGACCTGATGTCCATGCTCCACAAGCTCTGGCGCCGGCACAGCATCATCGCCGTCGCCGCCGCCGCGACGTTCCTCGTCGCGCTGGTCGCCGTCAAAAGTATGACGCCGCTTTATACCGCGACCGCGGAGGTTCTGATCGGCACGCCGGCCAGCGACATGCTGGCACAGACACCGGGCGAGCGGCCGCGCGTCGACAGCGAAACCGTGCAAAGCCAGGCGCGCATCATCACGTCGCGCACCATCGCGACCCGTGTCGCCGAGCGGCTCGCGCTCGACACCGATCCCGAGTTCAACCCTTATCTGCGGGACCGCCGGACCTGGGCCAATATTTTCTTCGGCACCGCCCCGGCACCGCGCAGCGACGAGGTATCGAAAAAGACGCAACGCGAACGCGTAACGGATGTTCTGCTGTCGAAAGTTTCGGTCGGACCGACCGATCGTTCCTATGTGCTGAACGTTCAGGTGAGTTCGGTCGATCCGCAGCTTGCGGCGCGCGCCGCCAACGCCTTCGCCAATCTCTACACCGAACAGATCCATGTGCACCGGATCGAAACGACGCAACGGGCCAACACCTGGCTCAAGGGACAGCTTGCCGACCTGCGCCGTCAGGTCGACGAGGACGAGCGCGCCGTCGAGGCATACCGCAAGAAGCACGGGCTTTTTCAGGCCAAGACGACGACGGTCAGCACACAGCAACTGGAGGAGCTGAACAGCCAGCTTATCATGGCCGAGAGCGACAGGGCCGAAGCGCAGGCGCGGCTGTCGCAGGCCGAAGCCGTGCTGAATTCGGGGAGCGGACTGGACAGCATTCCGGAAGTCGTCAATTCGCCGCTCATCCAGGCGCTTGAGGAAAAGGAAGCGGATATCCAGCGGGAAGCGGCGGAGCTGTCGGCAACCTTCGGTCCGATGCATCCCCGCATGGAAAACATCAAGGCGCAGCAGCGCGACACGCGGGCAAAGATCCAGACCGAGGTCGGCAAGATCGTCAGCAGCGTGCGCAACGCCGCCCTGACGGCGGATGCCCGCTACCAGGCGCTTTCCACACGTCTGGAGGGCGCCAAATCTGAAGTCAGCCAGTCGAATGTCGATTCCGTGGAGCTGCGCCAGCTCCAGC
>NZ_JBBECC010000070.1:0-5475 GCF_040882025.1 Parvibaculum sp. | reverse complement strand
GGCGCCAGAAAGCGGCCCTTGGCTTCGAAGGCCACGCGCTTGTGCTTGCGGCGTTCTTCGTGCTCGACGTCGTCGGATTCCATACTGCTCAGCCCGGATTGTCCCAGAACCGGCTGGGCGCGGAGAGCGCCAGCCTTTCCGGGAACAGGATAGCCCTGACACGGTTAACGAAATTCTACCGAAGCCGCATCGCAAAACGAATATTTTTCCCGTTCCGGCAAAGGTTTGCCCGGCAAAACATGTAAATTGACGCTTGCGTCAGCTTCGGCGATTCCCGACAATCGCCTCAAATTCCGATCAATCAGGGAATCGGGGCCAGATGCGGCCGGAGCCGGGCATGGCGGACCTTGCGGTCCCGCGCGGCGGCGCGTATGGCAAAACCAATCCAACGGGCGGGAACCAGTTTCATGAGCGACTTCGACTTCATCATTATCGGCGCCGGCAGCGCGGGCTGCGTTCTGGCCAACCGCTTGTCCGAAAACCCGGCAAACAAGGTATTGCTGCTGGAGGCGGGGTCGAAGGACAAGAACTTCATGATTCACATGCCGGCCGGCGTCGGCAAGCTGATCGGCACCGAGCTTGCCAACTGGTACTACTACACCGAAGGCCAGCCTTTCCTGAACAACCGCAAGCTTTTCTGGCCGCGCGGCAAGGTGCTCGGCGGTTCTTCCTCCATCAACGGCATGATCTATATTCGCGGCCACGCGCGCGACTACGACATGTGGCGCCAGCTCGGCCTCGAAGGCTGGGGCTTTGCCGATGTGCTTCCCTATTTCCGCCGCGCCGAGGGCAACGAGAACGGCAACAGCGCCTTCCATGGCGGCGACGGCCCGCTCGGCGTCTCCAATCCGCGCAAGACAAATGTCCTCTTCGAGGCGTTCGTCGAGGCCGGCAAGCAGGCCGGTCATCCCTATACGGATGATTTCAACGGCCCGCAGCAGGAAGGCGTCGGTCCCTATCAGCTCACCATCAAGAACGGCCAGCGCTGCAGCGCCGCCAAGGGGTATCTCACGCCTGTGCTCGATCGTCCGAACCTGACCGTCGAGGTCGAGGCGCTGACCTCGCGCATTCTCTTCGAGGGCAAGAAGGCCGTCGGCGTCGAATACACGCAGAAGGGCGAGACGAAAACCGTGCGCGCGAGCCGCGAAATCGTGCTTTCGGGCGGCGCCGTCAACTCGCCGCAGGTGCTGATGCTGTCCGGCATCGGCAAGGGCGACTATCTCCGCAAGTTCGGCATCGATGTCGTCGCCGATCTGCCGGGCGTCGGGCGGAACCTGCAGGACCATCTCGACAGCGTCGTGCTCAACGAATGCACGCAGCCGATCACGCTGCACAGCCAGGTCAGCAATCCGCTGAAGCAGATCATGACCGGCATGCAATACACCTTCTTCAAGTCGGGATTGGCGACCTCGAACGGTCTCGAGAGCGGCGCCTTCCTCAAGACGCGGCCGGAACTCGAAATCCCCGACATCCAGCTTCATTTCGTCGCCGCGATGATGCGCGATCATGCGCGCGTCAAGTCCGACCGGCACGGCTTCACCGTTCACATCTGCCAGCTTCGGCCCGAAAGCCGCGGCTTTGTGGCGCTGAAGTCGACCAACCCGGCCGATCACGCGCTGATCCAGCCCAATTATCTCGAAGCCGAATACGATCGCCGGGTGATGCGCGACGGCGTCAAGATGGTGCGCAACATCATCGCCCAGCGCGCGATGGATCCCTACCGGGGCCCGGAATTCTGGCCCGGCGCCGGCACGCAGACCGATGCCGATATCGACGCCTGGATCCGCGAAACCGCGGAGACGATCTATCATCCGGTCGGCACGGCCAAGATGGGATCGGATCCGATGGCGGTGGTCGACACCAAATGTCGTGTTCACGGGCTGCAGGGCTTGCGCGTCGTCGATGCGTCCGTCATGCCGACGCTGGTCGGCGGCAACACCAACGCGCCGACCATCATGATCGCCGAAAAGATCTCCGACGACATGCTCGGCAAGGCCCCGATGGCGCCTGAAAATGTGACCATCGCCGAAGACCGGGTCGGCCACGCCGCCTGATCCTCTGCTGACGGACGAAAAGAAAGCCGGTGTCGAAGGACACCGGCTTTTTCTTTGAAGTGTCTTTCTTCCCACCCTCCCCCTGAGGAAGGGTGGAACGGAAGCGCGACGATGCGCTACCCATACATCCCCGTATAGCGATCAAACGGCCATGGCGCTTCCGGCGGCGGCGGGTTGCGACGAAACTGGCGCATTCATTCCTGCCGGAGAAATGCAATGACACCCGCCCGCAACCGCATCGCAAGAATATTGATGAGCCTGCTCGGCCTCTCCGCTGTCGGCGCCTTTGCGGGCGCTGCCGCGACGATCGGCGATTTCGCGCCGGATCGCGTCGGCGTCGAGATATGGCGGATGCTCGGCTATCTCGTTTTTGCCGGGCTTTTCGTTTTGCTGGGATTTTTTCCGCGCCGCCTGCCGGGCCTGTGGGAACTGGTCTTCTTCCACAAGGCGGGCAAGGTTCTGTTGTTGCTTTTCGTCTTCGAGGCCGCCGATCCCTGGCTGACCATCATTGTCGACAGTGTGCTCTCGGTGGTCACGCTTTTCTGCTATTGGCTCGCGCAGGGCTGGCGGGCATGGATGGCCGAGGGAAACGCCTAGCCGCGTTCCTCGCTGCGGCTCAGCGCGTCCTTCACCAGCCGCAGATAGGAGCGTTCGCTGCGGAGCGGCGCGCCTTGCGGCATGCGCTTGCCGATATGGGCCACCGCGACGGGCGGCTTTTCGGCGGCGAGCCGGCGGGCGGCCGTCTGGGCGGCCGGTTCGCGCTTGGGCATGCGTTCCGGGTCGAGGCGGCGGAGGCGATCGATCCACTGGCGCGCCAGCAGGCTGTCGCCGACCCAGCTTTGCCGGTCGACGGGAACGGCTGCGCCGAGCACGCGCGACAGCGTGCCGTCTTCATGCGTCAGCGGCAGCAGCACCATTTCGAAAGTCGTCTCGCGGCCGTCCGTGGTCGCGGCGGTATATTCGACAACCGTGACGCCGGCATTGCCGGTCACGTCTTCCAGCGCGTCCTTGATGGTCTCGGCGCAATCGTCGCCCCACATCGAGAGCATGTTGTGGCCGCGAAATTCCATGCCGTAGACGCTGCAAAGGCCGGTGCCGGCCAGGCGGAAGCGATAGGTGTCGCGATCCTTGCGTTCGAGAATGAACACGTAAGGCAGGATGGCGCGCATGTCGCCGGGTTCGATCTCGTTGCGGCGCGGCGCCGGACGGCCGGCGCGCATCGCGTTCCAGTAGTCGAACAGCGCTTGTGTGGTCTTGTGCTTCATCGCCTTCATCCCTCGCCTCGGCGTCATGTCCGCCTGGCGGGGGATGCCCCTCATGCCCAAACGGATGTTAGCCCATTCAAAACGGCTCGTCCCGTTTCGGGTTTCGCCGTCGCCGTCCGGTCCCGTTTTGGCGTTCCGTACCGATCCGGTACGGGATGACGCGCCATTTGGGGCGGACAGGGATGAGGGAGCAGAAACCGTGCCAGACGTTAACAGCGGCGGGACGACGGCAGGACCGGGGCCGGTTCCGGGCCGATTCATCCATATAAAACAGAGGCTTGCGGCGGGCGTTACCGGGCAGGCCGGTGCCGGAAAGATTAACGGGGGTGTCCGGTTTTGTGCCGGTGAGGCGTGGCCGGGCCTTTGCGTTAACGGTTTGTCGGGCGTGACTGCCGCGTTTTGGCATCCGGCATGGCTTCTGCATCGGCCGGTCCGAGTACCCCGTTAAGACGCAGGCCAACGAGCCCCCCGAGGGCCGGGAGTGTCAGGATGAAGCAGATGAAGTTTACCCTTTCCAGCCGCGGGCTGGTTCTGAGCGGAATGGCGCTGGCCGCCGCTCTTCTTTTCGCCCCGATGGGCGCAACGCCGGCCTATGCCGGCAGCAGCTGCGGCACGTGCGGCGGTGGCGGCTATACGCCGCCCAAGCCGAGCGGCGGCAGCAACTACAACAAGAACTACAACCAGAACTACAACAAGAATTACAACCAGAACTCCAACAAGAACACCAATACGAATACCAATACCAATACCAATACCAATACGAACACCAACAACGTCAACGTCGAGGTGCACGTCAACGCCGCCGCGCAGGCGAGCGCCACGGCAACCGCCTTCGCCAGTGCCAATGCGGCGGCCGACAGTGCCTCGCAGGCGATGGATCGCGGCAGCGCGGTTGCCATCGGCAATGGCAGCGGCGGCGGTTTCGGCGGTGGCGGTGGCGGATATTTCGCGGCTGCGGCGCCGGCGGCGCCGATGGGTTCGCTCAACGTCATCGTGCGCGAGAAGCATGTGACGAAGCCGGTCAAGGCGATCTGCGTCAGCGCCAAGGGTCTTGAAGAGGCCGCGCGCCTGAGTTCGGCCGTTACCGAGGTGACGCCCGGCCAGGATGTCGAACTCTTCCATTGCGTGGCCGGCGACATGCTGGTCTCGACGATCGGCCGCATGGCCGGTGCCGATGGCAACACGCCCGACTATGTCGGCGGTTATGTCATCGAATGCCGTCCGGGCGAGGCGCTGCATCACGGCTCCAACGGCATGCTTGCCTGCGTGCCGCAGCGTGCGCCGTCGATGACGCGCATCCCGCAGCAGACGCGCATGGCCTATGCCGAAGTGCTGATCCGCAAGAGCAGCCGCCACGATCAGGTTTCGTCCAGCGATGGCGGCGGCGGTTTCTTCACCGGCGGCGTCGGTTACTGAAACAAGGAGAGCGGGGCGCGCGCGGCTTCATCCCCGCGGCCCGCATGTCTCCGGGGCGAACGGGGAGAGCGAAAGCTCTCCCCGTTTTCGTTTTGTGAAAGACGGGCCGTTGCGGCTTTGTTGCGGGTTGCCGTTCCGGATGCCACAGTCGCGCATCGCACCGGCAACCAATGGTCCCGCGCCGGCTCCGGCCGGTTGAAATCGTGTGGACCGGATCGTATCGGGAGGTCCGC
The DNA here is from genome assembly GCF_040882025.1 of Parvibaculum sp. Lineage (GTDB taxonomy): Bacteria > Pseudomonadota > Alphaproteobacteria > Parvibaculales > Parvibaculaceae > Parvibaculum. The sequence continues at coordinate 507 of NZ_JBBECC010000070.1, read as the reverse complement.
TTGCGTCTCCACGGGAAGACAGCGCTTGTAACGGGTGCCGCGCGCGGCATCGGGCGCGCAATCGCCGGCGCCTTCGTGGCCGAGGGCGCGGCGGTCTGGCTGACCGATATCGACGACGCGGCGGGGGAGGCGGCCGCCGCCGCGCTGGGATCGTCGGCGCATTACGCGCATCTCGACGTCCGCGAGGAGGCGGAATGGCAACGCGTCCTCGAACGGGTCGTTGCCGCGCATGGCCGGCTCGACGTCCTGGTCAACAATGCCGGCATCACCGGCCTTGGAGCGAGCGCCGCTCCTCACGATCCGGAGCATGCGAGCCTCGCGGACTGGCACGCGGTCCACGCGGTCAATCTCGACGGCGTCTTCCTCGGCTGCAAGCACGCCATCCGGGTCATGCGCCCGGCCGGTACCGGCTCCATCATCAATCTCTCGTCCCGCTCCGGCATGGTCGGCATCCCCGGGGCCGCCGCCTATGCCTCGTCGAAGGCGGCGGTGCGCAATCATTCGAAG